>CACZJT010000006.1 GCA_902781565.1 uncultured Ruminococcus sp.
CAAAGTCCATATTCTTCGGCTACTACGGTGCCCTGCTCCTGCTCTCGGGAGTCCATATCGGACTTCTCATAGGCGTGCAGAGAGCGGGTTTCCATGATATCCTCATCATCGTGGTGCTTATGAGCTACTGGGCTCTTGTGGCACTGGGGCTCACCGCCTACACCCGCGCACAGGTACGTCGTACCTACGATATCCCCATGCAAAGGCTCGCGGAAGCGGCGGCAAAGATAGCGGCGGGGGATTTCTCCGTCCGCATAGACCCCATAAGCGAGCGCGAGAACCGCGACTACCTCGATGCCATGATAGACGACTTCAACAAGATGGCGGAGGAGCTGGGGAGCATCGAGACCCTCCGCGTGGACTTCTTCTCGAACGTTTCCCATGAGATAAAGACGCCTATCGCGGTCATTCAGAACAGCGCCGAAATGCTCAAATTATCCACGCTCTCCGACGAGGAGCGGCGGGAGTATATGGACACCATAACGCAGGCGGCAAAGCGGCTCAGCACTCTCATCACCAACATATTGAAGCTGAACAAGCTGGAGCGTCAGACCACCCCCCCGAACGTCAGCGAGTTCGACCTCTGCGACCAGCTCGTGCAGTCGGCTCTGATGTTTGAATCCGTATGGGAGGAGCGGGAGATAGATTTTGAAGCCGACCTCGCCGATGAGCGAAGGCTCATCACCGCCGACCCCGAGCTCCTGCCGCTGGTGTGGAACAACCTGCTCTCGAACGCCTTCAAGTTCACCGAGAGAGGCGGGACGGTCACGCTTCGGGAATACTGCGAGGGGGACAGGATATTCGTCACGGTCGAGGACACGGGCTGCGGCATGGACGAACAGACCCGCAGACACATCTTCGACAAATTCTACCAGGGGGACACCTCCCACTCCACCGAGGGGAACGGTCTCGGGCTCGCCCTCGCCGTGAGGGTCTTGCAGCTCTCGGGCGGGAACATTGAGGTCGAGAGCGAGGAAGGCAAGGGCACAAAATTCATCGTTACACTTAAAACGCACGAGGGCTGATAACGTCCCCGTGCGTTTCGCTTTATTCTTTCGCCGTGCTTCTTGCCACGAGAGCCGCCGCAAGCCCGAAGATGACCGCCGCAGTTATCCCCGCGGCTCCCGCCGTGAAGCTCCCCGTGAAGATACCGAGAGCGCCGTCGCTGTCAATGCTCCTCTGCACGCCCTCGGCGATGAGGTTCCCGAAGCCCGTAAGCGGAACGGAAGCTCCCGCACCCGCGAAGTCTATGAGCGGTCGGTACACCCCGAAGGCTCCCAGCACCACTCCCGCCACAACGTAGCCCGTGAGTATACGCGCGGGGGTGAGCTTCGTAAAGTCGATGAGCAGCTGCCCCGCCGCGCAGATAGCGCCGCCCACAAGAAACGCATAGATATATTCCATTATGACCTCCTTACGACTTTACGCCAGATTCGCTGCTTATCCATACCGCGTGAGATATGGAGGGTATGCTCTCGCCCTGCTGTGATACCGTCGGGGACATAAGCGCTCCCGTCGCCGCGAACAGCACGTTTTTGAGCCTGCCCGTCTTTAACTGCGGGAGTATATGCCCGCACAGCACAGCCGCGCAGCAGCCGCAGCCGCTCCCGCCCGCGTGGACGTCCTGCTTATCGGGGTCGTAGAGCATTTTTCCGCAGTCGTTATGCCGCGCGGAGATGTCCACGCCCTCGCGCTCCGCAAGCTCGCAGAAAAGCCTGCTTCCAACGCTCGCAAGGTCGCCCGTCAGCACCATGTCGAAGCTGTCGGGGGACATTCCCGTATCGCGGAAGAACGCCGACACGGTGCTCCATGCGGCGGGAGCCATAGCAGCCCCCATGTTTGCCGCATCGGTCACGCCCAGATCCTCTATCTTCCCCACCGTGAAGCCTCGAACATAGGGAGCCGTTCCTTTGGCGGACACACAAAGGGCTCCCCCCGCCGTAGCCGTCCATTGGGAGGTAGGCGTCCGCTGTCCGCCGTAGTTAAGAGGGAAACGATACTGCTTCTCCGCCGCGCAGAAGTGTGAGGACGTGACCGCCGCCGCACATTCCGCATAGCCCGCATGGGTGAACGCCGAAGCCATGATGAGCCCCTCCGCCATAGTCGAGCAGGCTCCGTATATGCCGAGAAAGGGTATGCCGAAGCCCCTGACGCCGTAGGTCGTGCCCGTGCATTGATTGAGCAGGTCGCCGCCGAATATCACGTCTATGTCCTGCTCGGTCAGACCCGTCTTTTCAAACAGGTGCAGGAGCGCCTGCTTTTGCAGCTTGCTCTCGCCCTTCTCGAAGGTCTCGGCGGTCATATAGGGGTCGTCGCTGGTCTTGTCGAAGCACCTTCCGAGAGGTCCCTCGTTTTCGAGCTTCCCTCCTACCGCCGATGACCCGAGTATCGAGGGCGGCTTCGGGAAGATGTAAGTCTGTCTGCGCATTTTATCAGCTCCTTCGGGCTTATTATGCCGCAAAAAGCTGTAAATTATTCGTCATAAAAAAACAGACCGACTTTTTGGGTCGGTCTGTAAAAGAACCTTATACTAACCTTTTAGGAATTAGTATTGCTTCTTTACGACGCTTGCGAACTGCATAGCCTTGCCGAGGTCGCCGTCAACATGGAGTATGCCCTTATTGAATGCGTCTACGGGGTCGAGTTTGCCGTTAGCCAGCTTCACGAAATCATCGCCCGAGATGGTCACGGCACAGTTCCTGTCGTGGTAGTCGTAGGGCTCAACATTCACCCTGCCGTCCTTGACCTCCACATAGAACACTCCGCCGTTTTCGCCCGTGAGGTTCACCTGCACCGCGAGGAAGTCTATCCCGCTGATGTCGGTCACGGCGGCAGTCTTACGGACCATCGTCAGAATCTTGTTAAATGTCATATATAAACACTCCTTATAAAATGATTGACCAAATTATATTACAGTACGATTATTTGTACAGCACGTTAAAATCGGCATCGCCGTCTATGCCCGCGATGGAGCCGTAGCAGCGCTGCCATATCTGATACTCGCCCGCGTAGTCGGTCTGATCAACGTAGTGCGCCAGCCATACGGGGCGGTGATAGTCGTTAGTCCAGAAGTTTTCGAGGAAGGTCTTGCTGCTGTAGAGCATGGCGTCGTAGCCGTAGTTGGAAAGCTCATCGGCGAACACCTCGAACAGCTCGTTGAGGTCGTCTATGCTCATGCCGTAGGTCTGGAAATGCTCGAAGTCCTCCCAGTCGAATACCACGGGGAAATCGAGCTTTCTTCCCGCAAGTATACCCGCTATCCAACGGGCGTGGTCGCGGACGTCCTCGGGGTCGTTGTCCTCGCTGTAGTAGTATATCCCCACGGGCAGACCCGCGGCGGTGGCGTTTTCCATATTGGCAAGGTATGTATTGTCGAGGGTGTAATCGTCGCTGTCGCCCCAGCCTATACGCATGATAACGAATTCGCAGCCCGCTTCCTTGACGGCGTTAAAGTCTATAGTACCCTGCCACTGGGAAACGTCTATGCCGAAGGCGCGGTTATCCCCCGCGTATGCAGACCTGAACTCGTCAAAGCTCATGCCGTCCCCCGTCATGGTGTCCGTCACGGGCGGCTCTACGCCCACATAGATAGTCAGCTCCCAGCTGTAGCTGTTGCCGCTCGAATCGGTGACGGTGGCTGTTATGGGGTAGGCTCCCGCCGCCGAAGTGTCCACCTCGCCCGTGTAGGACAGCTTGGGTGAGCGGTCGAAGTTGTCTGCGTAGCTGACTTTCATTTCAAGGTCGAACACGCCGCCCACGTCGATATACGTGTTCTCGCCCGTACCCAGCACTATCGGAGCGCGGGTGTCCTCAACGGTATAGCGGACGGTAGCACTGTAGCCCTGCCCGTCGTATTTCAGCTTGACGGTCTGCTCATGCTCGCCCAATGTCTTTGTGTCAACGAGGGCTTCGGGCTCGATGAGCTCCGCATTGGTGCGCTCTATGAAGTCCTTGAGCTTGACCTTGGAATAGGCTTCCAGCTTATCGTCATAGTTTAAGATGATGTCCCCCGACTTGTTCTCGGCGGGCTTTTTCTCGGATCTTTCCGACTTCTCGGACTTGCCGCTTTCGTCGCCCTCGGAGCTGTCATCGGTATTTGACTTCCCACTCTTTTTCTCGGCGGCGGAGGAGCTGTCCGTATCGGTGACAGCATTTTCCTTCTCGGAGGAACTATCCGTTTTCTTGGACTTTTTGCTTTTCTTGGAGGACTTCTTTTCGGCAGCCGAAGAGCTGTCCTCCGAAAGCTCCGTGACGGCAGGTTCGGCAGCGGGAAGGCTGTCGGAGCCGCCTATGTCTATGCCCTCCGTTTTCGTGACAGCCGCATCGTCGGCAAGTGACGTATCGGAGGTCACGGCGGTATCGGGCAGCCTTTCAAGCTCCGTATCGGTAATGTCCTGCCCGCAGCCCGAGAGTCCGCAGGTCAGCATGACCGCCGCACAGAACGCGGCAGTCCCGCGCCTTATGTTCATTTCATTTCTTTCCATTTATACTTTCCTCATAGGTCAACTAAACCTCGATATAATAAGGGCAAATGTTCTCGTAGTGCCCATCCTTCATTCTGAATCCCCTCGGGATAACGCCCAGCTGTCTAAAGCCTATCTTTTCGTAGAGATGTCTTGCGGGGAGATTCGTTTCGACAACGGCGTTGAATTGGAGTATCAGGAACCCGAGCTCACCCGCCTTGCGTATGCAGTCGCGCACGAGCTTTTCTCCGATATGCTGTCCCCGAAAGCCGGAGGACACCGCGTAGCTCGCATTGCAGATATGACCGCACCTGCCCACGTTGTTCGGGTGCAGGATATACAGCCCCGTGACCCTGTCACCGTCGGCAGCCACGCCGCAGTAGCTCTGTTCGGCGAAGAATCGTCTTCCCGTTTCGGCGTCAAGCGCTTCCTCCTGCGGAAAGGCGACGCCCTCCGCAACCACCTCGTTCCATACGGCGACCATCTGTTCCAAGTCGCTCTCGGTGTATCGTCTTATCAGCATCATATTACCTCATCTCCGTGTCCGCGCCGCAAACACAAGAATTATTATAACACATATCTCCCGAAAAGTCAAGTGCGCGGATAATTTAGGAAAATTATTACTGATATGAAAAAAATTGCGTTTCGGGCTTGAAATTTTGTGAGCTGTATGATATAATATAAAAGAATATGGACTTTTGACACGATAACGAAAGGCAGCGTGAGGGAAAATGTCGGAGAATTCGCAGTTCATAAACCTTTTAGACCTTAACGACCACCCCGTTTCATGGTGGAACAAGTTGTTGGAGCTGGGGCACATCATCAAGAAATACCCGCAGAATTACGCCAAAGCCTGCGAAGGCAAGATCATGGGAACGCTCTTTTACGAGCCCTCCACGAGGACACAGATGTCCTTCCAGACCGCCATGCTGCGGCTCGGCGGCACGATAATCGGCTTCGACAACCCCGCCACTTCCTCTGTGGCTAAGGGCGAGAACATCAAGGATACCACCAAGATAGTCTCGGGATACGCGGATATAATGGTCATGCGCCACCCCGTCGAGGGCTCCGTAAAGGCTGCGGCTCTTACTGCCGAATGCCCTGTCATCAACGCGGGCGACGGCGGACACCTTCACCCGACCCAGACCCTCACCGACCTTTTCACCCTCAAGGAAGAAAAGGGCACCCTCGAAAACCTTACTATAGGCTTCTGCGGCGACCTCAAAAACGGCAGGACGGTACACTCCCTCATCAAGGCTATGAGCTGCTACAAGGGCAGCCGCTTCGTGCTGATATCCACAAAGGAGCTTAAAATACCCAATTACATACGCGATATGCTCACCGCTTCGGGCATACCGTTCAAAGAAGTCACGAGTCTTGACGACGCTATAGAAAACCTTGACGTGCTGTACATGACGCGCATTCAGCGTGAGCGCTTCGGAAGCGAGGAGGAGTACAACGCACAGAAGGGCTGCTACATCTTAGACCGTGAGAAGATGAAGAAAGCCCGCGAGGATATGATAGTCCTCCACCCGCTCCCGAGAGTGGACGAGATCGCCGTCGAGGTGGACAGCGATAAACGCGCCATGTACTTCGAGCAGGCGAAGTACGGTATGTATATCCGAATGGCGCTTATCCTCACGATACTCCGCGGCGACGGGGAAGCGCCGAGGCTTATAAAGGGGCGCGAGCGCAGGCACTTCACCTGCTCGAATCCCGCCTGCATAACTCACCGCGAGAAATACCTGCCCCACCTTTTCGAGGGCAGCGGCGACATTCTCATCTGCGAATACTGCGATAACCGTACACTCATCTGATTTAACGGAGGTCGGAAAGGGATATGGAATACTTTAGCGCTCCGCCCGACAACAGCGGGCGAAGGGTCGTTTATACCGAACGCCGCGGAGATGTAGGGTATACCTACTACGACGACGGCATTGTAAAGATAACTCACTACAGAAGGCGCCGCAAGGTCTACTGGGGGCGCATAGCTATCGCCGTTGTGGTGCTGATACTCCTGATAATGGGGCTCGTGCAGGTCATAAAGATCTTTACGGGCGGCTCGAAGAAGGACAGCTCCGACTCGGACAAGCAGTTTGTTTTCGAGTCCTCCTCCGCCGCCGAAGCAGATACCACCGTCAGCACCGCCGATGAAGACGTGAGCAAGACCTCTGCCGCCTCCGCCGAAAGCTCCGAGGAAGAACCTAACGCCAAAAAAATGGGCTTCAAGGTCTGCATAGACCCGGGTCACGGGGATTACGATACGGGCGTGCTGACGGGCGAGGGGCTGACCGAAAGCTCCAAGAACCTTGAATTTGCCAAACTCGTGCAGGAACAGCTCGAAGCAGAGGGGGTAGAAGTCCTCATGACCCGCACCGAAGATGTCAACGTTCCGATCACCAAACGCTGTAGTATGGCGAATGAAGCGGGCTGTGACTTCTTTGTGTCGCTCCACCGCAACGGAACATCGGACCCCTTTGACGGGAGCTGCGGTACGGAAATTTTTATCAACAACGCTTCCCCCGAAATGGACAAGAAGCTCGCCACGAATATCCTTGATGCCCTCGATCAGGTTGGTATCACGCGGAGCCTTGGGGTGAGCGCGGGGTTCTCGGGCAAGCCCGAATCCAACTATCAGATCAACACCGACACTCTCATGCCGAGCTGTCAGCTGGAGCTTGGCTACCTCACCAGCGATGATGACAACGCCCTCTACGAGAGCATGAAGCAGGACTATGCCATAGCCGTGACCGAAGCACTCGTAAAGACCGCGAAGGAGTTGGGTGTAATAGACGAAAACGGCGGCAGGCTCATCACCGAACCGCTCATAAGCGAGGGCAAATCCCACATAACCGTCAGTCTTGACGGCGAGGTGGGAATGGTCTGAACAATAACATATCCATAAAAAAGGCATCTGCGCGTTACAGATGCCTTTTTTCATTCAAGTGCTAAAAGTCTTATTTCTCCAAAGATACCGTCCCGGCAGGTCTTGCGGTTCCGCAGCCCGTACAGAATACGTTCCTTTCGGCGTTCTGCTTTCCGCAGGTCGGGCACTTCCAGCCTTCGGGCTTGGGTGCGGGTGCGGGCTCGGGAGTGGTCGCAGGTGCGGGCTGAGCTTCCTCCGTCATGGGGATAATAACGGGAGCTTCCTGCTCGTGCGCGGGAGCTGCCTCCTGCTGTACCTGTTCGGGAGCGGGAGCTGTTTCGGGCTGTGCCTGCTGTTCGATAGCGGGTGTTACCTCGGGCTGTGTCTGCTCGGGTACGGGAGCCGCCGCTTGCTGTGCCTGTCCCTGCGGCATTACGGGCGAGGGCATGGGCATGGGCGCTGGCTGAGGCATGGGAGCGGGCTGACCTCCGAAGGGCGGCATACCTCCCGCATTAAAGGGCATGGGCTGTCCCTGCGGCATGGGCTGTCCCATAGGGGGCATCATCGGCGCGGGCATAGGCTGACCGAAGCCCAACCCCTCGCGTATCGCTCTGACATTCTCGCAAAGCTCGCCGAAGGCATAAATGACTATCGTGGATATCCAAGCGCTCAGAACGCCCAGAGCCGTCACGATCAGAAAAGCTATCACTCCCACGCCTCCGCTGAACTCGTTACCTATCGCGGCACCTGCGCTGATACCCGTGATGAGCCCGCCGACGCACATGATAGCGAAGATCACCTTCGCAAGGGTCGTGAGCTTTCTTCCTGCGTTTTTAAACATATATGTTCACCTCCAAAAAACTGCGGACAACGGGATAATTAACTTTTATCCTGTTGCCCGATTTCTATTATACGAAAGATTTATTAAATGTTATCCATCATACGATGAACAAACGGTAAAACGATAAAAATATTTGTCGATATATCGTTATTTGAGCATCTTTTTGAGGTACTGACCCGTGTAGGACTTCTCGTTCTTCGCCACTTCCTCGGGGGTGCCCGTGCAGACGACCGTTCCGCCGCCGTTGCCGCCCTCGGGTCCGAGGTCAATGATATGGTCGGCGGACTTTATCACGTCTAAGTTATGCTCGATCACCAGCACCGTATTCCCGCCGTCGGCGAGCTTTTGCAGCACCTCTATGAGCTTGTGGACGTCGGCGGAGTGCAGACCCGTGGTCGGCTCGTCGAGGATATAGAACGTCCTGCCCGTGGCACGCTTCGACAGCTCGGTGGCGAGCTTTACGCGCTGGGCTTCGCCGCCCGAAAGAGTGGTCGCAGGCTGTCCGATCTTCACGTAGCCCAGCCCCACCTCCACGAGGGTGTCCATGCGGCGCTTGATCTTGGGGATATTCTCAAAGAACTGTGCGCCCTCCTCCACGGTCATTTCGAGGACGTCGTGGATATTCTTGCCCTTGTAGCGCACTTCAAGGGTCTCGCGGTTGTAGCGCTTTCCGCGGCAGACCTCGCAGGGAACGTAGACATCTGGCAGGAAGTGCATTTCGATCTTCAAGATACCGTCGCCCTCGCAGGCTTCACAGCGACCGCCCTTGACGTTGAAGGAGAAGCGCCCCGCGCCGTAGCCGTGAGCCTTGGCGTCGGAGGTGGAGGCGAACAGCTCGCGGATATCGCTGAATACGCCCGTGTAAGTTGCGGGATTCGAGCGGGGCGTCCTGCCTATGGGGGACTGGTCTATGTGTATCACCTTGTCGAGGTGTTCGAGCCCCCTGATCTCGCGGAACTTTCCTGCCCTGACGCGGGCGCGGTTGAGCTTGTTCGAGAGGTGCTTCGAGATGATCTCATTGACAAGCGAGGACTTGCCCGACCCCGAAACGCCCGTCACGCAGGTAAACGTCCCAAGCGGCACCGAAACGTCTATCTTTTTCAGGTTGTTCTCCTCCGCACCGATGACGGTGAGGAACTCCCCGCTTCCCTTCCTGCGCTCGGCGGGAACGGGTATTTTCAGCGCCCCCGACAGGTAGCGCCCCGTCCATGAGCGTTCGCACTTCTCTATCTCCTCGAGCGTTCCCGCGCAGACTATCTCGCCGCCGTGTACGCCCGCGCCGGGTCCCACATCGACGATGAAATCCGCCGCCCGCATGGTGTCCTCGTCATGCTCCACGACTATAAGCGTATTGCCGAGGTCCCGCAGGCGTTTGAGGGTAGCTATCAGCTTGTCGTTGTCCCGCTGGTGCAGACCTATGGACGGCTCGTCGAGGATATACAGCACACCCATAAGTGATGAGCCTATCTGTGTCGCAAGGCGAATGCGCTGGCTCTCCCCGCCCGAGAGCGTTCCGCTCGACCGCGCAAGGGTCAGGTATTCGAGCCCCACGCTTTGCAGGAAGCCCAGCCTTTCGCGTATCTCCTTTATTATCAGCCGTCCGATCATGCGCTCGCGTTCGGTAAGCTCCAAGTTGTCGAAGAACTCCAGCGCTTCGGTGACGGAAAGCTCCGTCAGCTCATAGATGTTCTTTCCGCCCACCGTCACCGAAAGGCTCTCCTTGCGAAGCCTGCGCCCGCCGCAGTCGGGGCAGGGGTGCTCGGACATATAGGATTCGATCTCGTTTTTCGCGTAATCGCTGGCGTTTTCCTTGCTGTAGCGGCGTTCGAGGTTGTTCACAACGCCCTCGAAGGAAGTCTCGTACAGATCGCCGAACCAGCCCACGCCCCTCTGCAATTCGAGCTTTTCGCCGTTGGTGCCGTAGAGGAACAGATCAAGCTCCTCGGGCTTTAGGTCGCGAACGGGGGTATCGAGGGAAACGCCGTACTTCTCGCTTATGGCGCGGAAGTAGTTCATGGCTATGGAATCATCGGTGAGGGTGTTCCAGCCGCTTGCCTTGATAGCGCCCTCACGTATCGAGAGGGAGTCATCGGGGATTATTATGCGGGGATCGACCTTTCGGAACACGCCCAGACCCGTACAGGTGGGGCAGGCTCCGAAGGGGTTGTTGAAGGAGAACATTCTCGGCTGTAATTCGGGGAGGGATATGCCGTGTTCGGGGCAGGCGTAGTTGGTGGAGTAGACCTGTGTTTCCTCCTCCGCGCGGTTCTCGTCGGGGAGCACGTCCACAACTATCATGCCGTCGGTCAGGGCGCTTATAGTCTCGATGGAATCCGCGAGCCTGCCCTTTATGCCGTCCTTTATCACAAGGCGGTCTACGACTATCTCTATTACGTGCTTTTTGTTCTTGTCGAGCTTTATCTCCTCCGAGAGGTCGAACACCTCACCGTCAATGCGAACGCGCACATAGCCCGACTTCCGCGCCTTTTCAAGCTCTTTCTTATGCTCGCCCTTTCGGCCCTTGACTATGGGCGCAAGGAGCTGTATGCGGGTGCGTTCGGGAAGCTCCATTACCTTATCGACTATCTGATCTACCGACTGCTGACGAATCTCCCGACCGCAGACGGGGCAGTGCGGCACGCCTATTCGGGCGTAGAGCAGACGCAGGTAGTCGTATATCTCCGTGACCGTCCCCACGGTGGAGCGGGGGTTCTTCGAGGTGGTCTTCTGGTCTATTGAGATGGCGGGAGAAAGCCCCTCTATGGAGTCTACGTCGGGCTTCTCCATCTGCCCGAGGAACTGTCTTGCGTAGCTCGAAAGGGACTCCATGTACCTCCGCTGACCGTCCGCAAATATTGTATCGAACGCCAGCGAGGACTTCCCCGATCCCGAAAGCCCCGTCATGACGATGAGCTTGTCGCGGGGTATCTCCACATCGACGCTTTTGAGGTTATGTTCTCTCGCGCCGCGAATGATTATCTTATCGTTCTGCATTTCTTTTCCTTACTTCCTTTTTATATTCAAACAAACTTCAAACAAACGATGACCTGAACACGATGTCGGGCACATAGCCCTCCGCGAGAATGCTTTGGGTGAAATGCAGGTGGCAGTGTCCGCACTTCTGCTCCGATGGTATGTCATAGATGAATCTGCGGTTCTCGATGGAGTCGTAGACGTTATCCGCGAAGTGGTAGGACTGGGGGCGGCACTCTATCCGCCTTGCTGCCAGCTCATTCACGAGCCGTAAGAAGTCCCCCGTCATGTCATCGTTCTTGTCGGTGAAAACGTCGAAGGATCCGATCTCACCGCACGCGAGGTAGTCCTCGAAGGTCGCGTCCCTGTCCATGCAGCCCATGCGGTCGCCGTCTGTTCCTTGCCAGAATACCCTTGCGCTCTCGCCGTAGACGTCCTTTGCTATTGAGGTCAGCAGAGCGAGGGTCTTGTCCTCGTATTTCACGGCAGTGTAGTTGCAGTAGAATCCCGGTCTGCCCTCTACACCCGCTACGAATATCTTCTTATCGGGGAATTCATCACAGGTGACGTACATATGCACCGAATTTCCGTGACGCCCGAAAACGTCCCCCGAGCCTATCTTGTAGGGCTTGTCTTCGAGGTATCTGAACCTCGTGCCATATTTTCTGTTCAGGTATCTTATCGCGGCGCGGCGTTTCAGCGGGCTGTTGACGCGCACAAAGAACCTTCTGATCTCAAGCAGCACGACCACGAACACGATCGGTACGGCGAGCAATCCGACGCCCACAGCCGTCCCCAAAGCACCCGCCGCTTTGCGTAGAACGCTTTTCTTTTCCATATCATCATCCTTTATGAAAATATACAAGCCTATTATACACCATTTTGGTCTGAATGTAAAGGCATTTTTGTAAACATTTTTCGCCGCACGAAAACTAATACCCCCGCCGACCCAAAGGGACAGCAGGGGTATTAGTTATGAAATGGTGATAAAGAAAAGTGCTTGTTTATCGGCAGATACCCAAAGCTCACCAGCCCCAGGCATCTAATGTGTTAGCCTTCTGATTATAATTCTCGTAGTAAGAATTGTTGTATTCATCACAGGGGTCGGGCCATACTCTGTAGCGAAGTCCGCTGCCGCCTGCGCCCTTGGAATCACCTGTCCAGATCTCGACGCGCCTGTCGTCCTTGCGCCAGCAGATAAACCAACGGTCGGTGTTCACGTTATCTTTATGATCGAGATATTTAAGAGGGAGCTGATAAGCGCCCGAATCGCTTACGAAAGAATGGTCTTCGCCGTGGAACATTCTCTCGTTAAGTATCTCGCAGAAAAGACGTCTTTCATCGTTTCCCGGTTCCCATTCGGGGCACTTATGCGAAGCCTTAGGCTTGGTGCCGTCGAGCTTGGCAACGATCATAACACCGTACTGCTCGGGATCCATCGAGCCGCCCGACCATACCTTGACTTTCTTCTTGGAGGAAGCGTTTCTATAAAATGAATCCTCGGTATCTGAAGCATATTTTAGACCTGCATATTTATCGGTCTGATCTATCTCGCCCATAGCCGCGTCGAGCAATACGCCGTTTACGACCATATAGATCTGCTTGGCATTCGATGTATCGACCCTGCGCTGAGCCTTATGTATATAGTTAAAGAGAGAAGGAATGATGATAGCCGCAAGAACACCGATTATAGCGATAACGACTACCATTTCGACCAGCGTAAAGCCTTTTCGTGATTTCGTAAAATCACCTTTCATAAATATTACCTCTTTTCACCGTTTCATAACTGTTTTCGCGGTTTTCGTAACCTTACCCGCGTATCACCGAACCCGACGCCCCATGCGTCTGCTTATCATCTTCTTCGTTTCTATAATAATATTATATCACCGAAGTCTCCAATTGTCAACAAAAACAAAAAAAGAAATATATTTAACTATTATTTTTGTGCAGACGCACAAATACATTCGGCGTCGATTGTCTTAAACTTCCAATTGTTTCAATCATTTAACAACACTTCATACCAAAATGAGAGATCTTTAGTTAAAAAATGCTACAAAAAATTTCGTTCATTTATAGGATTTTCGTAAATTTTCGCAAGTGCGAGACTGCAAGACACGGACTTTGGTGTTAATGCATACAATATATATGCGAAATCCCCGCGGCGTTTTAGCAATTTACACTCTTGACGGAGGGGGTCAAAAAGATGTATAATTATTCTGTAAAACCATTTTTGGAGAATCGGAGATATGAGCATGAAACTATATAAAAGGACCTGGGCGGAGATATCCCTTGATGCACTGGAAAAGAATTACAGAGCTTACCGCGATAGCGTAAGCGATAAGATCGACATAATGTGCGTTGTGAAGGCTTTCTGCTACGGTCACAGCGACCGTATAGTTACACCTTTTTTGCAAAGTGAGCTGGGCGTAAAGTGGTTCGCGGTGTCGAATCTCGATGAAGCTATCCGCCTTCGCAAGGCTGGTGTCACGGGCAATATACTGATACTCGGCTACACCTCTCCCGACGAGGCGGAAGAGCTGGAGGAGTTCGACATCATACAGGCTGTCGTTTCCCCCGAATACGCAAGGGAGCTTTCCGAAAATGCGGTGGGGAGCGTGCGCTGTCATATCGCCGTGGATACGGGCATGACGCGCATAGGTCTGAGAGGTACTCCCGAAGAGATAGCCGACGGTATCTGCGTGATCGCGGCTATGGATAAGCTCAAAGTCGAGGGAGCTTTCACCCATTACGCAGTCGCCGACACACTCACCGACGACTGCATAGCCTACACCGAGCGTCAGGCAGAGCTGCTTTACGCGGCTGCCGACATCGCCCGCGCCCGCGGGGTGAAGCTCGATACCGTACACAGCCTTAACTCGGCGGGCGGTCTTTTTCGCTGTGACGAGCGTTCCACGCTTGCAAGGCTGGGGATAATCCTCTACGGTCTGAAGCCCGACTATGCACTTGATATGCCCATCGACATAGAACCCGTAATGTCCCTGAAGTCCACCGTTTCGCAGGTCAAGACAGTTGAAGCGGGCGTTGACATAAGCTACGGCAGGACTTTCACGACCCCGAAGGAAATGAAGATAGCCACCGTTGCCTGCGGCTACGCGGACGGCTATCCCCGCGCCCTCTCGAACATCGGCGACGTGCTGATACACGGCAGGCGGTGCAGGATAGTCGGAAGGGTCTGCATGGATCAGTTCATGTGCGACGTCAGCGACGTTCCCGACGTCAAGGCGGGCGACACAGTGACGCTCATCGGCTTCGAGGGCGGCGAGCGCATCACCGCCGACGATATCGGTCAGCTCACGGGAACGATAGGCTACGAGATAGTCTGCGGCATTTCCGAGAGAGTCCCCCGCGCGGCTGTACAAGACGGAGAATACACGGGGATATTCAAGCTCTGAACAGCGAATATAAGAATTTTTTGTAAATCCGCTTGCAAAAATACTTAATATATGGTATAATAAGAAAAGATATGCAGACTTGCCGATAATTTTGCATTGACTTCAAGGAGGTCGGGTGTTAAGATATTATCGGGAGGTCGGACGAGGTGACAGATAGAATGAAGGTCGAACTGCTAAGCCATACCCCCGAGCCCGAGAGGTACATAGCCGCCGCCGCAAAGCTATGCTACGCCAATGCGGACGTGGACACGCTTCTTGACGGGCTTGACGAAAAGAAAACTCACGATTTCATCGAAATGCTTTCGTCTATAGGTCACGAGAGCCCCATAGAGCACGTTTCCTTTACCTTTGCGGTCGAGGGTATCTCCCGCGCCTGCTCACATCAGCTCGTCAGACACAGGATAGCTTCCTACTCTCAGCAGAGCCAAAGGTATGTGGCTATGGACAACTTTGAATATGTCACACCGCCCGAGATAGCAGAGCTTCCCGAGGCGGCGGAGTTGTTTGAAGAGGAAATGAAACGCGCCGCCGAGAGCTACGAGAGGCTCGCGGAGCTGCTGACCGAAAAGCATACAAAGACCTTCATCGCCGAAGGCATGGACGAAAAGACCGCCCGTCAGAGGGCGAGGAAAAAGGCTAACGAGGACGCGCGTTTCGTGCTCCCGAACGCCTGCACCACAAAGATAATAGTCACCATGAACGCAAGGACGCTCATGCACTTTTTCAGACTGCGCTGCTGTGACCGCGCACAGTGGGAGATTCGCGAAGTCGCGCGGGAAATGCTCAGGCTCGCGGCAGGCGTCGCTCCGACACTTTTTGCAAAGGCAGGACCCTCCTGCGTGAACGGAAGCTGCACCGAGGGCAAGATGTCCTGCGGGAAAGCCGCGGAAATGAGGGAATATTTCAGACAGCTCAAAAACACCGACCATTGACCGAAGGGGGAGTTTTTTATGGTATATGTATTTCTTGCGAACGGCTTCGAGGAGCTTGAAGCTACGGCTCCGATAGACGTGCTGCGCCGCGCGGGTGCTGAGGTGCTGACGGTGGGCGTCGGCTCGAAGCAGATAACCTCTGCGCATAATATGGTATACATCACCGACATCACCGCCGAGGAGATAAAACTCACGAGCGAGATAGAGATGATGATCCTCCCGGGAGGAATGCCGGGAACGAAAAACCTCGAAAACTCCCCCGAAGTGCAGGCTGCTATAGACTACTGCGCCGAGAACGACAAACGCATAGCCGCTATCTGTGCGGCACCGAGCATACTGGGTCACAAGGGTCTGCTGGCGGGCAGGAAGGCTACCTGCTTCCCGGGCTTCGAGAAAGACCTCACCAAAGCGGAGGTCACAGGCGAGCCTGTGGTCTGTGACGGACAGTTCATCACCGCCAAGGGCGCAGGTGCGGCGCTGAGGTTCGCCCTTACTCTGACCGAGGTGCTTTTCGGCAGGGAAAAGGCTATGGCGCTGGCGTCCTCCATGCAGTACAAATGATGACCGCCCCGAATGAAAAAAAGGCGTTCAGGCGGGAAATGCTTACAAAACGCAGGGCTTATCCCGCCGACAGGATAGAAAAAAGCTCCGCAGCGATAGCCGAAAGGCTGTTCGGTACAGATGAGTTCGGAGCTGCCGAAACGATACTTTGCTTCGTTTCAACGGAGATAGAGGTCGGCACACGACCTATCATCGAAAGAGCCCGAATAGACGGCAAGAAGGTCGCGGTGCCTAAGTGCGTAAAGGGCGCTCCCCTGCTGACCTTCCATTATATAGAAAGCGCTGACGAGCTTGCGGAGGGCGCCTTCGGTATACCCGAGCCGCTGCCCGAGTGTGAGCAGTGCAGCGACTTCGGCGGCGCTTTGTGCATAGTCCCCGCCCTCTGCTGCGATATCCGGGGACACAGAATGGGCTACGGGCGCGGCTACTACGACAGATTTCTGGCAGGCTTCACGGGAGTGAGCTGCGGGGTGGTCTTTGAGGACTTCATGCTCCCCGAGATACCCACCGAGCCTACCGATATACCGCTCGATATCATCATTACCGATACCGATATCTACAGATATAGCAACAGCTTCGGTATGAAAGGAAAGACAAATGGATAACAAAGAAAGAGAGAATAATTTCCCCGACATCTCCTTCGGCGCGAACAACAAGGAAAGGCTCGCGCTCGAAAAGCCCCCCCGCAATGCCGAAAGCGCTGAACCGACGGCAGAAAAGCGGGAGGACGGCGGGCTTCCTCCCATAGAGGGCTTCGGGAGCAACAACAGTCCCGAGGCTGTCCGCAAAGCGACCGAACGGAGGAGAAGGAGAAAGCCCACGTCCGTGGCACAGCGCAGGAACGCTCACGCAGCAGTCAAAAGACACGTCCCCAAGGCGGAGCCCGTTCACGAGGAGAAGGCTGCCGCGGAGGAAGCGGCGGAGCTTCCCGTTATTGAGGAACTGCCCGTTATCGGGGAGCAGTCCGCGCCCGTGAAGCTCACCAAGCCCGAGTCCGTCATAACGGCGGAGGCTCCCGCAGAGGACAGCTTTGAGGCTGATGCGGACGAGCTTCCTGAGATAGAGCTTGAAGCTCCCGATGAGGATATCTCCGAGTATACATCGGAGCCCGATAGCCCCGACGTTACCGAGCCCGAGAGCTTTGAGCCCGAGCCTGCGGCACCCGAGAGCGGGGAAATGGCGGCGGCTCCCGCTCCCGTCAGAAGGAGAAGGCGTCCCGCCGAAGCTCCGACAAGGACGAATAAAAGTGCAAAGGCAAGACCGAAGGGCAAGGCTAAGAGCAAGAAAAAGAAGAAAGACCGTATCCTCAATACATCGATAATCACGGGACTTACCATAACCATCGTCGTTATCTCGGCTTCGCTGGTGCTTTCCACGGGGGCTATCACGATGGGAATGGAGTACCTCGGCATGAACAAGTCCGATAAGGAAGTCACCTTCAACATACCCCAGGGCGCGGACAGCGACCAGATCGCCGATCTGCTCGTACAGAACAACATCATCAAGAACAAGAACCTGTTCAAGCTGGCACTCAAATTCGGCGGCGACCCCGTGCTTTATCCCGGAGATATCACGCTCT
This sequence comes from uncultured Ruminococcus sp., assembly GCA_902781565.1. GTDB lineage: Bacteria > Bacillota > Clostridia > Oscillospirales > Ruminococcaceae > YE71. Next base: position 17,629 of record CACZJT010000006.1, read on the forward strand.
CGCCCAACAAGAGCTACCCCGGTATCATAGAGCTGCTCAAGGAACAGAGAGAGCTTTACGAGACCGTTACCCTGACCTTCAGCGAGGGCACGAACCTCCGTGCGGTCGGCGCGAAGCTCGAAAAGAACGGCATTTGCACCCAGGAGGACTTCCTGTTCCAGTTCAACACCAAGCAGGATCTTCCCCTTGACGGAAAGATCAGCCATTCCTCGGACGTTTACTATTCCATGGAGGGGTACTTCTTCCCCGATACCTACGAGTTCTACAAGAATGACTCGGCTTACAACGTAACGAAGATAGTCCGCAACAACTTTGACAGCAAGATCACCCCCGAGATGTACGCCCGTATGCAGGAGATCGGCATGGATCTGAACCAGGTCGTTACACTCGCTTCCATAGTACAGTGGGAAGCGGGATCGGTGGAGGATATGCCGATAGTCGCAAGCGTATTCCTGAACCGTCTGCGTGACAAGGACACCTTCCCGAACCTACAGTCGGACGCGACCGCCAACTACGTCACCAAGGTCATCGAGAAGGTGGAGACCTCGAGCGCCATGCTTGATCACTACAGGAACGTATACGATACCTACGTGTGCTTCGGACTGCCCGCGGGGCCCGTCTGCAACCCGGGTCTTGACGCGATAAATGCGGTGCTGTACCCCGAGGACACCAACTACTACTACTTCTGTAACAACCTTGAAACGGGCGAGAGCTTCTTTGCCGAGACCTACAAGGAGCATCAGAAGAATCTGAAAAAGGCAGGTCTGACGGAGTAATGGCTGTAGTCGGCAGAAAAGGCAATTATTCCCGACCGCTGGAGGTGCTGTCTCCTGCGGGGGACATGGAGAGGCTCGAAGCGGCGCTGGAGTTCGGCGCGGACGCGGTCTATCTCGGCGGCAAGATGTTCGGCATGAGGGCAGCCTCGCCGAATTTCACGGCGGAGGAGCTAAAAACCGCCTGCGATAAGGCTCACTCTATGGGCAGGCGGGTGTATCTCACCTGCAACACACTCCCGAGGAACAACGAAATGCCGCTTATGGAGGGCTTTATCCGCGAGGCGCAGGAAGCGGGCGTTGACGCGCTCATCGCCAACGACATCGGCGTGCTGTCGCTAATAAAAAAATACGCCCCCGATATGGAGATACACATTTCCACGCAGGCGGGCATAGTAAACTACGTCACGGCGCGGGAGTTCTTTAACATGGGTGCGAAGCGCGTCGTGCTTGCGAGGGAACTTTCCCTTGATGAGATAGCCGAGATACGCGCAAAGACCCCCAAGGAGCTTGAGATCGAAGCCTTTGTTCACGGGGCTATGTGCGTGAGCTTTTCGGGGCGCTGCCTTATCTCTCAGTACCTCATAGACCGCGATGCCAACCGCGGCGAGTGCGCCCAGCCCTGCCGCTGGGGATATCACCTCATGGAGGAAAAGCGCCCGAACGAGTTCTATCCCGTTTTCGAGGACGAGCGCGGGACGTATATCTTGAACGCTAAAGACCTCTGCATGATAGACTTCATAGACAAGCTCGCCGAAGCGGGCGTTGACAGCTTGAAGATAGAGGGACGTGCGAAATCGAGCTACTATGTCTCGGTAGTCACCAACGCCTACAGGAACGCGGTCGATCTGTTCCTTGACGACCCCGCGGGCTTCAAGCTGCCGAAAGCGCTGCATGACGAGGTGTTCAAGGTCAGCCACAGGGCGTACTGCACGGGATTCTTCTTCGGACACCCTAAGGAGTCACAGTATTACGAAAGCAGCGGCTATATCCGCGACTGGGACGCGGCTGCGATCGTCACGGGCTATGACAGCGAGAACAAGCTGCTTCACTGCGTTCAGAGAAACAAGTTCCTGCGGGGCACCGAGGCGGAGCTTCTCGAACCCGGGAGCGAACCCGTCACCATGACACTTGACGAGCTTTTCGACGAGAACGGCGAGCCGATAGAGGACACCCGCCACGCGGCGATGAGGTTCTCGGTACGCTGCGAACGTCCCTTCAAAAAGCACACTATTATCCGCATACAGAAATAAACGAACGGTGCGATCTATCATTACGGAGAAAAGTACAATGATACAAAAAACAAAAAAATATGCTTGTATCGGTATTATTTGCGATGTATTGTATTTTTTATCGGTGTCATTGTTTCTCATTCTGAAAACAGAGGCGGCATTGACAATATGGGAGAGCATGACCGTCATCGGTGCCTTCGTTATGATGATCGTATTGACGGTATTTGCAGAAGTCTGTCAAATAAAGAAGTTTTTCTACAGACTGATGCTGATCTCACTGAGCGGTACATTATTTCTGACTTCGGCAGCTCATATTACGAGCATTGGCGTCATCAGAAAACTTATATCACAAGGAGTATCTGTCCCCGACTATTTCAGGATAGGTTTTTATCCGAGTATCGAAATGACAGTTGATTACACCGCCTGGGGCTTGTTCATGGGCTGTGCTTTTCTCTTTCTGTTTTTGGGTATCAAGGATAAAGCGTTAAGAATTATTTCTCTATTATGCTGCATTCTTTGTTTTATCGGCTTTATCGGCAGCTTCTTTTCGGAATCGCTTTGGTATCCCGCACCGGTGGGGTATGGAGCCGGATTTTTGATAATGTGCATTCATGTTTTGAAAAGAAAGCATGATCCGGATCTATCTTAACAGCTGTATGAAATACAATGCCCCGAAGCGTTTTGAAATGCTTCGGGGCATAACTTCTATATGGGTATTTGTATTGATCGTTATTTTACTTGCTCCTACCGAGATACTTTTCCTTCCATGCGAGGAAGTCCCCGAAGGTCAGGGGCTTGGAGTAGTAGTAGCCCTGGAAGCTCTTGATGTTGTAGCTGCGGAGGATATCTCGCATTTCGGCGGTCTCTATGCCCTCCACGCAGACCTTAGCCCCGAAGGTCGAAGCAAGTCCCGCTATGGAGCGGATAAGTGCGCGTTCCTTTTCGTCCTCCTCTATCTTCAGGACGAAGCTGCGGTCTATCTTGATTATGTCGAAGGGCAGTTTTTTGACCACGCCCACCGACGAGAAGCCCGTTCCGAAATCGTCAAGGGCTATGCGTATGCCGCCGCTGCGGAGCCTAACCGCGATATTGTTGAGCAGCTCCATATCGAGCAGTCGGCAGCGCTCGGTTATTTCAAGGCACAGGCGGTCGGGCGGGAAATCCTCTGCCCGCAGAGCGCTGAATACCATCTCGGTAAAGTTCGGCTTTTCGAGCTGGGTGTAGGAGAGGTTCACGTTGATGATGAAACCCTCGCTTCCCTCCATGAGCTTTTTTGCGTCCCGCAGGGCGGTACGGAGTATCCATTCGCCCAGGTCGGAAAACAGCGGATCCTTTTCAAGTATGGGGATAAAGTGATCGGGCGGCACCATGCCGAATTCGTCGCTCCTCCAGCGAAGCAGAGCCTCCGCGCCGATCAGCCGTTCCTCCATAGCGTCAACGACGGGCTGGTACATAAGGAAGAAACCCTTGTGATCGTCCATGATCGAAGCACGTATGGCGTGGAGTTTTTCGAGCCGCTGCTTATTGCGGTCGTTCAGATCGTTGAAGAACTCCACAAGATCGCCCTGCCTGCGCATTTTCGACTCGCTGTAGGCGAAGGTCAGGCAGGAGTAGACCGTCTGATAATCCCGCCGACGTTGCAGCCGCTCCTGAAATGGGTGCGCAGATCAATGTACCTTTCCCGCACATCGTCTATACACAGTCCCGTGATGACCGCGAACTTGGTGCCGTCCATGCGGTAGACCGTACCCGCGTTCCCGACGTGCTCGAAGAGGTAACGTCCGAACATCTGCAATATCCTATTGCCGAAGTGGTAGCCGTAGACCTCGTTTATCTCCGAAAACTTCCCGATGCCCACGAGGACTACCCTGATCTCGGTGTTCTTCATCATCTTATTCTGCAAGTCCTCGAAGAAGCCGTACTGATTGCGCAGTCCCGTCACCATGTCGATATTCCCGTGCAGACCGAGGTTGCGTATCGTTCCGCCGAAATACTCCGCTCTGCCGTCGGGGTCGCGTATCACCACGCCCTTGCAGACGCAGACATCGTACTCCCCGTTCAGCCGCCTTGCGCGGTACTGCATATCGTGACCCGCCGCAGCGCCCGAGAATATCTCCGCTATGCCGTTATGGTAAACTTTTCTGTCCTCCTCGTGGATATGGGATTCCCAGATCTCACCCGCGTTGTACATATACTCCGAGGGCAGCCCGAAGGTATCCACGGCGTTCCTCGACCAGCGGGAGTAATCGTACTTCATGTCGCAGAAGAAAATATACGTACCGTCAGACACCGCCGCGAATGCGTTGAAAAGCTCGTTGAGCTTCTTGCGGCGCTTCTCGGGGATAGGCTCCTTCACGATCTGATCCTCGGAATAGACGGCTCTTATGGCAGCCTTTTCTTTCAGGCTGTTTTTGTTGGCGTACATGGCGCTGTCAGCCCGCTCGAACACCTCCGAGACCCGCCTGTCATACGCGGGGTCGTATTCGGCGATACCCACCGCCACGATGGGACCGCTGCACTGTTCGAGGTTGAAAAGCACCTGCGAACGAAAGCGCTCCAGAAGGTCGTCCTTTTCGGTGAGGTCGCTCCCCGTCAGCACCGCGGCGAACTCGTCGCCGCCCACCCTGAACACGGGGCTGTGTTCAAAGATATTGCGCACCAGCCTGCACGAAGCGCGGATATAGTCATCCCCCGCCCTATGTCCCTGTGTGTCGTTGATGTATTTGAGGTTGTTGATGTCGCATACCGCTATCGCAAAGGGAGAGCAGCCCTCGGGAGAGGTGAGCTTCTGCTGAAGCTCCTTCTCGAATTCCCTGTAGGCGTTCTTGTTGCGTGTCCCCGTCAGCTCATCGCGGCGAGCCATCTCATTGGCGAGCTTCAGCGCCTGTATCTGCTCTTTCTTACGGCGAACCTCCTCGTCGATGTTCTCTATGCCGATTATGAAGTGCAGCTTATCCCCCGACCATGTAACGGTCATGCGGGCATGATGCACATTGCCGTCTATGACCATTCTGTACTCGGTGGCGAAACTCTTGTTTTCGTCGAGAGCCGTTATGATCCTGTCCTTGTCGAGAGCCTGCTTTACCCTGTCTATGTCCTCGCTCTTGATGATGAGGTCGGCGTTTTTCTGAGATTCCCCGAAGAAATCGTCCCCCTGCTCGCGGATATCAAGGCTTCCGAATATCTCATTGGCGGTGAACTCGGTATACTCCTCCGTCTTGCTGTTGACGTAGTAGATCACATCGTAATGCGCCGCAAGGCTCTCGGCGATCTGTCCGTAGGTTATGCTCTTTTCCCGCGCTTCCTCTATCTTCCTGCGGGTGTTGATCTCGTCCTCGATGTTCTCCATGCATATGATGATATGCTTCTTATCCTCCGCCCAAAAAACGGTATGGCGGAAGTTCTTGTATTCACCGCTGTATCTGAGCCTGAAAGTAAAAGAAAACTTCCCGTCCTCCGCAAGTTTTTTCTTCATCACATCGGGGTAATGGAGCGAGAGCACGAACTCCCTGTCATCGGGGTGGACGAATTTCCTTGTGTTCTTCCTGCTTTCGGCAAAGTAATCGCTGCCCCTCTGAGGGATATTCAGCTCCTTGTACTCATCGTTGGAGGAGAACTCGAAATAAGCCCCCGTTTCGGCGTCTATATAATATAAGGTATCGAAGTGCTTTGCAAGACCCGCCGCGATCTGATTGTAGATCGTGCGTTCTTCCTTCATGCGCACTTCCTTGTCGATGTTCTTCACGCCGAGGATAAAGTAATCGTCCTCGCCGCTCCTGCTTTCATCCTCTATCCCCCGTATCACGCGAAGGCAGTGATAGGTCGGCTTCCCGTCCAACATAAGTCGGTAGACGATGTCCTGCATAGTCCCCTTCATCATGTCGCCGAGAAGTCTGTCCTTCGCGAGCATACTGACAAAGTGTTCCCTGTCCTCCTCATAGACCACCTTCTCGGCGTCTACAACGAGGTTCGCGAAAAAATCTTCTCCGTCCGGCTCTATATGCAGTGAATTGAACTGAGGATCCACCGAGTACCACTTGTACTCGTTAGTCACCGCATTCACGTAAAAAACGCTGGAATAGTCGATGAGCAGCGCTTCTGCTATTTTGTTCAATATCGCGTTATTGATGCTCATTCGGTCTTTACCTCCGAAAGATTTCTGCCGCAAGCGGCTATCTATACCATATTATAACATTTTCCCGACCGACTGTCAAGCATTTTTGTACATAATATTATAACAGCTGTAAACCTCGACCTTTTCTATTCACTTTTGTAACCGATTTTTAATAAGTTATCCGATTTGTTCCGCTTTGCAGCTCATGCGTTTGGTCTGCCTTTGCATTATCTTCCCTTATAATATCTTCCCTTATATTATGCGGACGTTCGGTCGGCAATTGGCTGACACTTGGTTGGCAAGTGGTCGACGATCGGCTGTCAGGTAGAAAATAGCGGTCATTTTCATCAAGCTCCGGCTGATGACGTTCGGCTTTGGATATCGTAGGTTTCAGCCTGTCTTTTCGGAGAGTGTTGCGGATACACCGGTGCCGTATCACAATATACTCGAATCTATTCCGATCTCCCCCTGATCTTCGCACATAGTTAAATTTTCAGCGTGAACTTGTTCATGCGTGCGTTTATACTCGACCTTTTCTATTCACTTTTGTAACCGATATTTAATAAGTCATCCGATTTGTTCCGCTTTGTAGCTCATGCGTTTGGTCAGTGCATAATATCGACTGTTACATAATTATGTCATTAAATTATAAAAAACCGCACAGCTTGCAGGCTGTACGGCTTATGGATATATCAGTTTTTAAGACTGTGGAGGGGTGCGGGTATCTGTCCTCCGCGGTTTATGAACCTTGACGGGCTCTTCGTGCGAAGGGGCATTACGGGACCCTTGCCGAAAAGTCCGCCCCAGTCAAGCTCCTCGCCTTCCTTCATGCCTATGGCGGGGATAATGCGGACGGCGGTGGTCTTGGTGTTCACCATGCCGATGGCGGCTTCATCGGCAATTATCGCCGCAAGGGTATCGGGCTCGGTATCGCCCGGGACTACGATCATGTCAAGTCCCACAGAGCATACCGCTGTCATGGCTTCGAGCTTCTCTATCGAGAGAGTGCCTGCAACAGCCGCGTCTATCATGCCCGCGTCCTCGGACACGGGGATAAAGGCGCCCGAAAGTCCGCCTATGCGTGAGCAAGCCATAACGCCGCCCTTCTTCACCGCGTCATTGAGAAGCGCAAGGCAGGCAGTAGTGCCGTGAGTTCCGCACTGTTCAAGACCTATCTCCTCAAGGATATGCGCCACCGAGTCGCCCACCGCGGGGGTCGGCGCAAGGGACAGATCGACTATGCCGAACTCCACCCCGAGCCGCTTTGAAGCCATCATGCCCACGAGCTGTCCCACGCGGGTGATCTTGTAGGATATGGTCTTTATGACGTCTGCTATCTTGGTGATGTCGGCGTCGGGGTACTTTTTCAGAGCCGCGCGGACAACTCCGGGACCCGAAACTCCCACGTTGATCATGCAGTCGGGCTCGCCGACACCGTGGAATGCTCCCGCCATAAAGGGGTTATCGTCAACTGCGTTGCAGAACACCACCAACTTTGCCGCACCGAAGCACTGCTTGTCCACGGTCTTTTCGGCGGCCTCCTTGATTATCCTGCCCATTATGCGGCAGGCGTCAAGATTTATTCCCGTCTTGGTGGAGCCCACGTTCACCGAGGAGCATACCCTCTCGGTGCAGGCAAGGGCTTCGGGTATGGACTCGATGAGCTCTAAGTCGCCCTCGGAGAAGCCCTTCTGCACCAACGCGGAATAGCCGCCGATGAGGTTCACGCCGACAGACTTCGCCGCTTCGTCCATAGCCTTAGCGAATGGCACGGGTGAACATTTGCAGGCGGCTGAGATCATGGCGATGGGCGTTACCGAGATACGTTTGTTGATGATCGGTATACCCAGCTCCTTCTCGATCTGCTCACCGACCGAAACGAGGTCCTTCGCCTTGCAGGTGATCTTGTCGTAGACCTTTTTACACGCCTTGTCGATATCGGGGTCGATACAGTCCAGCAGCGAGATACCCATGGTTATGGTGCGGATATCAAGGCAGTCGTCCTGTATCATTCGTATCGTTTCGAGAATGTCATACTGATTTATCATTTACAATAGTCCCCTTTTATCAAATGTGGTGCATACAATTGAAGATATCCTCGTGCATGACGATGACCTTCAAGCCCCATTCCTCTTCACCCTTTTTGCTGAGCTTGTCAGCCATCTCGGCGAAATCTATGTTCAGCTTTGAGATATCCACGAGCATTATCATCGCAAACAGCTCCTCGATGACCGACTGAGTCACCTCGATGACATTGGCGTTGTAATTCGCACATTCGGTGCTTACCTTGGCAAGTATGCCCACAGCGTCCTTACCTATAACAGTTACTACTGCTCTCATTATTGACCTTTCCTTTCATGACCCCGCAGGGCGATATTTACATTATATTATAGCACATTTTCTCACGTTTGTCAATTCATTGACGAAGATTTATGCGAATAAGGTCAGTGTTTTTAATAGACCTGCATTTTGTAAACACCGAGCAGCCGCAGAAGTAATTCCCGTTCCTTTCCGTATCAGAGAACTACCGTGATTGTCAGACGACTGTTCCTATACTCCGCCGTGATGCTGCCGCCTATGCGTTCAATAAGCGTCCTGGCTATGGAAAGCCCCAGTCCCGTAGAGTGACGTGCAGTTTCAACTGTGTAAAAACGGTCAAAGAGCTGCTCCGCCTCGACCGCGGACAGCCCTTTCGCAGTATTTGCGAATGTTACCTCACAGGTATCCGAAAGAGATATATCGAGATCGCCGTCGGAATATTTCACCGCATTGCTGAGAATATTTGCGAATACCCTTGACAGCTCTGCCCTGTTGACCTTACGCACCACACGCACATCTGTTATGCTTACGTGGGGGACTATGTTCCTTTCTGTCAGCGCAGGGTAGAAGCTGCCTATGCTTTCCTCCAGCATGAGATTCACGCAGACCTCCTCGGTATCGGCGGGTCTGTCCTGCGAGAGTACCACCGAATATCTGAACAGCTCCTCCGTGAGCTTCCTCATAAGCTCCGCACGTTCCTTCATGACGGCGATGTAACGCCCGCGCTTTTCGGGCTCATCTGTCTTTTCGAGCATATCGAGGTAGCCGTATATCGCCGTCAGCGGTGTGCGCAGATCGTGGGATATATTCGTTATTGCCTTTTTCAGCTCCGTGTTCCCCTGATGATACTGCAAATGCTCCTCTCTCAGCTCCCGCAGGCTGACGTTCAGGCAGGCGGCAAGCGCCTGCATATCCTTGTCGCGGGAGGATATGCGAAGTCCGGTATTGGTGTCGCGGGCTGACCTCTTTTCGAGGTCGTTTTTCATTTCCCGCGCGGACTTCTTTACGAGACACAGCTTCACCGCGAGTACCGCGCATATGGCTGTCAGAAGGAGCACCGCATATATCATCACATTACCTCATTTCAGGTCTTTTCTCTTGAAGTAGGCGTTCGCAAGTATCATGTACACCGCCGAAAGCGTTATGATACAAATTGCGGTCAGCCACGGCTTGTCGGGCTTGGTCAGGAGCGTGTAATCACCCGCGGTGTAGCCAAAAATGAGTATCCTTGCCAAGAACTTCATCAGCGTACTGTCTCCGTTGTTCATGAACATGAGCAGGAGCGGCACCATAGTGAGGTTGTTGAGCAGATAACATATGACCGCCATTTTCGCATCGGGATAGATACAGGTCATCAGCAGGCAGAACAGCTGGAATTTCATGGTAAAAAGGAAGATTATTCCGATGTTTGTAAACACAGTCCCCATGTCATCGGGCAGCACCGCGCCTTTTATGATGAGCGTCAGGAAAAAGGTCGCGAAGTACACGACGAACGTGATGATCGTGGTGACGGAGTAGAGAGCGCACCATGACAGGAGTATGCTCGTGCGGCTGTGACCCATGATGAACTTGTTGCGTATGACGCCGCTCGAAAACTCCGCCGCTATGAGAATGATCGAGAGCCCTCCCGAAAAAACGGGGAACAGCGTTGACAGAAACATGACCATATCGTTTGAAGCGACAGCGAATATCGCCGCCTTGTCGTCGGTCTCGGTAAAGACCACCAGCACCGATGCCGCACCTAAGAACACCGTGAACAGGAGCGCAGCGTAGAGTATCTTTGACTTTATTATCCTCGGGATATCCGCAGACATGAGCTTATTCATTGCTGTCACCTCCCACCAGAGAGATAAAGTAGCCTTCGAGCGTTTCCTCACGCTCGGAGCAGGAGCTGAGCTTACAGTTCTCCTCCGCCAGCTCGAATACCAGATCGGAGATGTTGGGGCGGGCGTATATCTCGGCGTGGGTGTCGTCGATGATGGTGTACTCTTCCCCTCGCTTGTCGAGGACCATTGCGAGGGCGGCAGTGTCCGTCACCTCGGCGCGGAGGCTCTTGCGGCAGGCGGCTTCAAGCTCCTCGGCGCTCATCTCGCGGACTATCCTGCCGCGGTCGATGAAGCCGTAGTGAGTCGCGAGCTTCGACAGCTCATCTAAGATATGCGAGGATATGATGAACGTGATCTTACGTTCGCGGTTGAGTTTAATTATCAGCTCGCGTATCTCGATTATGCCCTGCGGGTCAAGACCGTTTATCGGCTCATCGAGTATCAGCATATCCTGATCTCCGCAGAGGGCTATGGCGATGCCCAGCCGCTGGCGCATACCGAGTGAGAAGTTTTTGACCTTCTTTTTCCCCGTCTTGTCAAGCCCCACCAGCTTCAAAAGCTCATCTATGCCCGAGTAGTCGGGCATTCCGAGCAGGCGGTACTGATACCTCAGATTGTCCTCCGCCGTCATATCGGGGTACAGCGAGGGCGATTCCACCACTGCGCCCACTCTGCGCCTTGACTCGTTTATCGCCTTATCGGAGCATTTGACGCCGTAAAGCTCAAACTCCCCTCCCGTGGGCATTTGCAGACCGCACACAAGGCGTATCAGCGTGGTCTTGCCCGCGCCGTTGCGCCCCACAAAGCCGTATATCGAGCCTTTCGGGACGTTCATCGTCAGACCGTCAAGCGCTTTGAAATCCTTGTAGTGCTTGCAAAGGTCTTTGGTCTTCAAAACATATTCCATATCGTGACCTCCTCGTTTGTTTCTGTCACTATGATAACACGGAACAGTTAAGAAAGCGGTTAAGAAAAAAGTTAAAAAACAGTTAAGATTTCGAGAGCATGAACCCTATCCCCCACACGGCGGAAATGCAATCCCGCCCCATGACGGTCTTTAGCTTGCGGCGGAGGTTGTGGATATGTATTTTCAGCGAATCCTCGGTGCAGTCGGGGGTGTCGGCGGATATCTCGTCTAAGATAGTGAGCTTCGCCACCACCTGTCCCGGGCGCTTCATGAGCAGCTTTAAGATAGCGTACTCCGTCCTTGTGAGCCGCACCTCCCCGCCGTCCGCGCGGACTATGTGTGAATCTGTGTCAAGGGTAAGCCCCCCGTATCTCATCAGCCCGCTCTCCGCGCTTTTATCACGTCCGCGAAGCCTTACCGCCACCCGTGCGGCAAGCTCACGGATATTAAAGGGCTTAGTGATATAGTCCTCCGCTCCGTTCATCAGAAGCTCCACCTTGTCGGAAACGTCAGCCTTCGCGCTCACGACTATTACAGGGATATCCTTTATAAGCGGGAGCAGCTCCTCCCCCGTCAGCCCCGGGAGCATGAGATCGAGCAGTATCAGGTCGGGCTTCGAGCCATTAAGCACCATAAGCGCTTCCGTACCCGAGTACGCCTTAATGACCGAATATCCCTCGTCCGAGAGTGCCTCCGAGACCATGTCGCTGATACTGACATCATCTTCGATAATCATTATTTCCGTCACAAACGATCACATCTTTTCTATGGGTATCATATGTTAAAGGCAGTGTATCCTGCTCTCATCGTATCTGTCACGCCGTGCTCTTTTCTCCGCAGGGTAGCCCAGAGGAACTATCGCGAACGCCCTCAGCCCCTCCGAAATCCCAAGCACCGCCTCGACCTTTTCCATTCTTTCGCCGATGGGCGCTGCCGCGAGCCATACTCCGCCCAGTCCCAGCGAGGTGATCTCAAGCAGGATATTCTGCGTGGCTATCGAAAGATCTATGGTATCAAATTCGGGAAAACGCAGTCCGCTCGTGCGATAGCAGGGTACGATGACCACGGGCGCATCGGCAGCACAGCCTGCATAAGGACTGCATTCCGACAAAGCCCTGATCTTCTCCCTGTTTGTCACGATATAAAACTCCCACGGCTGCTGATCTCCTGCGGAGGGCGCTGCCATAGCCGCCCTCATGATCTGTGTGAGCTTTTCGGGCTCAACGGGTCTGTCCTCGAATTTCCTTACGCTTATCCGCTCAAATATCTCGTTCATATCTGTACCTCCGTTTTATTTCATGGCACTGATTGCCTGTCCTCTGTCAATTATAACATATTTTCCGCCTAAATTCAAGTACAGAAAAAGCTGCCGCGAATAAAATGTAAGGCAGCTCTCCAAAGTTTATCCTGCACCGTGAAGCTGTCATCAGAAAAGCATCTCGTTTTTTCCTGAACCCGGGCACACGCATACAGCCGAAAGAGCGAACAGTATCATAGAAGATGAAGCCGCACCCTTTATCGGCGTTTCGTCCGCGGAAGCATCCGACGCCTAAGAGTTCACGGTTAGTGGGGCAGGTGTGGTCAGGTCCTGCGGAGCGGAAAACTACCGCTGAAAAGCAAAAGCCCTCGGAAGCGCTTACAGAGCGTTTCCGAGAGCTTGCGGTTATCACTAATGATACTTCGTAGTTGGTGTGGATACCGCCGCCAGACTGTCCTGCCTCGTTGTTGCTGATGATGCAGTTCGTTATCTTGCTGTCTTTATTCCGAGGTGTCCTCATGGATATGCCGCCGCCGCTCGAAGCTGTCTTGTTGTTCACGATGGTAGCGCCCGCTATCTCTACATAATTTGCAGTCCGGATTGCTCCGCCGTTCTGCTTAGCCGAGTTGCCGTCAAAGATCGATGTGCCCTTTACTCTAAGGCTGCCGTGATTGGTTATAGCGCCGCCGCCGTTTTTCACTGCCTTGTTGCCGGTGAATACCGAAGTACCGTCCACTGTAAGCTTGCCCTTGCCGTCAACATATACAGCGCCGCCGTCTGCACCGGAGTTGTCTGTGAATGTGCAGTTGTTGAGTTCCGGAGAACCCTTTGTGAATATTGCGCCGCCCTGTTTGTTTGCATGATTTCCTGCGAAGGTCACATTCTCAACTTTTACTTCTGCGTTCTCATAGATGTGGAGTGCGCCTGCGTTGTTGTCATAGCCGCCTGTAATGCTTCCGCCGCCGTTGGGGTTGCTGTCGATGATGGTGACCTTGGAGTTCTTGCCTGCTACTATGGCAGTACCGAAGTTCTCTCTCGGTGAGCGCACGGTTTATTCTGTGACCGTTAAGGTCGATGACAACATCTGCGCCGTCCTGAACAGTTATCGAACCGTCGATCATCAGATCTTTGCCCAGGTTGTAGGTGCCGGAGCCTATCATGTACTTGCCATTTTCCATATCGCCGAAGGGGTTCTTATCATCGGTGAATACCTTTGATATGGTAAGGCAGTTGTTTGTTATTTTACCCACAACTGCGGTCGCTTTCCTTGATTGCTGAGCCGTCAGCACCGATCTTTGTCTACTAACCTTTTAGGAATTAGTATGAATGCTTGCGTCAGTTATGCTTCATCATACTTTTTCCAACGTTTTGTGAACCACTGTATTTACTCCGTACACAAAAAATTTACATCAGATGTTCCGAAAAGCCTTGACGCGGGGAAAATTGTGTGGTATAATATTTAAGCATTCGTGATCTAAAGACAGTCGGCAGTAATTGCAAGGGCAGTTACGGTAAGTCCGACCGAGGGTCGTGGCAATAGATTTGCTTACGTGTTCCTTTGCTGTCTTTGGGCTGCAAAGGATTTCTTTATTGCGTTTGCCTTATTTCGTTTTGTGAGGTGAATTACAAATGGCAAGTGAAAAGGTTCTGGCTTCCAAGAAGGAAAAGGTAGCCAAGCTCGCAGAGCTGCTCAAGAACTCCAAGTCGGGCGCACTCGTTGACTACGAGGGCATCACCGTTGAGGAGGACACCGCGCTCCGCCGCGAGATGAGAGAGAACAACATCAGCTACTTCGTTGAGAAGAACACCATGCTCCGCCTTGCGTTCAAGGAGGCAGGCATAGAGGGTCTTGACGACGTTCTGAACGGTGCTACCGCTATCGCGGTATCCGCTGATGACGAGACTGCTCCCGCGCGTATCCTCGGCAAGTACGCCGAGAAGCTGGGCGATGACAAGTTCAATCTCAAAGCAGGCTACATTGGACAGACCGTTTACGATCAGGCAGGCGTTACCGCTCTGTCGAAGATCCCCGGCAAGGAGACACTGCTCGCAATGCTGGTGGGCGCTCTCCAGGGTCCTCTCACCAAGTTCGCGGCTACCATCAAGGCTGTTGCGGACAAGAAGTCGGAGGAAGGTGCAGCATAAGCACCGTGACAGCCGCGTAAGGGCGGCATGACAACTGTCCCTATTTTGGGACTGAACTAAATTATAATAAAGGAGTTAATTATCATGGCATCCGAAAAGATCACTAACGTACTTGACATAGTAAAAGAAATGTCCGTACTCGAGCTTTCCGAGCTCGTTGACGCTATCCAGGAGGAGTTCGGCGTAACTGCTGCTATCGCTGTAGGCGGCGGCGCTGCTGCTGCTGCACCCGCTGAGGCTGAGAAGACCGAGTTTGACGTAGTTCTCGCTTCCTTCGGCGACGCTAAGATGAACGTTATCAAGGCTGTTAAGACCATCACCGGTCTGGGTCTGAAAGAGGCTAAGGCTCTCGTTGAAGAGGCTCCCAAGGCTATCAAGGAAGGCGTTTCCAAGGCTGAGGCTGAGGAGCTCAAGAGCCAGCTTGAGGCTGCCGGCGCTACTGTTGAGCTGAAGTAATCAACGCTCTGACATAACGAAATGAATGAAAGCCGCTCTCTTCGTGAGGGCGGTTTTTTTGGCAAAATTAAAGGCACGTTCGCGGTTTTGCGGAGCGTGCCTTTAGTTTATTATGTCGTTTACGATAGCCAAGATGTGTTCGGATTGTCGGGGCGAAAGCTGTCGGAGGGCGGCGTTGAGTGCGTTCACGGTCTGCGGGTCGGCGTTGTCGTAGCTAAAAAACTCCGCAGGGGTCACGCCGAGGTATTCGCAGATGTAGAAAAAGCCGGTCATGGAGGGGAGGGAGCGCCCGTTCTCTATCCTGTTGATATATGAATCACACTGCCCGATAGAAAGGCTCATGTCACGCGCTGAAACGCCCTTTTTCTGCCTTAGCTCGGTAAGGCGCTTGGCAAACTGTTTTTCATTGTAAAATGCGAACTGATTGTCTTTAAGCATAAAAATCTTCCTCTCTACTATGGAATTATAATACATATACAACAAATTTTACGAATTTTTAGTACATATTACTATTGAAATATGGATTTTGATGTAGTATAATAATATTAGCATATATTATAAATATATACTTAATATGAAAGGAATGATTTTATGTTGAAAAAACGTATTGCTTGCGGACTGGCGGCGGTCGTTTTGGCGCTTTCGGGTGGAATTGGCTTTGCTGATTTTGGCGCGTTTGATATGGAAATCGTGGCGAGTGCTGATATTGTCAAAAGCGGAAAATGTGGAGACAATGTGTCATGGGAACTTGATAACGGTGGAACACTGGTAATTAGTGGAGAAGGTCAAATATACAATTACGATAATACGTCTGATAAACGTTCACCTTTTGAGGCATCAAAAATAAAAAAAGTCATAATTAAAGACGGAGTAACAAGTATAGGAAGCTATACATTTTACTACAATATGTATATTGAAGATATCACTATACCAAATAGTGTAAAAAGCATAGGTAAATACGCTTTTATGTATTGTGATAATATTAAGAGTTTAACTATACCGGCTAATGTCGACGAGATAGAAGAAGGTGCATTTGTTCATTGTTCCTCTTTAGAAAGTATAGTCTTGCCTGAAAAACTTCAGGTTATTTCTCACGATTTGTTTTCGGGTTGCTCATCTTTATCTGAAATTAAAATGCCTAACTCTATAAAAAGCATAGAACTATACTCTTTTGAGGGCTGTAGTAAACTAAATGATATTAAAATGCCCGAAGGTATGACAAAAATAGGTTATAAAGCATTTTTTGGCTGTAAATCTCTAACCAGTATAGAATTACCAAAAAGTATATTGCAAGTAGATGAAGAAGCTTTTTTGGAATGTACAAATTTAAAAACAGTTACAATACCCAAGTCATTGAACTATATTGGAGAAAAGGTTTTTGGATATAGCAAAGGAAATGGTGTCGCCGGGACTACTAAAATCGAGGACTTTAAAATCTATTGCTACAAAGATACAGCAGGCGAAAAATACGCCATAGATAATGGCTTTGATTATGAACTTCTTGAAGATATTCACGAACACTCCTACACCTCCAAGATCACCAAAGCCGCCACCTGCACCGCCAACGGCGTTAAGACCTACACCTGCGACTGCGGCGAGACCTACACCGAGACTATCCCCGCCACGGGTCACAAGTACACCGCAAAGACCGTTGCTCCCACCTGCACCGAAAAGGGCTACACCCTCCACACCTGTTCCGTCTGCGGTGATTCCTACAAGGATAGCGAAACAGCCGCAACGGGTCACAAATACACCTCCAAGGTCGTAAAGCCCACCACCACCGCGCAGGGCTACACCCTGCACACCTGCTCGGTATGCGGTGATTCCTACAAGGACAGCTACACCGACAAGCTCCCCGCTCCTGTTGCGACCAAGAATTCTATCTCCAAGACGACCGCCAAATTCTCCTCAACGGCTGTTTCCTACACGGGCAAGTCCAAAATGCCCAAGCTGACCGTGACTTACGGCGGCAAGACCCTCGTTAAGGGAAAGGATTACAAGGTGTCGGGCAAGAATTGCAAGAACCCCGGCAAGGCTACTATAACCATAACCGGTATCGGAAACTACACTGGCACAAAGACCATGAATTTCTACATCGTCCCTAAGAAGCCTACCCTCACCAAGGCGACCTCGACTACGAAGAAGAAGATCAGCCTTGCGTGGAAAAAGGACTCCCTCGCCGACGGCTATCAGATAGTTGTCTACAGCGACAAGACTTGCACCAAGAAAATCAAATCCGCAATGGTGAAGAAGAACTCCACCGTAGGCGGTGCGCTCTCGGGCTTCACCTCGGGTAAGACCTACTACGTTCGCATGAGAGCCTACAAGACCATAGACGGCAAGAAGAAAGCGGGCGCGTTCTGCGCGGCTAAGACCGTCAAGGTCAAATAATTCCCTCGGAGCAGTTTTCGGACTGCTCCGTTTTCTTCGCCGAATAAACACTTGACATCGGGGGAATAATATGGTATAATAACAGAAAACATTAGAAAGGCAGTGCATTACCATGAGAGAATATTCGAGAAGAAAATCGTTCTGGACGCTCGTTGGGGCGCTCATGCTCGTTATCGCTTCCACCGCCCTGCTCGTCACGAAATACTACGAGGACAAGGCTCACTACGAAAAGTGGAAGGATTACGAGGAGTGCGGTATCTGAACACATTGTCTGCGGCGGCACTTTTGTGTCCGCCGCTTTTTTGTTGAGTTTGGAGAGTGATGTATGAAAACAAACAATAATGAGAACCCCGCCAAAAGCACGGGCATTCTCGGGAACAAGGTGTACCTCTACCTCACGGAGTTCTTCGCGGGAATGTCCGTCATGGCGGTGGAGCTGGGCGCAAGCAGGCTATTGGCGCCCTATTTCAGCTCCTCGCAGATCGTGTGGACTATCATCATCGGCACGATCATGATAGCTATGGCGCTCGGCAACATATACGGCGGCAGGAGCGCCGACCGCGACCCCGACCCCGATAAGCTCTATAAGCGCCTGCTCATCTCGGCAGTCTGGACGGCGGCTATACCCATAATCGGCAAGCTCGTGATACTGCTCGTGTCGGGGGCTCTGGTGTTCACCATAAGCACCAACTTCCTCATATGGGCGGCGTTTTTGTCCTGTATGCTCGTATTCGTCTACCCGCTTTTCCTGCTCGGAACGTGTACGCCCTCGCTGGTGAAATACACCGTCGGCTCCCTCGATGACAGCGGAAAGACCGTCGGAATGCTCGGGGCTTCAAACACCGTCGGAAGCATTATCGGCACTTTCGTCCCGACCTTCCTCTCGATACCCGCCTTCGGAACGGCTGTGACTTTCCTCATCTTCTCGGGGATACTCCTTATCATCGCGGCGGTGTACTTCATCTCGTGCAAACGCTGTATCGTGAGGGTCTGCGTAAGCGGCGCGATATTCGCGCTGTGCTGTATCTTCGGGACCTCCGCGGGCTTCGCGTTCTGGGAAAAAGACCTGACCTATGAGGGCGAATCGGTCTACAACTACTTACAGGTCAAGGAGGACGACCGCCGCGTTATCCTCTCGACAAACGTGCTTTTCGGCGTGCAGTCCGTGGCGATGAAGGACGGCGGGCTCTCGGGGCTGTACTACGACACCGCCCTCGCCGCTCCGATGATGACGGACAAGCCCCTCGGCAAGGACAGTGATGTGCTGGTACTCGGAATGGGTTCGGGGACGTATGCCGCCGAATGCGCGGAGTTCATCGAGGGCGCAAAGGTCGAGGGCGTGGAGATAGACGAGAGCATAACCGACCTCGCACGCGAATACTTCGGTCTGCCCGAGAGCGTCACCGTCACCACCTACGACGGCAGGGCTTTCCTGAACGTTTCCGATAAAAAATACGACGTCATAATGGTGGACGCATATCAGGATATTACTATCCCCTTTCAGATGTCCAGCGTGGAATTTTTCACCTTGGTCAGAGATCATCTCACCGAGGGCGGCGTCATGGTCGTGAACATGAACATGAAGTCCGACCGCGCGGGGAGCGTAAATGACAGGCTGATCGCCACCATAGCGGAGGTGTTCCCCGAGATATACACCGCCGATGTTCCCCGCTCCACCAACCGTGAGCTGTTCGCTTCCCTCGACCCGAACATGACGGAGAAGCTGAAAAACAGCGTTGATCTGATAGATGACCCCATGCTTTCCCTCACGATGAACGAGGTTTACGGCAGGCTCACCCGCCGCACCGCCCCCGAGGGCTGCGATCCCCTCACCGATGACCGCGCACCTGTGGAGCTTCTCGGAATGCAGGTCATAGACGACCTTATCAGCGAGGAACTGCAATACTACAAGGACGTGGTTCGGGAAAAGGGCATACAGGGACTGCTTGAATAATATAAATATATGAAACACAAACGGGAGCCTTTTACAGCCCCCGTTTTTTACGTCTTATCGAAATTTTCCGAGTACAGCTTTCATTTCCCGCGCCGCAGATTCGGGGTCGGGATCGGCTATGATGTCGGAGATCACCGCCGCGCCGTCTATTCCCATGCCCGCGAAGGTCAGCACGTTCGATCGCTTCACGCCGCCTATGATGACTATGGGGATATCCACAGCCGCCCGTATCGCCGCGAGGTTCTCACGGGTGTTGGGCTTGGCGTCGGTCTTGGTAGAGGTCACAAACATCGCGCCGACGCCGATGTAATCCGCGCCCTCGGCTTTAGCCTGTTTTGCAAGCTCCACGGTGGGCGCCGTAATGCCGACTATCTTATCCTCCCCCAGCAAACGCCTTGCGGCTGTGCAGGGCAGGTCGCTCTGCCCGAGATGTACCCCCGCCGCATCGACCGCAAGAGCCACATCGAGCCTGTCGTCTATGATGAGCGGCACGCCGTAACGGTCGGTGACTGCCTTGACCCTGAGTGCCAGCTCGTAAAGCTCCCGCGAGGAAGCGTTCTTCTCCCGAAGCTGTATAACGGTCGCGCCGCCCCGCAGGACAGCTTCCACGCTCTCCTCAACGGTCGGTGAGGACATCAGCCCACTGTCGGTGCAGATGTAAAGGCTGTAATCTGTTCGGCGCTTATCCATCACTTGCATCTCCAGATATGGTAGGAGTAAGGCGCAAGCTCGCTGCCGCCGCCGAAGTCATGCTCGCCGCCGTTCGCGAGGTCGTCAGCCATTCCGAAGCCCGCGTCAAAATGCGCTGTGAAGGGCTGAGAATCCGCATTGACCGCCACAAACACCCTCTCGCCGTCATAGTCGCGCTGGAGTACGCACTGTCTGTTGGTCAGCACAGGCACCTTGATGTCGCCGTACTGAAGCGCCTTGCTCTCGCGGTGAGCTCTTGCGAGCCTTGCGATAAGGTCGGTGAGCTCGTTCCACTCGGGCTTGTCGATAGCGGGACGGAGCGCGGGGTCGCCCTCGCTCTTGTTGCCCTTTACACCCCATTCGCTTCCGTAGTAAACACAGGGAATACCGGGCATACCGAACAGCATAGTATATACGAGCGGCAGGTGCTTGGGCTCGGTGAGTATCGAGGCTATGCGGGTGACGTCGTGGTTATCCACGAAGTTCAGCAGGTGCAGACCCCTGAATTCGCACCAGTTCTCGGGACCGAAGCGGTTCTTTAACGAATGGCATATCTCGAACATATTCATGCTGTTGAAGCTCGAATACAGTCCCTTGTAGCACTCGAAATTCGTTACCGAATGGAGCATCTCGGGGTTCGCCCAGCGCTGATACTGACCGTGTACCATCTCGCCCACGAGGAAGAAATCGTCCCGCAGGCTGTCGGTGAAGCTGCGCAGGCGCTTCATGAAGTCGAAGTCCAGCAGGTACGCCACGTCGAGCCTTATGCCGTCAATGCCGAAATACTCTATCCAATACTTCACGGCATTCAGCAGGTGGTCTACCACTGCGGGATTGCGGAGGTTGAGCTTCACAAGGTCGTAATGACCTTCCCAGCCCTCGTACCACAGACCGTCGTTATAATTGCTGTTGCCGTCGAAGTTGATGTTGAACCAGTCCTTGTAGGGGGAATCCCACTTCTTCTCACAGACATCGCGGAACTGCGTGAAGCCGCGTCCAACGTGGTTGAAAACGCCGTCGAGGACCACGCGGATACCCTTGGCATGAAGGGCGTCACAGACCTGCTTGAAGTCCTCGTTAGTGCCGAGGCGGGTGTCTATCTTGCAGTAATCGCGGGTATTGTAGCCGTGAGTATCGCTCTCGAAAACGGGCGAGAAGTACACCGCGTTGCAGCCCAGCTTCTCGATATGGTCTACCCAGTCCAGCACTTTCAGTATACGGTGCTCCAAAACGCCGTCATTCTCAAAGGGCGCTCCGCAGAAACCCAGCGGATAAAGCTGATAGAATACTGCCTCATAGCCCCAGTTCTTTTCATTGTTACTCATTTTACTCACTTACCTTTCAGAAATGTTGTGATCTTGTTTCAGACAAATCATAAAATAATTATAACACAAATTTCCGTTAGGTTCAATACCTAATACTGCACTTAATTTCAAGTAACATTTTATGCACTATGTACAAATTTGATTTGTTTTACAGAGTATTCGGATACAATCAAACATTTATCTTTCCTATTATTTATAAAATATTTAAAATATGTAAAATTTAAACTAATGAAAGATATTTGAGAAAATGCTATAATTAAAGTGTTGCTTTGATATATAACACATATAATCAAACGAATTTACCCAAATTAAAGGAGCTTGCCGATGGAGACTCTTAACAGGATAGTGGACACGATAGACGGATATGTGTGGGGGATACCGCTCATTGTGCTGATAATGGCTTGCGGTATGCTACTGACGGTGCGGCTGAGAGGGGTGCAGTTCCGAAAGCTCGGGAAGGCGCTCAAATACATGGTGAAAAACGAATCGGGCGGCGACGGCGAGGTAACGAGCTTCGCGGCGCTGTGTACGGCGCTTTCGGCGACTATCGGCACGGGAAACATCGTCGGCGTGGCAACGGCTATCGCGGCGGGAGGTCCCGGGGCGCTGTTCTGGATGGAGCTTGCGGCGCTGTTCGGCATGGCGACCAAGTACGCCGAGGGCTTCCTTGCGATAAAGTACCGCACCAAGGACAGCGAGGGGCACTGGATAGGCGGTCCGTTCTACTACATCGAGAACGGCATGGGCGCTAAGTGGAAATGGCTCGGGAAGCTGTTCGCGGTGTTCGGACTGTTTGTCGGGCTTATGGGCATAGGCACGTTCACGCAGATAAACGGCATTACCTCGGCGGTGAACGGGTTCTTCTCGGACGAGAGCACCAAAACTGTCCCGATATTCGGACACGACTACACGATAGTCACCATTATAGCGGGACTTATCGTGACCCTTTGCGCGGGGCTGGTCATCATCGGCGGCATAAAGAGCATATCCAACGTTTCGCAGATAGTCGTACCTTTCATGGCGATAGCATATGTACTGTGCGCCCTCACCATAATCATCACCCACATAAGCGAGATACCCGACGCTTTGGCGCAGATCATCGGCGGAGCATTCGGCGTGCGCCCCTTAGCGGGAGCCGCGATGGGGCAGACGATAATACTCGCCATGCAGAAGGGCGTGGCGAGGGGAATATTCTCAAACGAAGCGGGTCTCGGCTCGGCGCCCATAGCGGCGGCGGCGGCTCAGACAAAAGACCCCGTCCGTCAGGGGCTTGTCACCATGACGGGCACCTTCATTGACACGATCTGCATATGCACGATGACGGGGCTTTCGATAGTCATTTCGGGGGCATGGAGCGACAAGTCGCTGGAGGGCGTGCAGATAACCTCGGCGGCGTTCGCCTACGGGCTCCCCTTTTCGGAGAGAGTTTCGGCGTTCATACTCATGATGTGTCTGATCTTCTTTGCATTCACGACGATACTGGGGTGGAGCTACTACTCCGAGCGCTGTCTTGCGTACCTGACGGGCGGCAGCGCCGCAGCGTCGAAGATATTCAAGATCGTGTACATAGCGGCGGTGTTCATCGGACCGTATCTGACGGTATCGGCGGTGTGGGGCATAGCGGACATCTTCAACGGACTGATGGCGCTCCCGAACGTCACGGCGCTGATAATGCTCTCGGGCGTAACGGCAAAGGACACCTGCGAGAGGTTCAAGAAAAAGCGCATAATTGCGGAATGAATATTGTACGGAAAAGCGGACAGTTTGATACTGTCTGCTTTTATTTTTGTCATCAGTTCATTGGCGGAAGATAATACATCTTCCCGTCTTTAGCTATAAGTTGTACGTCCATATTAAAGAGGTCGGGTTCTTTTTCTGGTAATGTTATATCATAAACGCTGTCATGTTGTTCTGCTATAAATTCGATAGTGTCTTGTGATATCTCTTTATAGTTTAGATCATCGTCAAAAAGCCCGAAGCCGCTCATTAGAAATCCTTCAAATCCTTGTCGTTTTCTTTTTCCGGCAGAAATATCAATTTCCAATCGTTCGATGTTTTCTCCGTGCCAAATATTCAGTTTTTCATAAACAACTGTCGATTCATCAAAGTATTGTTCAAGTTTTCTAAAACTGTATTCTCTTGAAACAGTTCCCAGTTTCATAACATAAGTAAGCTCACAAATATTGTTTAATAATTCTAACAATATTTGCTGATAGGTAAACCATACCTGTGTTTCAAATACAGATTTCTCATAGTCATCATAATCAAGGTCTTTTAAATCCGTATAGCCATTGATCGTACTATTAGCCTGTCCCAATAATTCACCGCAGGTTTTTTCTATACTGAACAATTGCGATATTATTCTTTCTCTTTCAGATTCATTATCTATGATTTCCGTTTTATATGTAGAATACTTCTCAACATCATATGCTATGTTTCGCAGTTTACTAATGTATTCGTAATTTAAAAAATCAGCAATAGCGTCTATTCCCTCTGAAATTTCCTTTAATCTATTATTGATCTTTGTCATGTAATATTGACCAACTACTACAGAAGCCACTGACATAATGGCATTGACAGCACTAAGATTTGCTAATCCGCTTGGGGCTTTAAAATTTGCATGACCCGCTATTCCTTTAGCACCATGAAAGAATCCCCTGTAAGCGCCCTCCATGCCCGTTGAATTAGCAAGATGTGCTCCAGCTGGCAGTATAGCTTGATAAATACTTCCGGCATTAACACCAGCATAAATGGAAGTACTTGTAATTACTTGCATGGCACTCGGAATAACACTATCAATACGATCAAAAACTTCTATTCCTTTCAATTCAACCAAACGTGATTCTTCCTCAATTGAAAGACTCCGAAAAGACTTAAATTCAATAGGTTTCGGAGCAATCTCAACTTTCTGTTTTTCAGCTATACTATTATCTGCTTGTGAAGTCGGTGTCATTATAGCATTTATCATCTGCACCTGTTTTGATTCATGCTCACTATTATCTTCACTTTTCTTCTTATAATACAAAACCGCAACAAGTAGAGCACCAATAATAACGCCTATCAAAATATATCCTATCATTTGTCTACCTCCTATTAAAACATACAGAATATATCTCATACTCCAATTATAGCATATTCTACAAACAAATGCAACACCTCTTAAGTAATTTGATTATTTAAGCTAAAAGCATTTTTGCAATTGTTCACAAAATATACATTTACAACCCCCCGAAAATCTGCTATAATATAATGTGGTATACATACACATAAGGAGGACAAAAAACATGGGTATGACAATGACTCAGAAGATACTCGCGGCTCATGCGGGGCTTGACGAGGTGAAGGCGGGACAGCTCATTATGGCTGATCTCGATTTCGTGCTCGGGAACGACATCACCTCGCCCGTTGCGATCAACGAATTCAATAAGGCAGGCTTCACCGAGGTGTTCGATAAGGACAAGGTGACTATGGTAATGGATCACTTCGCCCCAAATAAGGACATCAAGGCGGCTACACAATGTAAGCAGTGCCGCGATTTCTGCGGCGCTCAGTCGATCACGCATTTCTATGACGTGGGCAGAATGGGCATAGAACACGCCCTGCTCCCCGAAAAAGGTCTTGTTGCCCCCGGGGACTGCATAATCGGCGCGGACAGCCACACCTGCACTTACGGCGCGCTCGGTGCGTTCTCCACGGGTGTCGGCTCTACGGATATGTGCGCGGGCATGGCTCGCGGAAAGGCTTGGTTCAAGGTGCCCTCCGCGATAAAATTCAATATCACGGGCAAGCTCCCCAAATACAGCGCCGCCAAGGACGTTATCCTGCACATCATCGGCATGATAGGCGTTGACGGTGCGCTCTACCGCTCTATGGAATTCTCGGGCGAAGGCTTGAAGAACCTCACTATGGAGGACAGGCTCTGCATGGCTAATATGGCTATCGAAGCAGGCGCTAAGAACGGTATCTTCGCGGTCGATGAAGTCACCCTCGAATACGTAAAGGGCAGAGTTCAGCATGAGTACAAGGTCTTTGAAGCCGACCCCGACGCGGAGTACGACGAGGTCTACGACATCGACCTTTCGCAGATAAAGCCCACTGTCGCCTTCCCTCACCTCCCCGAGAACGCAAAGACCTTCGACGAGATAGGCGACGTGAAGATAGACCAGTCCGTTATCGGCTCCTGCACCAACGGACGTATAGAAGACCTCCGTGCGGCGGCTGAGATACTCAAAGGCAGAAAGATCGCCGACAGCGTCCGCTGCATAGTAATCCCCGCGACACAGGCGGTATACAAGCAGGCTATGGCTGAGGGGCTCATCGACATATTCATCGACGCGGGCTGTGCCGTTTCCACACCGACCTGCGGACCCTGCCTCGGCGGATATATGGGCATTCTCGCAAAGGGCGAGCGCTCTATAGCTACCACGAACCGCAACTTCGTCGGCAGAATGGGACACCCCGAGAGCGAGGTCTATCTGGCTTCGCCCTACGTTGCGGCGGCTTCCGCGGTGACGGGCAAGATTTCCCAGCCCTCCGAGATAATGTGAGGTGCGCCGTGGTAAAGCACATTATTATATGGGACTTAAAAAGCGAGCTGACCGCCGATGAGAAAAAGGCGGCGGCAAAGCGCATAAAGAGCGAGCTTGAAGCCCTTGCGGGCGTTATCGAAGGGCTTGAGAGCATCAAGGTCGTGACCGATATTTTGGACACTTCCAACGGAGATGTGATGCTTGACAGCGAGTTCACCGATGAAAAAGCGCTTGCATACTATGCCGATCACCCCGCCCACGTCAAGGTAAAGGACTTCGTAAAGACCGTGACCGCGGCGAGAAAATGCGTAGATTACATGATCTGACCGAAAGGACGATGGATATATAATGAAAGCAAAAGGAACAGTACATAAGTACGGGGACAACGTTGACACCGACGTAATCATCCCCGCAAGATATCTGAACACAGCCGACCACAAGGAGCTTGCGAGCCACTGCATGGAGGACATCGACATTGACTTCGTGAAGAAGGTCAAGGAAGGCGACATCATGGTGGCACATGAGAATTTCGGCTGCGGTTCGTCGAGGGAGCACGCGCCGATCGCTATCAAGGCGAGCGGAATTTCCTGCGTTATCGCGGCGACCTTCGCACGTATCTTCTACCGCAATGCGATAAACATCGGGCTCCCGATCATCGAGTGCCGCGAGGCGAGCGAAAAGATCGAAGCGGGCGACGAAGTGGAGATCGACTTTGAGAGCGGCACTATCACAAATATCACCAAAGGCGAAAGCTACAAGGGGCAGCCATTCCCCGAATTCCTTATCAATATAATAAACAAGGGCGGACTTCTCAATTCACTGAAATAACAGAATATGACATAAGAGATTATTTTTGTACAGTATTTTTTATGCAGCTATCGAACGGGAATAATTATTCACAATCGCTGCACTATCATATTGTGCATTATGACGAGTTTATAGTAAAATCTTTTAAATTATTATTTTTGTGATTGACAAAATGATAAAAATGTGATAGACTATTACTATGTAGGAATTGTATCCTTATGCAATTTATTATTTATAAGTGACATATCTGCATTCATGCAATATGTGAAAGGAATGATAGAATTGAAAAAAATAATGGCAATGTGTACAGCAGTCATACTTGCTGTTACGGGAGTTACATTAGTTTCCGCCTCCGCGGATAACGAACTCAGCTTTCAGATAAAGCCGTCTGTAGAAAAAGCAAAAGCAGGTGAAGAATTCACCGTAGATATCGAGATTGCCGACAATACAGGTATTAACGGCTGGAAGATCGCTCTCGATTATGACAGCGAGAATCTTGAGCTTGTCAAATATGACGGTACCCAAGGTATTTTCGCAACAGCAAAAATGCAGGGACGTAACATCGTATGGTCGGAAGGCATAACCTACGATGAGCACCTTGATGCCGATCCCTTTACAATGCTTTGGGAAGATGCACTGTCTGAACCGTACAAAGAATCGGGACTTATATGCACAGTTACTTTCAAGGTAAAATCTGACGTTTCCGAAACGGCAGGAATCAAGTCTAAATTCACTCTTGAGATCTCGCCTAACGATATCTTTGTAGATCAAACAGATGGGGACGGCAACATAGTAAAGGGTAAGTTTGACAATGTGCCTTATTCCATAAAGGACGCTACAGTACAGATAGGTGAGGAAACTGCTTCTTCATCTTCTTCCGAGGCAGAGGACAGCTCTTCCAAGACCGAGGACAGTTCCTCCGAGACCGAGGACAGTTCTTCCGAAACCGAAGATAGTTCCTCCGAGACCGAGGACAGTTCTTCCGAGACCGAGGACAGCTCTTCAGAGACCGAGGACAGTTCTTCCAAGACCGAAGATAGCTCCTCCGAGACCGAGGACAGTTCTTCCGAGACCGAAGACAGCTCTTCCAAGACCGAAGATAGTTCCTCCGAGACCGAGGATAGTTCTTCCGAGACCGAGGACAGCTCTTCCGAGACCGAGGACAGTTCTTCCGAGACCGAGGACAGTTCTTCCGAGACCGAGGACAGTTCTTCCGAGACTGAGGATAGTTCTTCCGAAGGCGACGACTCCAAAAGCGAAGAATCATCGGAATCTGATACTTCTTCTGACACTACTGATAGTTCCGATACCGATAGTTCTGACTCTGACAGTTCTGAAGAAACCTCGTCGATAGACGATTCTTCCGATACCGAGGATAGTTCTTCCGAGAGCGAGACTTCTTCCGAGACAGAGGAAAGCTCCTCCGAGGGTGAATCTTCTTCCGAGACCGAGGACAGTTCCTCCGAGGGTGAGTCTTCTTCCGAGACCGAGGAAAGCTCCTCCGAGAGTGAAACTTCTTCTTCCGAGACTGAGGAAAGCTCTTCCGAGAGCGAAACTTCTTCTTCCGAGACAGAGGAAAGCTCTTCCGAGAGTGAAACTTCTTCTTCCGAGACAGAGGAAAGCTCTTCCGAGAGTGAAACTTCTTCTTCCGAGACTGAGGAAAGTTCTTCCGAGAGTGAAACTTCTTCTTCCGAGAGCGAGACCTCCTCTTCCGAGAGTGAAACTTCTTCTTCCGAGACCTCCTCTTCCGAGACCGAGACTTCTTCCTCTGAGAGCGAGACTTCTTCCAAGGACGATATCGCTTCAAGACTTATATACGTTCCCGAGGTACCTCCTACCGGTACGATCGCAGGCATGAAGGCACACTACTATGATCCCGAGACCGATAAGGTTTATCTTGATGCAAACGGCGAAAAAGAGATCGTTGACATGACTGAGCTTATTATTGCTCCGACAGATGAGCCTGCTCCCGTTCCAGAGTATGTCAACACCAAGCCTTACGAACCTTCGAGAACACCTATAGCTAAGTATGAATATAAGGCTATGGATTGGACATATCCTTCCGAATCTTCGTCCGCAGCAGCCGCTGCAGCTTCGACCACAACTACAGCTGCCGCAGGCGGAAGTGCCGCTGCCGCTGCCGATACGAGTTCTAACCCCTCGACCGGCTCCGCTCCCGCACTCATCGCACTTGCCGGTGCCGCATTAGGTATCGTGCTCGTAAGCAAGAAGAATAAGTAAATTCAAACCTGAACGGAACGATTCCGGGCGGTGCAGGCTGCTGTACCGCCCGTTTTTGTACTCATTATACAGGAGGAAGCTATGACCGTAAGGATAGCAGCCGCCCTTTCAACGGCTGTGCTCGCTTCGGCGGCGATAAATACTGCATCTGCTGACGTGCCGACGGCGCTTATATTCTCACCGACTGCCGACCGAAGCGTGACGCTCGGCGGAACTGTCGCTGACGGAAGCGAGATCGTGACCGTCACTGTTAATGCGGAGTGCAGCGGTGTGCAATCATGGGTCGCGGAGCTTGAATACGACGCAGCTTCGCTTGAATATGCAGGTAGCGAAGGGGCTATGTTTGAGGGGATCGCTTCTTCGGCGAATAGCGGCACTGTTACGCTCAACTGCTACGAGTTCACCGACGTGATCGGAAGTGGGGAAGCATTCAGCGTCAGCTTTAAGGTGAAGAAAGATACTATCCCGCAGAGCTGCATATTTACTCTGCGCCCCTCCGATGACGCCGACAATTTTTTTGCCTACGACGACAGCACAGTTTCCTGCACTGTCATAGGTGAACAGTTCTCGGTCGAGCTGAAAGAAAAAAAGACCGGATCTTCCCTGCTCACCGCAAATGTTTCGCTATTGGGTGAGGAAGGAGCGGCGGGAGTAAGTCTGCTGGTGAACGACGAAAACGGCGACCCTGTAGCGGGGGCTAAGTCTTTCGGCACAGTAACACAACTGAGAACTCTCCCCGACGGAGAATACACACTGATCGCTTCAAAGGACGGTTATGCTCCGAGGAGTTATACCGTGACCGCCGACGGCAGCGATCTGCTCATCGACATTACCCTTTGCAAATACGGCGACCTTGACGGCAGCGGTACTGTTGATATGCTCGATCTGGCGCTGCTGCGTCAGCTGCTTGCAGGCTGGGAAGTCTCACCGAGCTATAAAAACACTGCCGATGTAAACACCGACGGCAAAGTGGATATGCTCGACCTTGCGCTCTTGCAGCAATGGCTCGCGGGCTGGGAAGTTACTCTCGGCGATAACAATTGACGAAAGTGAGGTAAAACCATGTACAACGCTAACGAAAAACGCTATGACAAGAACATTTATCGCAAATGCGGAAACAGCGGGCTCAGGCTCCCGATGATCTCTCTGGGGCTTTGGCAGAATTTCGGCTACGGCTCGGTATTCGAGAACGCCGAGAAGATGTGCCGCACCGCCTTTGACCTCGGGATAACACATTTCGACCTTGCAAACAACTACGGACACCCCTTCAACGGCTCGGCGGAGGAGAACTTCGGACGCATACTCGACCGCGGGCTTCGCGCATACCGCGACGAGCTGTGCATCTCCACCAAAGCAGGCTATGAGATGTGGGAGGGTCCCTACGGCAACCGCAACGGCTCCCGAAAGTATCTCATCGCTTCACTCGACCAGAGCCTGAAACGCATGGGGCTCGACTACGTTGACATCTACTACCACCACATTTTCGACCCGAACACTCCCCTCGAAGAGACCGCCCTCGCCCTCGATCAGATCGTTAAGCAGGGCAAGGCGCTCTATGTGGGCGTGTCGAACTACAACAAACAACAGACCGCCGAGATCGCCGCGATCTTCCGCGAGCTTAGAACGCCCTTCATCGTGAATCAGCCCTCCTACTCCATGCTCAACCGCTGGGTCGAGGAGGACGGACTGGACGATTGGGCTTGCGAAAACGGCATTGGATTCGCAGTATTCTCGCCGCTTCACCAAGGACTGCTGACGGACAGGTATCTGAAAGGCGTTCCCGCAGATTCGCGTATCGGAAAGGGCAACACCTGGGTCGGCTCCATGCTGACTGATGAAATGGTGACAAAGCTCAACAAGCTGAACGATATTGCTTTGGAGCGCGGACAGTCCCTCTCGCAGATGGCGATAGCTTGGCTGCTGAACAAGCCCGCAGTCACCACGGTGCTCTGCGGTGCGAGCCGTCCCTCACAGATCGAAAACAACATCAAGGCTCTTGACAACCTCGAATTCACCGACGAAGAGCTTGCAAATATCGAAGCAGTTCTCGCGGAATAACAGAATCATCGCGCTCCCGTCCGCATATAATGCAGACGGGGGCGTTTTTATGCTTAGTTGGGACATGGGCGGCATGAAGGTGCGGGTCTACTTCGGTTTTTTCGCTATGATCTGCTTTAACTTCTACATTTTTGACAGCGGCAGTGCGGAAATGTGCGCGGCGCTGACGGCGTGCTTCCTGCACGAGTTGGGACACTTAGCGGCGATGTTCGCGCTTGAGGAAAAGCCCCGCGCCGTATGCCTTTACTGCGGCGGAATGAAGCTGCTACCCGCCCGCCGCATGACGGAACGCCCGAAACAGGCAGTTATACTCGCGGCAGGCTGTACAGTGAATCTGATACTCGCGCTGATCTCCCTTGCGATCGGAGCGGAGGACTTCTCCCGCGTTCAGCTGGCAACGGGTCTCTTGAACCTGCTCCCCTTTTCTGCGCTGGACGGAGGGCGGCTCATGAGGCTCTTCCTCCCCGAAAACGCAAGACGAGCCGCCGCAGTCGTCACGGGGGCGATCCTGACCGCCTGCATAACAGCAGCGGGCAGTCCGCCCTTAGCCCTAATGCTCGCAGCCTACGCCGCCGCCGCGGAATTTCTCATGTAAAAAAAGGAGCACCGCGCTGCGATGGGGCTTTTGTCACTTTATGGGTAAAACTATACCCCTAAGACGGACGAGCCGTCAGAGGGGCGTATTTTGGGCTGTTAGTCTTTTTTCTTTTCAAGCTGTTTCAATACCCTATCCATTTTTGCGTTCATCTGGTTCAGATTTTCGTTTATCTTCAAAATAGTAAAAATAAGGATAATGCCGACAACGCCGACAAGAACAGCCGCGATCATTGTTCCGTCACCCATGTTTACACCTCCTTTCAAAAAGGTCTGCAACGTGTGCAAGCCGAATATCCATAATCTTTCAATTCTTTAACTGACATTTCAACCTTTTTCATATTTTTAGACTTTTTATTGACGTGCGAACAATACTCTGTATGTGCGACCTTTGTATCTGTGTTCACAACATAAGTTGAAACAATCGAATCTTTATCAGTCTTGCTTGACGAGGAGAGAGTAAACGATGTAGTGACTGTTGTTGTTTCGGTTGCTTTCATCGCTCGCCTTTCTTTGCTTTCGTTACTTACATCATTGACGAAGGACGCACAGCTACGCAAAATTGCAATTATGATTATCACGAAAACAACCAGCCCGATTTTAACAATGGTCAATAATGGGTCACTTTTCTTTTCTTTTAAATCGTTCATGATAGCTCCAATCTGCCGTTGCGGAACAATATTTATAAATCCTTAACTATCTTGACGACCTTCCCGACGATCTCCAACCGATCTAAGTCGGAACATTCTATCAGCATTAGGACGTACTTCCCTTGTATACTCCCTCTGTTTCAAAACCGACAATGGATTCGTGCAAAAACGAATTCTATCAAGACGCACTCATGAAAAATAATCCATGCTGAAAATCTAGAACTGTGTGAAGTTAAGGCGATGTGCAGAAGGTATTGGTGGATTTGAACAGTGGGAGTATAATTACTGTACGCTTATGGAAAGTTCGCCCTCGGCGCCGTCGATCATGCAGGCGCTGACTGCGCCCTCGCCGCGCTCGACTATCTCCATGCTCAGCTTATCCTCTATCTCCTCGCGGATAACGCGCCTGATGTCGCGCCCGCCGAGCCGCTTGCCGTGGGACTTCTCGGCTATGACCTTCAAAGCCTCGTCTGTCCATTCGAGCTTTATAGCGCTTTCTTCCAACGCCTCTCTCATCTCGCCAAGCATAAGACCCGCGATCTTCGCGTAGTCCTCCTTGGAGAGTGCGCCGAATACCACAACTTCGTCGATACGTCCGAGGAATTCGGGACGAAGGAACTCGCGGAGCGCCTTCATAGCACGCTCCTTCGAGATGTCGCTGTCGGTCTTGTTGAAGCCCATACCAGTATCGGTGGTCGTGGAGCCCGCGTTCGAGGTCATAACGATGACGGTGTTCTTGAAGGACACAAGCCTGCCCTGCGCGTCATGTATCTCGCCCTCGTCAAGTATCTGCAAGAGGATATTCATGACATCGGGGTGCGCCTTCTCGATCTCGTCGAAAAGCACCACAGAATAGGGTCTGCGACGAATCTTCTCGGTCAGCTGACCCGCTTCGTCGAAGCCCACATATCCCGGGGGCGAACCTATCAGCTTGCTGACCGAATGGCGCTCCATGTACTCGGACATATCCACCCTGATTATCGGCTCGTTATCGTCGAAAAGCGTTTCACCCAATACCTTCACAAGCTCGGTCTTGCCGACGCCCGTAGGTCCAACAAAGATGAAGGACGCGGGACGTATGCGCTTGCTGAGGTGTACCCTGCTGCGCCTTACTGCCGCGCAGACCGCGTCAACAGCCTGCTGCTGTCCGATCACGCGCTTTGAGAGCGCTTCCGGGAGCATACGTATCTTAGCGTATTCGGTCTCCTCGATCTTGTTTGCGGGGATACCGGTCCAGACCTCGATAACGTGAGCGAGATCGGCTTCCGTGACCTCTATCTTGTCAGCCTGCTCCTTGGCGGCGTCAAGCTGCTTTTCGAGGGTCAGGCACTTCATTTTCTGCTCGCCTATCTTTTCGTAGTTGGGGTAATCATTTTGCCCCTCCAACTCGTCGAGCACTTTCTTTTCGTCCGTGTATTCATCGGTGAGCCGCTTCGAGTCCTCGATGGGCTTGCTCCTTATGGACGCATAGGCACAAGCCTCGTCGAGCAGGTCTATTGCCTTATCGGGCAGATAACGGTCGGTGATGTATCTCTCGGAAAGAATCGCACACTCCCGCACAATGCGTTCGGGCGCCTTTATCCTGTGCTTTTCCTCGTAGTATTTCTTTATGCCCATGAGCATAACAGCCGTTACTTCTACAGTAGGCTCGTTGACGGTAACGGGCTGGAACCGCCTTTCGAGCGCTGCGTCCTTCTCGATGTACTTTCTGTACTCCTTGAAGGTGGTCGCGCCGATGACCTGCACCTCGCCGCGGGAAAGTGCGGGCTTTAATATATTCGAGGCGTTCATGCTGCCCTCGGAATCCCCAGCCCCGACTATGGAATGTACCTCGTCGATAAACAGAATGACATTCCCGAGCTTTTTCACCTCGTCGATAAGCCCCTTCATACGGCTCTCGAACTGTCCTCTGAACTGCGTACCCGCGACCAGCGCCGCCATATCGAGCAGGAATACCCGCTTCTTTCGCAGGTCGTAGGGGACGTCCCCCGCCGCGATCTTCTGCGCGAGTCCCTCGGAGATCGCCGTCTTGCCGACACCCGGCTCACCTATCAGACAGGGATTGTTCTTCTGTCTGCGGGAAAGTATCTGTATCACGCGGTCAAGCTCACGCTCTCTGCCGATGCAGGGGTCAAGCTCGCCTTTCTCCGCCTTTTCGGAGAGGTTCGTGCAGTAGGTGCCGAGGTATTTCAGCTTGGGCTGTTTCTTGCCGTCCTGTTTCTTATCGCCGAAGCGCCTCATGTGACGGGAAGTGGTGTTGTCATCGGGTTTAAAGTCTTCCTCGGGAGAGCCCTGCTGCTGTCCGCCGAACATTTTTTCGAGGCTGTTGGTGATATTCCCGAGGAACTCGGGCAATGTACTGCTTCCGCCCTGCTCAAAGGAATCGCCGTCGTCGAACATCTCCGACGAAAGCTCCGCCATCTCCTCGATATCAGCATCCGACAGTCCCATTCGCTTCATGTAGTCGTCTATCTGCGGAATGCCCGCTTCCTTGGCACAGACGATGCAATAGCCTTTGCCCATGCCGCCGTTGTCGTTCTGCTGCACGCCGTTCATTTGTGATATGAAAACAACAGCGGGACGTTTCCCGCATTTTGAACACATCAGCATATTCGTTTCCCCTCTTTCTGTTCCCTTTTCTCCTTACCTGTCTTTCCTATCTTTTCCGCTCAAAACCTCAATAAGCAGCTGACGGGAATCGAACCCGCATCCTCAGTTTGGGAAACTGAAATAATAACCACTATACTACAGCTGCAAAGAGCAGATAACGGGAGTCGAACCCGCATCCTCAGTTTGGGAAACTGAAATAATGACCGCTATACTATATCTGCCTGCCGTTCAATACAGAACGTTTATAAGGTTTATTATACACCATTTTTATAGAGATTGCAACCCTTTTCACAGTATTTTCATTTTTTTATAACAATTTTTCTCGTATATTCGTTCTCAAACTTAGGAGGAGCAGGCGGAGCGTCATCGAGAAAGGGGTGACCCGCATAGGGACGTGGCTTTTGCGGCACTCGGCATATCTGCTGCAAGCGGACGGCTCTGTTCTCTATGTCGATGATATGCGCCGCCTGTTCGGAGGAATTTTCGAGTTCCCGAAGCGAAGTCGAGAGCGGTACGGTGGGCTTTGCGCGGCGAAGTATCTCCGCTCCCCGCTCATTGAATGCGAGAATGCGCACATAGGGCGGGGGGGAAAAGTCCTCCCTCGTGATCCCGAGGGTCAGGTGAAGTGCGCTTCGGGCGATACGTGCATACGTGAAGTTAGCCGATTTCACGGTCAGGAAGAACTGCCGCAGGGTGTCGGGCGGGTCGCGGCGAATCTTTACGATACGATCGGCAAGAGGCTCGTTCACCTCGGGCAGCGCGAGCAGACGTTCACGTTCGGCTGTCAGCAGACCGTAGAGCAAAATGTCATGAGCCGCGGCGGGCTTGTAAAGCGTTTTCGGCACACAACCCTCGGGAACGCGGTCGGTGATGTCCGCTTCGTTAAAGAGCATTAAGCGAAGCTGACTGCCGCTCAGGTATTCGGTGTCCTTCATATCGAACGCACCAAGGTTCGGCTCGCCCGAGCTTTCATCATAAAGCTCTCCGTGCTTCGAGCCTACACGCTTTACGGGAAGGACCTCCGCTCCGATACCGTTTCTCTCCAAAGCGCGGACGTACTCTGCGCCGAGGGTGCTGTTCGGCGTATCGAGAGCCTTTGCAGCTTCATATCCGTACAGCTCATACACCGCCGCGTGCAGTGCCGCAGGGTAGCTTATCCCGCGGGAAAGGCGCTTTTTGACGGCTTCGCTGTCCTCCAGCTCGTCCATTGCCCGTGCGGCTTTAAGTATCATATCGGCGCTTTCGGTCTCGCTTCCGAAACAGAGGGCATCTATCCCCAACTGTCCCAAAATACGTACAGCACCGTCGGCGAAATATCTTGCCGATGAGCATGAATACGGCGTGGGCAGCTCCGCCACGAGGTCTGCCCCGCATTTCAGCGCGTTCTCGGCGCGTTCATGCTTTGAGCATACCGATATCTCACCGCGCTGAACTGCCGCACCGCTCATGACCACGGCGATATGCGTAGCCCCCTTCGCGCGAGCCTGTTTCAGCAGGTATTCGTGACCCTTGTGGAAGGGGTCAAACTCGGCGACTATCCCGACGACTTTCATACTAACGCTCCTTCTCCTGCGGCGCGAAATGCTTCACGTAAACCCTCGACATATCTCCGTAAATGCTTTCCATTTCCGTCAGAAATTCAAAGCCGTACTTCTCGTAAAGCCCGATATGGTCGGTCGAAAGATACACAGCGGGGATATTATCAGCCTTTGCCGAAGTCTCTATTCTCTCAAGCAGCTTGCCAAAAAAGCGATTTCCGCGGTACTGCGGAAAAGTATACACGAATCCTATCCACGGTGACATATCCTCCGAAGGTATCTCATCTCTCTTTGAATAGGTGCAAAAAGAGATCAGCTTATCACCGTCGGCAAGCAAAAACAGTTCCGAACCCTCGCCGAGTATCTCAAAGAAACTGCCGTCGGTCAATATATTATGCAGATACGCTCCCGCTCTCCAATCGCTTTTAGCGATCTCGCTTAGCCAGTGCGCTTTATTATCGCTGTCAAAATAGCCGATTATCTCCATTGACTATCCTCCGAAAATACAATAATGAGCCATCGTCGCAGACGGTACAAATTGTAAACTTTTTTTAAAGCTATTGAAATGTATGTCAACATCTGTTATAATAATTATAACTGATTTGTTGAAATTTGTCAAGCGGCAAAATTGTACCGAAAGGAAGTCTTTAATAATGAAGATCTTAGTCGTAAACGCAGGCTCGTCATCGCTGAAGTATCAGCTCCTCGATATGACCGATGAATCGGTCATCGCAAAGGGAAACGCCGACAGGATAGGCATAGGCGGTCATATCGCTCACAAGACGGGCGACGGCAGGAGCTATGAAGCCGACTGCGATTTCCCCACCCATACCGAGGCTTTTGAGAAGCTCGTTGAGGTGCTCACCACAGGCGATGCGAAGGTCATCGACTCCATGAGCGAGATCGGCGCCGTTGGTCACAGGATAGTACAGGGCGCCGAGGTGTTCAAGGAGACCTGCCTTGTTACCGATGAGGTCATCGACAAGATCGACGCTCTCGCAGAGTTGGCTCCCGTTCACAATCACCCCCATGCTTTAGCGCTCCGCGCCTGCAAGAAGGTAATTCCCGAGGGAACCCCTCAGGTCGTTGTATTCGACACCGCGTTCCATTCCACCATGCCGAAAAAGGCTTTCCTCTTCGGTCTGCCCTACTCCGATTATGAGGAGCTTCACGTAAGAAAGTACGGCTTCCACGGCACCTCTCACAGATTCGTTTCCGCCGAGCTTGCAAGGCTCATGGGCAAGAAGCCCGAGGAGCTCAAGATAGTTTCCTGCCACCTCGGAAACGGCTCCTCCATCACCGCTGTTGACGGCGGTAAGAGCGTTGACACCTCTATGGGCTTTACACCCCTTGACGGTCTGACTATGGGCACACGCTGCGGCGCAGTTGACCCCTCTGCTGTTGAGTTCGTTGCGAAGAAGCACGGATTCACTCCCGATGAAATGACCAACTACATGAACAAGCAGTCGGGATTCCTCGGCGTTTCAGGCGTTTCCTCCGATAACCGCGACGTCAGCAAGGCTGCCGCCGAAGGCAACGAGAGAGCCGCTATCGTAAACGAGATGTTCGCTTACCAGATCAAGAAGTACATCGGCTCTTATGCTGCGGCTATGGGCGGTATCGACGCTGTACTGTTCACAGGCGGTATCGGCGAGAACGACGCTCCCACCCGCGAGCACGCCTGCGAGGGTCTTGAATTCCTCGGCATCAAGATCGACCCCGAGCGTAACAAGGTTCGCGGCGAAGCCAAAAAGATCTCTGCCGACGACAGCAAAGTAGAGGTATGGGTAGTTCCCACCAACGAGGAGCTGCTCATCGCCCGCGACACTCTTGCTATGGTCAGCAAGTAATAACTGCTCTTCGATCCCCTGCTCCCGGTGAGCGGGGGATTTTTTGTACAAAAAAACTCACCGCAAGGGTGAGCTGTGTATCCTGTGTTTCAGTGTTCCATATCCGAAATGAGAGCGGTCGCTTCGCGTATGGTGGTAAGCACGCGGTCGAGCCGTTCCTGCGGGATATCATTGAGGGGATCGGTAAGAACCTTACCGCGTTTAAGCATTCTCTCCAGCACAGCAGTCCCCTCCTCGCTGAGGCTGAGTATCACCGAGCGCTCGTCCGTGACTGAGCGCCTGCGGAGTATCAGACCGTCCTTTTCGAGCTTCTTGCACATTGAGGAAGCGTTGGAGTGAGTAATGTTGAAATACCTGCTCAGATCGCCGATAGTCACACTGTCCTCCGACCTTATCAGAAAGAGCGTCATACTTTGCAGCACCGTCAGTCCGTCGTCCTTGCACATCACCGAGATCAGCTGATAAAATGAGTATTTCAGATCATAGTAGGATTTGCAAAGCTCCGAAAGATATTTCTCTGTCATCATCGCGATCACTCCGTTTACCATAGATATGATAATTATATCACTTCATTTTACTTTTATCTACAGTATTTTAGTTAAATCTTGTAAATTTTCTTGGACAGAGAAAAGGCTGTACTTTCGCACAGCCTTTAATGTTGATCTCGGTACAAGCCGACAGTTCGTCAAGCCTTCTTTGCCTTTTCAGCTCCCTCCCAGTCTTTGAGGAAGCGCTCTATACCTATATCGGTCAGGGGGTGCTTTATCATCTGCCTGATAACGCCCATAGGTATGGTAGCGATATCGCAGCCCGCGCGTGCCGCTTCGGTAACGTGTATCGGGTTTCTGATAGAAGCCGCGATGATCTCGGTCTTTATGCCCTGCACCTTGAAGATATCGGCTATCTCCCTGATAAGAGCCATGCCCTCCATGCCGATATCGTCAAGTCTTCCGAGGAAGGGAGAAACGTAGGTCGCGCCCGCGTTAGCCGCAAGAAGCGCCTGCGCTGCGGAGAATATGAGGGTGACATTGGTCTTTATGCCCATAGCGGTAAGACGCTTGCAGGCTTTCAGACCCTCGGCACACATAGGCAGTTTGATGACGATGTTCTTATGTATCTTCGAGAGGGGGATAGCCTCCTCCACCATTTTATCCGCTTCGAGGGAGATGACCTCGGCGGAGATGGGACCGTCAACGATCTCTGTGATCTCCTTGACTACCTCCTCGAATACCCTGCCCTCCTTGGCGATGAGGGAGGGATTTGTTGTAACACCGCAGATAACTCCGAGGTCATTAGCCTCTCTTATATCATCGGTGTTAGCAGTGTCGATAAAGAATTTCATGACACATCTGTTCCTTTCAATTTACCTTAACTCAGAACCGCTTCTTAACGATAATGTCGATCTTGTTGCTGATTATACCGACGATAACATCATCGGAGAGCTTTGCGATTATGGACTTTTCAAGCTCGTCCCATTTTTCCTCAGCCTGCTCCTTCTCCTTCTCATAGCCTGCCATTACGCAATTCTTATAGCTCATGAGCGACCATGCGGAATAATCACCGTACTCGGTCATACCCATGTCGTAGAAGTCATAAGGGGTATCGTTGGCGAGCTTTGCTCTGTCCTCGACCATTCTCTCTACCGCAATGAGTATCTTGCTCATGATACCCTTTGAGGCGGCGTTCTTGCCGCTCTTGGATACCGAGAGTATCTTTTCCCGATCCATGAGAACAAAATTCTCCGGCGACACTCTTATATGAAGCTCGTAATCGTTATTCTTGTTCTCGATCCAGAATTCGCCGTTTCCGTACTTCACCAGCTGGGGAAGCATACAGATAAGCTCCTCAGCAAGAAGGCGCAGGCGCATACTCTCTTTTTTACCGAGCTTGTTATAAACGGCAACTTTCTCCGCTTCCTCGGGGATATTGCGGAAATCGTCGGAATTCTTGACAAATGTATAAACGTTTGATTTCATTCTATTAAC
>CACZJT010000007.1 GCA_902781565.1 uncultured Ruminococcus sp.
TCTGACTATTCTTATGGCACTGGATATGCTGAAGGGCAGGGAGACCGCATATAATATCACGGTGCTGCTGTCTTCTGGCGAAGAGGTCGGTTCGCGGGGAGCGGTGACGGGTGCTTACACTTCGGACGCCGACCTTGCGCTGATACTCGATGTGACCTTCGGGCGCGTACACGGTGAGTCTGAGGAGGAGTATTGCGCTATAGGCGGCGGGGCGGCGATAGGAATTTCGCCCGTTCTGTCCCGCAAGCTGAGCGATGCGCTCACGGAAACGGCTAAGTCGGAGGGTCTGCCATATCAGCTCGAAGTCATGAGCGGAAGAACGGGCACGGACGCGGACGCGGTCACTGTCACCAAAGGCGGCATACCCGCCTGCACAGTCTCGGTGCCAATCAAGTATATGCATACTCCTGTCGAGGCGGTCCTCCCCGGGGACATCGAAAACACTGCCGCACTGGTGGCGGCGTTCTGCGAAAAGGGGGCGGTCTGAATGGAGCTAACCGCTTATCTGGAGGAGCTTTGCTCCCTTGACGGCATTTCGGGCGACGAGGGCAGGGTCGCAAAATACATATGCGAAAAGCTGGACGGGAAGTGTAAGTACCATATCGACCCGCTGGGCAGCGTTATCGCTTTCTGCAAAGGCAAAAAGACTGCCGCACATAAGCTGCTTTTCTCTGCGCACATGGACGAGGTGGGGCTTATAGTGACCTACATTTGCTCAGACGGCTGTCTGCGATTCGATACGGTCGGCGGCATTGACCCGCGTATTCTGTTCGGAAAGCGCGTATTTATCGGCGATGAGCGTGTCGCGGGAGTGATAGGCGGCACTGCTATACACAATCTCTCGGACGATGAACGCAAGAAAGCGCCCTCGGCGTCCGATATGACCATAGACATCGGCTGCACCTCAAAAGCGGAAGCCGAAAAGCTCGTCCGTCAGGGTGACAGCGTGGTGTTCGATTCGGATTTCCTGCGCTTCGGCGAGGGTCGTATACGCTCTAAGGCGATAGACGACCGCGCAGGCTGTGCGCTCATGCTCAAAATGATAGAGGACGGCTGCGAGTACGACACTATGTTCACATTCGTGGTGCAGGAGGAGGTCGGACTTCGCGGCGCCAAGGCTGCTGCATACACCGCCGACCCCGAGTTTGCGGTGGTGCTCGAATCCACGACTGCTGCGGATATCCCATCGTCAAAGGGCGAAAAAAGAGTATGTGCGGTCGGCGGAGGTCCGGTGGTGTCTTTCATGGACAGGCACACTATTTATGACAAGGAGCTTTACCGTCTGGCATTTGACGCGGCGGCAGAGTGCGGTATACCATGCCAGACCAAGAGCGTCGTGGCAGGCGGGAACGACGCGGGAGCAATACACATCACCCGCGGAGGCGTAAGGACTGCGGCAGTATCGCTGCCGTGCAGATATCTCCATTCGCCCTCCTGCGTGATCGCCGAAAGCGATCTGCTCGACACCTACAGGCTGATAAAAGAACTTACCGAACGGATCCAGAAGCTATGATCTACCAAGTATTAACCGCCGAAAACAAGCTGTTCGATCGGCTGAAACCCTGCCATTACACCCGCCGTATAAAATCACATTTTCTCTCATACGGCGTGAAATATGATTTTTCGCGGATATTTGCGATAGAACGGAAAGGAGAAAAGATAGGGCTGATATCGGTCTTCAATTCCACTATGATAGTCTCGGATATGCGCGGGATAACATTTAATGACGACGAGATAGAGGAACTTGCGGCGTTCATCATGATGAACAAGCCTTGTTCGGTGGAGCTCGACCCGATCTATTCCGATCGTATCGCGCCGCTGCTGTCGGAATTGTACAAGCCCGATTTACGGACGGAGTTCGCGTTCTGTCCACGCGGAGAGCTTCCCGATCTTGACGTGGACGAGACACCGAGCCTTGACGACGTGTTTGCGATACTGCGTGAATCTTTTCCGACTCTTGCTCAGTCATACGAATTGTGGATAACCGACACTTCGCACCGTGTAAGGCGCGGGCTGTCACAGTCGTTTCTGATGCGTGACGATGCGGGAGAGAACAATTGCTCCACAGCTACTATACAATATATAATAGACAAGAAAGCCTTGATCGGACACGTTGCGACACTGCCCGAGTACAGAGGTCAGTTTTACGCCCGTCGGCTTCTCTACTGGATCGGTGAGCGACTGACCAACGATGGTTTTGAGGTCAGGCTTTTTGCACGTCCGCACCGTGTCAGTTACTATGAAGAGATAGGTTTTGCAGCCATCAAACACGACAAGGTGTTTGAGTTGATAGAAAATAAAGCGTAAAGGAGTTTGACTTTACGTAATATTGAGCTGTAAAGTGAATAACTTTATAGCGAGTAATTGCGTAAAGTGGATATACATGACAGAAATTTTTGGATTTGATGGAAAATTGATCGCACTTGCGGAACAGTCGGAGACTGATATTGCCGTAAAGTTCCAAGAGCTTACAGAAATAGCCGAGCACAACAGTGCCAAGGTTCTGAAAGCATTTATTGATAATCGCGTGAGTGAGACCTGTCTTAAAGGAACCACAGGCTACGGCTACGGAGATGCAGGCAGAGATACCCTCGACGCTGTATATGCACAGGTTTTCGGCGGAGAGGACGCAGTGGTACGCCATAACTTTGTGAACGGCACACACGCCCTTTCTACAGCACTTTTTGGAGTGCTGCGCCCCGGAGATACTATGCTTTCGCTTACGGGTTCTCCATATGATACTATGGAGGAAGTCATCGGTATCCGCGGCGAAAAAGGCAGAGGCTCACTTGCCGATTTTGGCGTAAGATATGAGCAAGTAGAATTGCTTGACAGTGGTGTGCCCGATCTTACATCTATCGCGCGGAGAGCTGTTGGCAAGAAAGTCGGATATATCCAGCGTTCCCGCGGATACTCGCTTCGTCCGTCTTTTACGATAGATATGATAGGCGAAATGATAACTGCCGCGAGGAGCTCGAACCCCGAAATTATAATAATAGTTGACAACTGCTATGGTGAATTTGTCGAAAAGAAAGAACCGCTCGCGGTCGGAGCGGATCTCATCGTCGGCTCGCTGATAAAGAATCCGGGCGGGGCTATCGCTTCGACAGGTGGCTACATTTGCGGAAGAAAAGACTTGGTGGCGTTGTGCGCCGACAGGCTCGCGTGCATTGGAGTCGGGAAGGAAGTCGGCTGCACTCTCGGACAAAGCAGGGAGATGTTTCTGGGCTTTTTCATGGCTCCGACTGTTGTAGAATCAGCCCTTAAAACCAGCGTTTTTGCCTGCTCGCTCTTTGAAAAGCTCGGATTTGTTACATTTCCCAAGAGTACAGAAAAACGCACAGATATCATTGCTTCTATCTGCTTGGAAAACGAGGAGCGACTGACTGCGTTTTGCAGAGGCATACAGAAGGGTTCTCCCGTTGACTCGTATGTCACTCCGGAGGCTTGGGATATGCCGGGCTATGACAGCCGCGTAATAATGGCTGCGGGAGCATTCACAATGGGCGCTTCCATCGAACTGTCCGCAGATGCGCCTATCCGAGAGCCTTTTGCGGTATGGCTGCAAGGCGGGATCACATATCCAAGCGGTAAAGTAGGTATACTTGCCGCCGCTCAGGAGCTGCTTGACAGCGGTCTTATCAGTTTATAATTTGTCCGTTTTATTGGACACATTCGTATAAAGAAGGGAATGATAATATGGCAGAGATATTTACCGTAAGTATCGAGGAGATCGTTAAAGAGCTCGATCTTGAGCTTGTCTATTGTCCCGGAAACGCTTCCGAGGTCGTTGTTTCGGACAACGACTGCAACCGTCCGGGCTTACAGCTCATGGGCTTTTATGAATATTTCAATGCCGAACGTATCCAGATATGCGGAAACATGGAGTTTGCATACCTCGCAAGTATTGATGAGGAGACCCGTTACAAGAAGATCGAGTCTCTCTTTGCAACGAAGATCCCTATGTTCATCGTCGCCCGCGGGCATGAGCTTTACCCCGAGATGGTCGAACTTGCGAAGAAATATGAAGTTCCGATCGGCAGAACAAAGGAGAGTACGACAACTTTCATCGCCTCGCTCATCAGCTTCTTGAACGTTCACCTCGCTCCAAGGATCACCCGCCATGGTGTTCTGATCGAGATCTACGGCGAGGGTGTTCTGATCGTAGGCGAAAGCGGTGTAGGCAAGTCAGAGACCGCCATCGAGCTTGTCAAGCGCGGACACAGACT
The DNA here is from genome assembly GCA_902781565.1 of uncultured Ruminococcus sp. Classification (GTDB taxonomy): domain Bacteria; phylum Bacillota; class Clostridia; order Oscillospirales; family Ruminococcaceae; genus YE71. Next base: position 4,230 of record CACZJT010000007.1, read on the forward strand.
TGTTGCAGATGACGCCGTTGAGATCAGAAGGGTGTCAAGTATAAGCCTTGTCGGGTCTTCGCCCGATAACATCAGGCATTTTTTGGAGATACGCGGCATAGGTATTATCAATGTCCGTAGGCTTTTCGGTATGGGCGCCGTAAAAGTCACCGAGAAGATCGACATGGTGGTCGAGCTGGAGCCTTGGGACAGCACTAAGGTATACGACCGAATGGGCGTCGATAATGAGTACACAACTATCCTCGGCGTAAGTGTTCCCTCGCTTACTATACCGATAAAGCCCGGACGTAATCTTGCTGTAATACTCGAGGTCGCAGCGATGAACAATCGTCAGAAGAAGATGGGATATAATGCCGCACAGGAGCTTCTCGACAACCTCGGTTTGCAGGTCGATAAGCGTGATAAGGTCAAGAACTGGGATCTTATGTAATTGCTTACGGCAGATGTGGTTCGCTTTTATCATCAACAGGAGACACCCAATATATGAAAAACTATAAATGTAATGTAGATTCGCTTTACGAACATTTTTCAAGTTTGCTAGGAACAAACGAAAAGATAGCCTTTGAAATCAAGCGTTTTGTAAACCTGTCAAGCTATTCTACTTTTCATGTTGGCGGGGAGTGCCCGCTCATGCTTCTGCCCACAAATTCCGAATCGCTTACGTTGATCATCTCATATCTGAACGAAAAGCATATCAGATACCTTATACTCGGAAATGGTTCCAATATTCTTTTTGATGATGAAGGGTATGACGGTGTTATCGTGTTGCTCGGCAAATCTTTCGGGAAGATAGAGCTAATTGACGAAGATGTTATACGTGCTTATGCGGGCGCACAACTTGTTACAGTATGCAATACCGCACTATCAGAGAGCCTTTCGGGATTGGAGTTTGCTTACGGTATCCCGGGGACAGTCGGAGGAGCTGTATTCATGAATGCAGGGGCTTATGGCGGTGAAATGAAGGACGTTGTTCTATCCGTCACTGCAATTGATGATAACGGCTGCTTGCATACCTATAAAGCCGATGAGCTTGACATGGGGTACAGACATTCACGCTTCAGCGATAGCGGAGAAGTTGTTATTTATGCGGACTTTAAACTTTATAAAGACGAAAAACTTGACATACAAAATCGAATGAATGACTTTATGACTCGTAGAAAGGAGAAGCAGCCGCTCAGCTTTCCAAGTGCGGGTTCGACCTTTAAACGTCCCGAGGGTCAGTTTGCGGGTAAACTGATACAGGATTGCGGTCTGCGTGGTGCCTCTGTCGGAGGCGCTCAGGTCTCGGAGAAGCATTGCGGATTCATCATCAATAAAGGCGGTGCGACTTCCGCAGACGTTAAATCTCTTATCAAGAAGGTTCAGGACACGGTGCTTTCGCAGACGGGCTTTATGCTCGAATGTGAAGTCAGGATCATTCCGTTCAGAGAGTAAAGGGGCGATAGAATGAGTATGCAATATGTTATCGTTACGGGTATGTCGGGATCCGGAAAATCTACCGCTGTCAATGTGCTCGAAGATATGGGTTACTATTGTATTGACAATATCCCTCCCGAGCTAATCCCGAAATTCGTCGATCTTTGTTCACGTTCGGGGCGTATTGACAAGGCTGCTTTCGTGGTCGATGTCAGGGGCGGCGACTTCTTTCTCCAATTGCAGGACGCTGTTCAGGAGCTTAAAGAGCTTGATATCGATGTCAAGATACTGTTTCTCGATTCTCAGGACGAAGTCCTTGCACGCAGGTACAAAGAGACTCGCCGCAAGCACCCTCTCGACGAGCAGGCTGGCGGCAGCTTTGAACGCGCGATCAGACTGGAGCGGGAGATGCTCGTTTCTGCAAAGGCTATGAGCGATTACCACATCGACACCTCTTCCTACGGGCTTAATGATTTCCGAAGCCGTATGTTCTCGATCTTCGAGGAGAACGAGGGCGATCATATGAATATAGATGTGCGTTCCTTCGGCTTCAAATACGGCGTTTTCGGCGAGGGTGATATGGTTTTCGATGTTCGGTGTCTGCCGAACCCCTTCTACATACCGGAGCTTAAACACAAGACGGGTCTCGATCCCGAGGTCTCGGGTTATGTTATGAAGTTCGAGGAATCGGTGGATGTGTTTAAAAAGATGTCTGAGCTTATCGAATTCATGCTACCTCTTTACGAAAAGGAGGGCAAATCCCAGCTTGTTATAGGCTTTGGCTGCACGGGCGGAAAGCATCGCAGCGTTACCTTTGCCGAAGCGATAGGGAAGCGGCTGAAGGAAAAGGGACATAAGGTCAGGATAAGTCACCGTGACATAGAAAAGCATTGATCTCTCAGGGGGGCAATACATGGCTGATAACGAAGAACTGTCCTTTTCTCGCAAGGTCAAGGAGGAGATCATTTCAAGGATAAACACGCCCGCTAAGGCAGACGCCTGTCTTTACGGTGTGCTTTGCTGTGCCAATGTGCTCTCACGCGATGAGATCGCGCTTTTGACCGAAACGGTCAGTGTTGCTGATTTTTTCAGGCTAAATACCGAGCGAATATGCGGCGGCGGAAGTGTTTCCGAGGAATGCACCGACCGCGGCGGGGGTACGCTAATGTACGAGCTTTCCGTAAAGAGCCCTGAGGCGCGGGATAAACTGCTCGGATATTTCGGATTTATGGGGAGCCGAGTTTCGCAGAAAAAGAACTATCCGAAGAAGAACCTGCTCCCGCAGATGACGGCGGGAATGTTCCTCGCCTGCGGGTCGCTCTCCGACCCGAACAAGGGCTATCATATGGAGTTCTCACTCCCCGATCTCGAGGTCTGCAATATGCTGGGACTGACGCTTATTGAGCAGTATGGCATGACCGCAAAGAACCTCGAACGCAAGAACAGGCAGATACTCTATTTCAAGGAATCCGATAACATCATTGATATGCTGGCGCTTATGGGAGCGACTAATCTTTCTTTCGAGCTCACCGACGTCAAGCTGTTCAAGGAAATGCGCAACAACATAAACCGCGGACTGAACTGTCTTAACGCGAATATCGACAAGTCTATTCGCGCTTCCGAGAAACAGATAGCTGATATCGAGCTTATCGAGGAACGTGTCGGGCTTGATACGCTCCCGCCCGCCCTGAGCGAGATCGCAAAAGTTCGCGCAGAGTACCCCGAGTACAGCCTTGCCGACTTAGGCGCGGCGCTTGTTCCGCCTATCTCACGTTCGGGCGCGAATCACCGCCTGCAAAAGCTCGCCGCCATCGCGGAGGAGCTTCGGAAAAAATAAGACTTTTAATACAGAAAAGACCCGAAAGTGCTTGGCTTTCGGGTCTTTTGCGTTATTTGTTTGTCTTTCTGCCGCGGACGTATTTTCTTTCGCGGCTGTAATCGAAATACACTCCGTAGTGCTTGGGATCGCTTGGAGGGATTATCCCGCTGCGGACGAGTATGTCCTCTCGGTCGCCCAGCTCGATAGAGCGTATCTTTCTTCGGAGCGGGAGTATCTTGGTGGGTGATACCGAGAGTGTATCGATGCCGATGGCTAAGAATATCTCGGTGAGCTCGGGCTCGCCTGCCAGCTCTCCGCATATGCTCACCCATTTGCCGTAGCGGTGTATGGCGTCTGCTGCCATCTTCACCATGCGAAGCACCGCAAGGTGGTGGGGACGGCAGTATTTCTCCAGCCGCATATCCTGCCTGTCTATGGCGAGAGCGTACTGTTCGAGATCGTTGGTGCCGATGTTGAAAAAATCAACCTCTCGCGCAAGCTCGTCGCTGAACATGACGGCGGCGGGAGTTTCTATCATAATGCCTATCTCCACGTCCTTTGAATAGGCTATGCCCTGCTGATCCAGCTCGTCCCATACGTCCTGTATTATCGCCTTGATAGCCGCTATCTCCTCGGGATCGACTATCAGCGGGAACATTATCGCGAGCCTTCCGTAGACCGAAGCGCGGTAGAGCGCCCTAAGCTGAGTTCTGAATACATCGGGACGCTCGAAGCAGAGCCTTATGGAGCGTATGCCCATAGCGGGATTTACCTCGTCGGAGCTTCCGAGATCGGGGTTCTTGTCCGAACCGATGTCGAGGGTGCGTACCACGACCCGCTTGCCCTCCATGCGTTCGAGCACGCGGCGGTAGGTGTAGAATTGAAGCTCCTCGTCGGGGAAGTCATCGTTTTGCAGGTAAAGGAACTCCGACCGAAGCAGTCCTATCCCGCCCGCGTCGTTATCGACCACGTATTTGAGGTCGGTAAGACCGCTGATGTTGGCGTAAAGGTCTATCTCCGCGCCGTCGAGAGTGATGTTCTTTCTGCCGCGGAGCCTCTGTAAAAGCTCGCGTTTTCTGCCTTCTTCCTCGCGCTTCTCTATCATGCGGCGCTTGGTGGCATTGTCGGGGTCTATATAGAGTATGCCCGAATAGCCGTCCACTATGGCGTCACAGCCGTTATAGCTCTCGTTGAGTGTCTTTCCGAGGGCGGCTATGGAGGGAATGCTCATTGTACGCGCGAGTATCGAGGAATGAGATGTGACCGAGCCGTAGCAGGTACAGATCGCTTTCACGCGGGTCTTGTCCAGCATGACCGTTTCCGAAGGTTCGAGATCGTAGCTGCAAAGAATGGTGTTCTTCTCGAAAACGGGGGTGTTCTCCGACTTGTTCTGAATGTGCCTTATGAGCCTTCGGGAAACGTCCAGCATATCGGCGGTGCGTGCGCGGATATACTCGTCCTCCGAATGACCAAGCTCCGAAGCAATCTCATTTGCGGCGCGGTGAACGGCGTAGTCTGCCGAAACTCCCTCACCGAGTATCATGTCTGTTATCTTCTCAACGAAGCCGTAATCCTCAAGGAGCATTTTGTGTATGAAGAATATCTCCGCATGATCCTTTCCGATGTTTTTGAGCTCCCGCTCGTAAAGTGCGTCAAGCTCGCCGAGCGCCGTGGAACGGGCATATTCGTACCTTTGAAGCTCCAGCTGCGGGTTGCCGACCCTGCGCTTTTTGACTATCTGTTCATCACGCTGATAGAAGTGTATCTTTCCGAAAACTATACCGCCCGAAGCGGCTCTGCCCCTTATTCGCTGCATTATCTCACTCCCTTAGACCTTGTGTACGCGGCACTCCGATTTCGTCATGCTTCGCGCGGACGTAGTGTTATAATCATATATGCGGCAGCGATGTTATGTAAAGCTTCTCATCTGCCGATAATATTATAACACATTTTGGTTATTTCTTCAAGGGTGTCCGTGGGCGGCAGCCTTTTATTTACATTCTGTTTACATTTAAGGACGTGATAATATGACCATCACCGAACAGCGGGAGAAAAACAAGGGACTGACAGACCTGCACGGTCCTCACGCGGAGAAGCATATGCGGCGTGAGCGGATAGCGCAGGTGTTTCGGGGACGGGCTTCCGACGGGGCGCGGCTCCTGCTGCTCGGGGCAGCGGGAGTATCGGCAGTATTCGACGACCCGAAAAGTGCCCTTGTTATGATGAGCCTGCTCATCGCCGAAGCGGGGGTGGGTGTGATCCGTGAGTGCCGATGCATAAGCATTTCCGAACGGATCACCCGCGCGGCTATGCCGAAGGTAAGAGTGCGGCGGGGCGAGGAGGGTGAGCTCTGCGAGGTGTGCTGTGAGGACATTCGCGAGGGGGATGTTTTTGAGGTCGGCGCAGGTGAGGTCTTTCCCTGTGACTGCGTTATCCTCGAACAGCGGGAGCTGACCTGCGACGAAGCGCTCCTGACAGGCAGTCACACGCTTTCGGTCAAGACCGCCTATTCGGGCGAGGAGCTTACCGACAAGCTCGGATTATCTTACATAGGCTACAGCGGGACATTTGTGCGGACGGGAAGTGCAGTCTGCCGCGCAAAGGGCAGGGGCTCCGAGGTATTCAGGCAGGCTCCCCCGGTCCGCAGGCGTTCCGAAGTCATTGTGACCGATGAGCGTTCCCGCCCCGAAAGGGTCTTCACGATGATATGTGCGGAAGCTTCTGTTGTATTTATGGCTGCTGCGCTCATACGCGGAGGGGCGTTATTGCAGACCGTTTCTCTTGCGCTGACAGCAGCGGCGGTCTGCATTCCCGACAGGCTGTCCTCCGCCGCCGAGATAACTTCGGCTCGTATAAGAGCCCTGCTTCTCCGCAAGGGAACGATAGTCCGCGATACCTCGACGCTTGAAAGGCTGGGCAGCATGAGCGTGCTCCTTGCCGACCACAGAGGGATAGTTGCTGCGGGCAGCCGTTCGGTCAGGAAGCTGTGTATAGCCGCCGACGGCAGCGAGTACGACTATTCCGAAGTGACGGGACGGCTCACATCGGGCAGGTCTGAAGACGGCTATATGGCGTGGGAGAACAGCGCATTGAGCGAAACTATGATCTGTGCCGCCGTATGCTGCAAGGCAAGGCGAGTCCGCGCAAGGGACGGCAATTCCCGAAAAAGGCGCATGGTCTATGAGGGTCCGAGCGATGACGCGGCGCTTCTCGGACTTTGCTCTGCCTGCGGGATAGAGCGGGAGCTTCTTCTCATGAGCAAGCTGGGAGAAAGACCCTCCGAAAGCGGCAGTCCGTTCAATGCCGTGACCTGCCGTCTGACGAGCGGAGAGATACGGGTCTATGCAAAAGGTTCGCCCGAGGTCATATTCTCCATGTGTGCGGGTGTTTACGGCAGTGACGGGACAGTTGACGAGATCAGACGGAAAGCCGAAGAAATGGCAGAGGAGGGAATGACCGTCACCGCATTCTGCGAGACCGCTGACGGGAAAACGCTGCTTCTCGGTCTGGCGGGAACTTCTTCGCCTATCTCTCCCGCAGCATCGGGAGCTGTCAGGGCGTTGCGCAGGATAGGCGTCCGCACGGTGATGATGACGGAGGACGAACGGGCGACCGCAATATCCACCGCCAGAAGTGCGGGGATCATGACCGATGGAAAGCGCTGCTGTACGGGTGCGGAGCTCGATGAAATGTCCGATGAGCAGTTCACGGCTGTATCGGGAGCGGTGGCGGTCTACGCGCGGGCAGAGCCTCGTCACAAGGCGCGGGTCGCAGAGCTTCTCGGAGGTGCGGCAGTCTGTGGGGCTTCGGTGTCCTCCCCCGAGGAAGCGGCGCTTCTCTCGGAGCAGAACGCATTTATCTGCGCTCATTCCTCCTGCGGAGAGAGCGTCAAACAGTCGGCTGAGGTCATAGTCAGCGGCGACGGATTGTCCTCTCTTGCAGGTGCGGCTGGCTGCGGACGTGCGCTCTTTGATTCACTTCGAGGCAGAGCCTGTGTATGCGTTTCTTTTGCGGTATCTGTGGTTGGAGTATTGCTGATCTCGGCAGCATTCGGTTTCAGAATGCCCTTTGAGCCGACACAGCTTCTTCTGATCGCCGTACTCACCGAGCCTGCCGCAGCCGAAGCGCTCACGATAATGCAGGGTTCGCACAGGCGGGAGGGCTCGGATAAAAAACTGATGGGGAAGTATCTGCTTCACGGCTTACTGACAGCGTTTTCGCTGCTTGGGTGCTATACCGTGCTCCTGCGGACGGGCTCGCCCTCGCAGGCGCGGACGGCGGTGACGGCGGCAGCGGCGCTGTCACGGCTTATAACGGTGACAGGCGTATGCGGAAGCACGAGAATGCCCGTAAGGGCTGCGGCGGCGGTGCTGTTTTCGGCTGCGGCAGTTTCCGCGGCGGTATGCCTGCCGTTCGGAGCAGAACTCTTCGGTTTCGCACGGCTGACACCCTTTGCTGTGATAGCCACTGTCGTGACTGCGGTTCTTCCGACCGCGCTTTCGGGTATCGCGGCGATGATAAGTTACCGCAGACCCTACAGGCTACGATAAGCGCTGCGGTCGGGAACAGCTTTTGCTGTGTCCCGACCGTTATGCTTATCTTACCTTTGAATCTTCTCGCCGTCACGCTCTTGTCAGGGACGTACCAGTAATCGCAGGAATCCGAGCCCGTCGCCACCGTATGAGTGCGTAACAGCTTCGCGTGCATGAGCTTTGCGTAGGCGTGGTCTATGGCGCACATATGCGGCATGATATCCATGTAGCCGTATTTTTTCGCGTACTCAGCAAGGGGACAGCCCACCAGCGTGAACGCTACGCCTACATCGGTATTGTTCGGGTTCACTACCATGTCCCATGTGTCGAGCCATTGCCCCTGCGCCTTTTTAGCCTTGACTTTTTCGGAGTGTTTTCTGTAGCTGTTATACAGATATTTCCTCAAAACCGAGAGTATCGTCGGGTTATTTATGTTCATAAGCGGACGAACGAATCTCAGGTGCCTGTAGATGTCATCTATTATCTCATCTATCGCCGCCCCGTCCATTCGCCTGTCCGAGGCTTCATAGTAGGAGATGAACAGTATGAACATATCGGGATTGTTCGCGAGGGAATTCTCCCTGCCGCCCAGATCCGGCGCACGCTTCATCAACTTCGGTCTGATCCGCCTGGCGCGGGCGGCTATCTTTTTCCATTCGGTAGGGTAGTGCTTTTTCAGATACCTAAGTATCGCTCTGTTTATCATATCGACCATTTCGGCTCACCTGCTTTTCTTGCTGTCTGACGAGACTATCCAGCCGCAGATCGTGTCGAGCGCCAGCTTTCCGTTGCCGACGTTGCAGTGGTTCTGTGCTTCCTCCTTGGCTGTAAACAGTCGGAACGTAAGGCTCTTGGTGTTCGTCAGCATATCTATCTCCCTGTCAACCAGGTGATAGTCGATGAAGTGATCCTCGCTCGCCCCCAGTATGAGCATATCCTGCTTTATCCGCTTTGCGACGGGTGCAAGGTCATATAGCTTCAGCTTTCGGGCGTAATCGTAGGCATCCTCTGCCTCGTAGGCGAAGCAGCCGTGTTTCAAGCCCCAGTCGATGACGGGCTCTTTCCGAGCTTTTTTGTTAAAGATGAAGTTTATGACGGGTCTTGCTTTAAGTGCCATAAGAACATGGAACGCCTTTTGTAGTATCGGCTTCTGCATACCGATTATTACGTCCTGAAAGCAGGGGAACACCGACCACGCGACTACCTTTGTGATGCGCTTATCGAACGCCGCCGCTCTGGGCGCCAGATAGCCGCCCAGCGATATTCCGACTATGCATACATCGTTCAGCCTGAAGTGATCGAGCACCGCTTTGACGGGCTGCTCCCACCTGTGGGTGAAGTGCATACCCTGAACGCGCATAACGCCGCCCTGACCGGGACCCTCGAACATATACACCTCGAAGCCCTGTTCCTGCAAATAGAGCAGGGAGAACAGGAACTCCTCGAAATAACTGTCATTCCCGCCGTGAAGAAGTATCGTGCCTTTACTTTTACCCTCGGGCTTGACGTGCATGACGGGGAGCTTCACATTCTTGAATGGCACTTCCGTAAGCTCTATCCGCGCATTCTCGCCCTCAAAATAGTCGGCATAATACTCATAGAACAGCTTTGTTGCAAGCTCGTAGTATTTCTTTTTGTCGGGGTCGCCGTCGTACATGAAGAACTCGCTCATACGGTAGTAGGCTATGGCGTTGCCGACACGCTCCTCATGCATTGCTGTATCTCCCAGCTTTATCAGCTCACGCTTCCAGTCGGCGCTCGTTTTGATCTTTGCAGCTATAGGCTTCACGTCCTCTAACCTTCCGCCATCCCAGTTTATAACGCGGTTGAGCTGATAGTCGAAATTTCGTTCGCTGTTTAGCTTGTACACGCCCTTTTTCAGCGTAACAGGCTGTGTTATGTCATATTTTTCCATGATGTACCTCCGAAACACAGTATGGTTATCTATGTCTAACTCTATTGTATCACAAAACAAACGTGATTTCAAGTACATATGCAAAAATTTACAAAAAAGCGGTGAGCCATCAAAATGAAAGGCTCACCTCCGAATACTATTCTGTTCTGTATATTCAGTCTGCGTTTTTTCCGCTGAGATAGTCGTCAATGGAAGCCGCAGCCTTCTTTCCCGCGCCCATAGCGAGAATTACCGTAGCCGCGCCCGTTACTGCGTCGCCACCCGCATAAACGCCGACCTTTGTGGTGCGGTTTGTCTCCTCGTTGACGATCAGGCAGCCGCGCCTGTCGGCTTCGATGTCGGGAGCCGTGCGGTGTATCAGCGGATTAGGCGAAGTCCCCAGCGCCATGATGACCGTATCCACGTCAAGATCAAACTCGCTGCCCTCTATCACCGAGGGGCTTCTTCTGCCCGAAGCGTCGGGCTCTCCCAGCTGCATTTTCACGCACTTTATACCCGTAACTCTGCCGTCCTCACTGCCCGTTACCTTGACGGGATTTGTGAGCAGCATGAACTCAATGCCTTCCTCTATGGCGTGGTGTACCTCCTCCTTGCGGGCGGGAAGCTCTTCCATCGAGCGGCGGTAGATGATGTAGACCTTCTCCGCCCCGAGTCTCATAGCCGAACGCGCCGAGTCCATAGCCACATTTCCGCCGCCGACTACCGCAACGACCTTTCCGTGCTTGATAGGGGTGTCGTATTCGTCAAGGTAGGCTTTCATGAGGTTAGTTCTCGTCAGGAACTCGTTCGCCGAATAAACGCCCACAAGTCCCTCACCCTCGATACCCATGAACCGCGGCAGACCCGCACCCGAGCCCACGAATACCGCTTCGTAGCCGTCAGACATTATCTCATCTATGGAAAGCACCCTGCCGATGACCATGTTCGTCATGATGTTCACGCCGAGAGCTTTGAGTCCGTCTATCTCATGCTGAACGATAGCCTTCGGGAGCCTGAACTCGGGAATGCCGTACATCAGCACTCCGCCCGCAGTATGGAACGCCTCGAAGATAGTTACCTCATACCCGAGCTTCGCGAGATCGCCCGCGCAGGTAAGTCCCGCAGGCCCCGCGCCTATCACCGCGACCTTGTGTCCGTTGGAAGCAGGCTTCTCGGTCTTCGGAGCTTCATCGGGGTGGTTCATGGCATAGTCGGCGCAGAAGCGCTCCAGTCTTCCGATCGCTACAGGCTCGTCCTTTTTGCCGCGGACGCATTTGCTCTCGCACTGTCTTTCCTGGGGACATACTCTGCCCGAAACGGCGGGAAGGCTGTTGGTGCCGCGAATTATCGCGTATGCGCCGATGAAGTCGCCTTCGCGTATTTTTGCAAGAAAATCGGGTATCCTGACGCTGACTGGACAGCCGCTCACACAGGGACGTGTAGAGCAGTTGAGACAGCGGGTCGCTTCGTTCATAGCCTCCGCTTCGGTGTAGCCGAGACAAACTTCCTTGAAATTCCGCGCTCTGACAGCAGGCTCCTGCTCGGTCACGGGAGTTTTCGTTTTCTGCATATTGGGCTTGTACGCCATTATCTCACACCTCCCGTAAGTCTGCAAACGTGGGCTTTTTCTTCTTCCTTGTATGTGGAATTTCTTCTCATAAGCTCGTCGAAATCGACCTTATGACCGTCAAAATCGGGACCGTCTACGCAGGCGTATCTTGTCACCCCGTCAACTGTGACGCGGCAGCAGCCGCACATTCCCGTTCCGTCTATCATTATGGGATTGAGCGAAACGAGGGTCTTTACCCCGAAAGGCTCCGTGGTCTTGCAGACGAATTTCATCATGGGTACGGGTCCTATGGCGATGACGAGGTCGAAATGCTTTCCACCCTCAATAAGCGATCTCAGCTTGTCGGTGACAAAGCCGTGGAAGCCCGCGGAGCCGTCATCGGTGCAGAGGTGGAAGCCCGTGGAAACGGCGTTCATCTCATCTTCGAGTATCACAAGCTCTTTGCTTCGGAAGCCCGCGATGAGCTGAACGTCTACCCCCGCATTAAAAAGCGCCTTAGCCTGCGGAAAAGCGATAGCACAGCCGACGCCGCCGCCGACCACCGCAACACTTTTGACCTCACCATATTCGGTAGCCGTTCCGAGAGGTCCGACTACGTCGAGAATGCTGTCTCCCTCGTTCAGCGCCGCGAGTTTCATGGTAGAGCCGCCGACGGTCTGACATACTATCGTTATAGTGCCTTTTTCCCTGTCATAGTCCGAGATCGTGAGGGGGATGCGCTCGCCCGTTTCGTCCGTCCTGTAGATAATGAACTGTCCCGGGAGCGCTTTCTTTGCGATGAAAGGCGCGTCGATCACCATGAGCACTACCGAGTCGTTCAGCTGTTTTCTTTTAAGTATCTTAAACACTTTCTCATATCTCCCTTTCGTGTTATTTCACATTTATTATATCACATTATCTGCAAAAATGCAAGTCTCATTTGAAACATTTATGAAACTGAAACATTTATCTGTTTTTGTGATAATCGCAGTTTGAAAGCAATGAATAGCGCCGGATTTTGTGCAGTTATACAAAAATCGAAAAGTGTAAAAAAAGCCCTTGACAGACCTTGCTTTGTGTGATATAATATATAAGTCGATTGGAGCGGTGAGCTCCCGAAGATAATACCTGCGGGTGTAGTTCAATGGTAGAACTCCAGCCTTCCAAGCTGGCCACGTGAGTTCGATTCTCATCACCCGCTCTTTTTATGCCGACTATGGCATATATGGTGGGTATAGCGTAGCTGGTTAACGCGTCAGTTTGTGGCACTGAAGACCGAGAGTTCGAATCTCTCTACCCACCCTTATTTATGCGGCTGTAGCTCAGCTGGATAGAGCAACTGCCTTCTAAGCAGTAGGTCCGGGGTTCGAGTCCCTGCAGCCGCGGTCTTGTTTGACTCTCCGTATTTCGGAGAGTTTTTTGTTGTATTCTGATATAAAGGAAGTGGTCAGATGAAGTATAAGAATCCCGTCGTCAAGGGCTTTTTTCCCGACCCCAGCGTTTGCTTTGCGGAAGGGAAGTATTACCTTGTTTGCAGCTCGTTCCAGTATTTCCCGGGAGTGCCGCTGTTTGAGAGCGAAGATCTCGTGAACTGGATGCAGATAGGCTATGTCCTTACCCGCCCCGAACAGATCATGCTCGATAAGATACCGAGCTCGGGCGGAGTTTTTGCTCCGACTATCCGTTATCACGACGGGCGCTTCTATATGGTCACTACCAATGATACCACTCACGAGAATTTCTATGTTTACACCGACGATATCCGCGGCGAATGGAGCGACCCTATCCTGGTCGATCAGGGAGGTATAGACCCCTCACTGCTGTTCGATGACGGTCATGTGTATTTCGTCAGCAACGGCTCAGACGACTTCGGTGACAGCGGCGTTGTTCAGTGCGAGATCGACATTGCCACGGGCAAAAAGCTCTCGGCGAGCAAATGCATATGGCACGGGTCGGGTGGGCGCTATCTCGAAAGCCCTCATGTGTACAAGATTGAGGACTATTACTACCTTATGGCTGCCGAGGGCGGCACGGAATACGGTCACATGGTCACATACGCACGCAGTAAGAACATATGGGGACCCTTTGACAGTTATCCGAAAAATCCCGTTCTGACGAACCGCAATAAAGCGCCCTACATCATTCAGGGCATAGGTCACGGCGATCTCGTGCAGGACAGGAACGGCGGCTGGCATATCCTGACGCTGGGGTTCAGACAGATACATATGTGGCAGCCCTTCCACCATCTCGGCAGGGAAGTGTTCCTTATGCCAGTGACCTTCGGCGCGGACGGCTGGTTCACCGCAGGTCTTGACGGAACTGCCGATGAGGAGTACGAGATCGAAGGCGATCTTGAGCAAAAGCCCCTCGGTACGCTGACCTTTGAGAATACACTCTGGGACGTGGATTGGAGCTATATGCGAAAGCCCGTTCCCGATAATTACGAGCTTTCGGCAGACAAGGCTGTGCTGCACGGCTCGAAAGTCACGCTTTTTGACACCGATTCCCCGACCTTTATCGCACTTCGTCAGAGGGACTTCTGTTTTGAACTTTCGGTCAAGGTCAAAGTGCTGAAAGGCAAAGGCTTTGCAGGTGTGACGCTTTACCATACAGAAACCGAGCATTACGATATCGGGGTCGAGAATGTCAATGATACCCCCGATCATTGCAGCGGTATGTGCCGTGCGAATATCGGCGGATTAACAGATGTTAAGGGCAGAATGGGTCTGAGAGGCGATCACTCCCCGATAAAGGGCGATACCTCGGTGATAAGGATAGAAGCCGATGCCTTCAGCTACAAAATGTATGCCGATACATGGCAGGGCGAGTTTCTTCTCGGATACGGTCAGACGAAATTCCTTTCAAGCGAGGTATGCGGCGGATTCACGGGAGTAATGATAGGACTTTTCGCTGAGGGCGAAATCAGTGCCGAATTTACTGATTTTTCGCTGAAATATTTGTAAATTTTTGTCCATTTAACGAACCATATACCTCTACAGTTGACAACTGCTGTAGAGTGTGGTATAATATTATGCGTGATTACGCTGTTTTACGACAATTCGGATTTTACGGAGAGATTGAATATGGAGAAGGATCCAGCGCTTATCGTTATGCTGACGTATAATGATGAGACAGTTGAAAATGCATTTGATATTTTTGAGCACTGCAAGGACTGCGGTGCGGAGTATTTTGGTTTTAAGGAAGAACCCCTGCCCCACGATGAGATGAAGCGGCTGTATGACTATATGAGAGCTTGCGGCAAAAAGACCGTCCTTGAGGTGGTCGCCTATGACGAGGAAAAGTGTGTCGAGGGCGCAAGGCTCGCAGTGGAGTGTGGCTGTGATATGCTCATGGGTACCATGTATTTCGATTCCGTTGCGGATATTTGCAGGGATAAGGGCATAAAGTATCTTCCATTCGTCGGCAAAGTGGTCAGCAGACCCTCGGTGCTGGGCGGTACTATCGACGGCATGATAGAGGAAGCAAGGCGCCTTTCGGAAAAAGGCGTGTTCGGCTTCGATCTACTGGGCTACAGATTCACGGGCGACGCATCGGAGCTTATAGAAAGATTCGTTGCGGAAACGGACAAGCCCGTGGTGCTGGCGGGAAGCGTCAACAGCTATGAACGCCTTGACGAGATCAAGCGCACCATGCCCTGGGGCTTCACGATAGGGAGCGCGTTTTTCGACAATGCCTACGGTGAGGATTTCGCCGAGCAGATCGACACGGTCTGTGATTACATTTCACATCGGACGGAGGCTCTTGTAAATGTTTGATAAGCTCTTTCCCGACGAATATGCCGAGAGCGTCTTTACGATAGACTACGACAAGCTGTATAAACTCGGCTATCGCGGAGTTATCTTTGACATAGACAATACCCTCGTTCATCACGGCGACGGCTCGAACGAAGCCATAGATGAGCTTTTCAGGACGATACACAAGGCAGGACTCAAAACGCTGCTGCTTTCCAATAATTCAAAAGAGCGCGTTGAGATGTTCATCAAGAATATCGAAACAGAATACATAGACAGCGCCGACAAGCCTGACCCCGCTTGTTACCTTGCGGCGGTAAAAAAGCTGGGGATAAAAAAGAGCGAGGCTGTTTACGTTGGCGACCAGATCTTTACGGATATCCTCGGTGCAAACCGCGCGGGGATAGACAGCATTCTCGTGAGGTTCATACAGCTCCCCGATGAAATGCGCATAGGCGTCAGAAGATACGCCGAGTATGCGCTGCTTGCGCTCTGGCGCAGGACGAGATATGCTCACCGTATCGGCGATGTTTACACCGAGGGCGGCGGCTCGTTCTGGAGCAGGGACGTGCTGTTCTGCAATATCAGCCCTCTGACCTACGCCATAAGCGAGACTAAGGAAAAGATAAAACGCATACTTTCCGATGCTATGAGCGGCGAGAGCTTTGCTCATTCCCGCAGCAGGCGCCGCATGAAAACGCTCATATCCACCCACAGCAACAAGCTCATCAAGACAGGCAAGGGCATAGACCCCGTATTGCAGGAAAACAAGGCTGTCAATATCGCGCTGGCGAGCAGTAAGATGGACGGTATGGTGATACGTCCGGGCGAGGTGTTCTCCTTCTGGCGGACGGTGGGAAGCATTACCGAAAGAAAGGGCTACAAGGCGGGAAGGATAATCTCCGACAACAAGCTGACCCCGGGATTGGGCGGCGGATTGTGCAATCTTGCGAACACGATACATCTGCTCGTGCTCCATAGCCCGCTGGAGGTAACGGAGTTCCACAGCCACTCCGACGCGCTTGCGCCCGATGAGGGAAAGCGTGTTCCTTTCAGCTCGGGGACATCGGTGTGCTACAATTACATCGACTACCGCTTCCGCAACAATACCGACAGACCCGTTCAGCTATGTCTTAGGTGCGAGGACGGCAAGCTCATAGGCGAGCTTCGCTGCGGGAAGCCTTTCCCCTATAGGTATGAGATCGTTGAGGAAGATCACCATTTCAGCAAAGAAAACGGCGTGTTCTACCGCATATCGAAGATATACAAGCTGACCATAGACAAGAAAACGGACGAAGTCATAGAGAAAAAGCTCGTCCGCGACAACCACTCCGAGGTAATGTTTGATTACGACCTCATACCGAAGGAGCTTATAAGATAAGGAAAACCCCGATGATCTGTGAGGTTCATCGGGGTTCTTTGTTTTTCTTTGGTTTGACCTTCGCAAGAAATTCGCGGTAGTGTTCGAGACTGCTGTTCATCGTATCGGTGAATCGCATGGGGAGGAAGAAGAGCCGCTTCTGACGGAAACTCTGTATGTTCTCTCTCAACTCATCTATGCGGACAAGAATATTGTTCTTCCATGCAAATTCCGAAATGCTGATTATGTTCTTGACCGAGATCAACAGGTCTATGAGGAAAATTCCGTAGAACAGCCCTATGAAAAACGAACTTTGCGGGAGCTGCTTCTGCTTATCTACGAGATAGCACACCGCGGGGTCAAGGACTATGCAGTAGAACAGGCTGAGCAGGCACCAGTAGAAGGAATACAGCGGGCAGATTATGTTCATGAAATTACCGAAGTAACCCGTGTAATCCCAAAGGACTATTTTCAGCTTTACGATGAAGATAAGCCCCGTGAACAGCTCCAGCAGTGTTATGCAAAGAGCCATAGAGATAAAAAGTACGATCTTTCGTATGTAGATATTGTCGATCGGGATAAAATGCTCCAGTCTGCACATTCCGTATAGCAGTATCAGTACAAAACCGTAGAGCGGAAGATATGGTCCCGTGAGAAATCCGGGATTCACCCATTTTTTCTCCACGTTATCGGGATCTATAAATCGTCGGAAGATAAGCTCTATCCACCAACCCAGCGCACTTCCTCCCGCGAAAAGAAACGCCGTCGATAAAAACAAAGTCATAATTTCACTTTCCTGAACAAGAATACTTACCTATAATGATACCACAAAAAGCGCTTCGGGTCAAGTAAAAACGGCATTTTTCTGAGAAAAAACAATAATTTACGGTATTATCAACATATTTTTTACCGTGATGATCGCAATTTCCGACAGTATCACTATGTTCTCAGAAAAGCTCGTCGAGCAGGGTATAGTATCTCAGCTTCTCGCGGTCGGGGCATATCCCAAGCTCATCGAAAAGCATATCCTCGTTGTATCCCTCATAGACCTTGCCGTATGTGCCGTCGGTGTTGTGTTTCAGGCTTCGGCAGCAGAGAGCTATGTCACGCCACCTATCGGCTGTGCCGCAGTCGCCTAAGTCGATGAAGCCGCTTATCCTGTCCCCGTCAAGGAATATGTTTGGGAGGCAGTAGTCACCGTGTGACAGCACAGGGTCGTATTCGGGATAGGCATCTTCGAGCCATCGAAGCAGCGCCACGGGGCTCCCGAACTCCTTTTCGGCAGGCGAGCCTGCTTCAAATGTCAGTCCCGCCTCCACCCGCAGACGTGCTTCCGCAAGCTCGACGGGCAGTCCGCGGTCACGGGGACAGTCCGAGATGTCAACGCTCCAAAGCATTTTAAGCCCCTCCGCAAGCAGTCTTACCAGCTCTTTTGGACGTTCGAGGTAATACTCGTCGCAGCTCATCTTGCCCTTGATCTTGTTCATGAGGGTACAGTATTTTTCGCCGTATGCCGCTTGTTCGATGACCCTTGGAACGGGAAGCCTTCCTCCGAGCCATTCCATCATTTCAGCTGTCTTTCGGACATTATCAGTATCGTTTTCGATTTTCAGCACCATGTCCTCGAATATGTAGACAGCGCTGTCCGACATACCGATATTCTCGGCTCTGAAAGGCTTGCCCTCTGTCAGGCGTCTGATATCCTCGGGTAGGGAGGACATCTCGTATTTATCGTTCATACGCTCTCCTATCTGTGCCATTCGGAGTTGAGGAATTCTACCCGTGAGGTCAGCCAGCTGCGCAGATAGTCGGCAGCTTCCTTTTCCGATTTGCAGGCGGCAGCCGCACGGCAGAGCTCGTTGCTTGCCCCGTTGTTTCGGATATTGTCCCACTTCTCGTAATTGAGCTCAAAAGCCTTCTCGTACTTCTCGGACTCGGAGGATATCATCTCATACACGCGGTCGAAAGTGCCGTTATCGTATATCTCCGTCCACCTGTCATAGATCATCTCTCTGAACCAGTCCTCGTATTGCAGCACCATGAGCCACGGGTTAGACATATCAAGCCCCTGACCGTTCACATCGGTGATGAGGTTTGAGGCGTAATAGCCTGTACCGTCGGCGCAGCGGTCTTTGTTCCCGAGCGCCGAATCGAAGTCCCACGGAGCTTCAAAGGTCAGCTTTCCGCTGCCGTCCTTGCCGAGATCCACATCCATGAAGAAGCTCGTGAGGTAAATATCCGCATCGCAGGTCAGTTCCGCTACGATATAGGAATCCACCAGCGAGCGCACGTCCACAGCTTTTTCGACTGCCTGCTGAGGGGTCAGATCTGTAGTTTCAACGATGTCCGTGTAGTTGTCGGTCATAACAAACGCTTTATCGTTATATGCGGCTTCATACATGATATTGTAGGCATTGTTCGCAAATTTGGAAATGGTATCGTGCTGTTCCTGCGAATAGATGTCGCTCTTGATCGTGAATCCAATGTCCTTCCTGCCGTTTGCAAAGGGGTGAGCTGTCCTGCCCGAACCGCCCTTGCCGTCATAGGGAGTCAGCAGAGCGTTACTGTGATAGTTCACGCGGAAGCGTTCAAGAGCGTCCTCACTGTAATATTGATCGTTGTATTCGATAAAATAGCCGATGTCGGTACTCGTCTGATCTTTTTCGGGTTTGGTGATATCGACCCTGCCTTTGCCCGCCTGTTGGTGTTCGGCAAGAAGATAAACGTCCCAGTATTCGCCGTTTATCCTGACTTCTGCAAGCTGAGAATCGGAGGAGTAGTATCCGTCCGAGCCGAGTATCTCAGAACCGAGCATGAGCCCCGTCTTATTGCGCAGCATGGAGAAGTCCTTGTATTCCGCAAGCAGCACCCAGTTTTTGTATTCTTCGCCGTCGCCCAGTCCGAGCATACCGTGTTTTTCGGCGAACTTTATGCGGAGCGGCTTCTTGTTATAGGCAGTCGTCCAGTTGCCGCGTACCTTTACTTCTGCGTCCGCATTTTCAAGCAGGAGTTTGTGTTCAGCATCGCTGACGGTGATACTGCATTCCTCATAGAAAGGCTCGGGCGGGATAGTATAGCTTGCCTGCCATGAAGCTATGCTCTCGGAAACGTGACGGGCAGTAGGTTTTGTGACAAAATCAAGACTGCCTTTGCCCTCCTTCTTGGTGCGAATATCTATTACAGGCAGACAGCCGCTGACGTTATCATACTTCACCTCGCTGACTGCGGAACCATTGTCGGGGCTGTCTTTTTCGCTCAGCTCGGTGTTTGTTACCGATGAGCTTTCACTGTCCATATTGCTCTCGAGCGGACTGCTATCATCGGACGCCGCACAGCCCGAGAGCATTATGCAGGCAGTCAGCAGTGCCGACAGCTTTGATTTATCCATAATATCTCCTCCGGTATCGGATGGTTTCTGTCTTATTATAGCATAGTACCCGAAAAAAGTCAACAATAATCAAACAATTTAAAAAACAACAAGTTTCAAAAGAAACAATTGTGTATTTGGCACAAAAAAACCGTATATGTTTTAACTAAATGACATTATGCTTGACATTTTAATACAATTGTTGTATAATATCCATAGACGCTATAGCAATCCAAGAAAATAGCAGCATAAAGATTTCGAGAGAAAATTTCACAGTGCAAGGAAAACGACCGCAGCCGTGGGTACAAGCACAGCTTGTACCGCAGCAATGTGGATTTTTATCCGAAAGATTTGTGCTGATATTTTCTTGGATTGCTATAAGTCATTCCATGAGGTGATGTTATTGTATGAAGAGTTTTAAACTTAGATTTGTTGCGCTGACGACAGCGCTGGTAATGACAGCAGGGATCACGGGATTCGGTGCTTCCGCCGAGGAAGAGACTCCCGATTTATACTCTGTTCAAAGCATCGTGCTTAATGATGTGCAGGAGTTGACGGTCTATGACATCGACGATCTTCCCGAGGAAGATACCGAGGAGATCAGCCGCAGCCTGTACGCTTCTTCGGATAATCTCACGGATTCTCCATTTCTTGAAGCCTGTTCCAAATCACAATGGGGTTACGGTACTCTTTCGTCACTGTCAAACGGCAGTAAGCGTCAGGAGTTCTATAATGCGCTTTACGAAGCCGCTGTCACTTTCTGGCATTCTACTCCGGATCTGACGAAAACCGCCATCGGTAGTTATTCGGACTATATATGCATGACAGTAGATTATTCGGAATATGGTCTGAGTAAGCTCGAAGCCAGTGAGACCTTCGGAGTTTTCAGGAATGATAATCCTGTTTTCTATTTCATCGGAACACAGATCTATCGCAGCAGTAAACTGTTATATATCTCCGCAGCCGAAGACTATAAGAGTGGTTCGCTGAGATCAAGCCATAATTCCGCTATCAAAAAATACGTTACTGATTCCGAAAGTCTTGTGAAAAGCCTTCAAGGGTACTACAAAAAAGCGGACAAGCTGTACAGAAAAGTCCTGAACGATATTGATTATGCTTACAGCTCCGACGGAAGTACCCCCGATCAATCCACCGATTCCCATTGTATTATAGGCGGCATAAAAAATGGCAGGGGTGTGTGCGAGACTTTTGCAAAAGTGTTCCAGCTGATCTGCTCTTACAACGGTCTTGATGTAGTGTTTGTCAGGGGACAGAGCAGGAACAACATCAATGTGCAGGGTGCTCATGCATGGAATATGCTGAAGCTCAACGATGGAAACTATTATTATTTCGATCCGACATGGGACGATAAGAAGACAGTCTTTGAATACTTCGGTCTCGGAAAGAACAGCGGATTTGAAAGCTCGCACTGGATAGAATGGGATAAATGCAAGGAGCAGAATTATCTTTACAGTTTGCCTTCTGTGCCTGCTCAGGATTATGACCCGAATAAAGCTCATACTCACAGTTATTCCTCTTGGGTAACAGTGACTGCTCCGTCATGCACAACTCCCGGTAAAAAGCAAAGGACCTGCGTCAACTGCGGTGTTACCGAATCACAGACGATCGCGCCGACCGGGCGTCATACATATGTTGATACGGTGATCGCTCCGACCTGCACTGCGGGCGGCTATACGCTCCGTACCTGCTCCGTCTGCAATTATAGCTATAAGAGCGATACAAAAGCGGCAAATGGTCATACATTTGTAAACTGGAAGATAGTCAAGCCTGCGACCTGTACAGAAACAGGAGTTGAATTATCAAAGTGTGAGAATTGCACAAGCACTCAGACAAGGCTGACCTCGGCTAAGGGTCACTCATATGAGAGCAAGGTCATAGCACCCGACTGTACCGAGGGAGGGTATACCGTTCATACCTGCACCGAATGCGGTGATACCTATGAGGACGAGTATACGGAAGCAAATGGTCACAATTTTGTGCTGATCGAACAGACCGCCGATTCTGAGATCTGGGAATGCTCCGAATGCGGTGAGATTAAGTCCGAACATATTGAAGTCAAGACAGAACTCGGTGATCTTAACGGCGACGGTTCGATCAACATGGTCGATCTTGGGCTTCTCAGGCAGTATCTTGCAAACTGGGAAGTTGATATCATTCTCAGCAACACTGACCTCAACGGCGATGATGAGATAAATATGCTCGACCTCGCACTTCTTCAGCAGTATCTCGCAAATTGGGACGTCGAATTTACACATAAGACCGAATCGTCCGAAGAGAATGTGAGCAAGAATGAGAACGAACTCCCGATAGTTCCTGTATTGTAAAAGAAAAAAGCTCCCCGAAGCAAAACGGGGAGCTTTTGCATATAGGTATTATTTTCCGCGCTTCATGATAATGCCGACCATTTCGCCGACATTCTTCATGCCAGATACTTCGCCCATCTTGAACCGAAGCCCGAATTCGTCCTCTACAGCGCCGATCAGGTTAATATGCTCCATTGAATCCCAGTCCTCGATATCGTCGGCGGTGGTCTTTGCTGTCAGGCGTATCGAATCGTCGTCGAAAACGTCGTGGAAAACAGCCTCAAGTCTTTTGTATACTTCCTTTTCGTTCATTATAAACTATCCTTTCCTGTGGAGATATATTTATTCTTATCGGTATAATCGGTGATATCAAGCTCGTATTTCGCGCTGCCGTCGTCCTCTTCGGTGACAAGACGGAATCCCAGCACGCTATCATAGAAATGCTTTACCATTTTGTTCTTTGCGGTCGGTATATATTCGCCTATAAGTTTCTTTATTCCCCGCGCTTTGGCTTCTTTTACAAGTCCGTCGAGCATTGCAAGCTCCATATCTCGTTTCAGTACCCGACAGCTCATGAGCCATAGCGTGATGTAAAGCGTGTCTTCCTGTATCTGCCCTATCACGACTGATACGACTCCGTTGTCGCCGAACCTGTCCGAGAGCTTGCCGTAAAGGGTGATATACTCGTCGGAAGCCGCAAAGCCCGCGATGTCGCTCTCGCTGTATCGGCGGGTAGTGAGGTTGAACTGATTGCTCTTGTTTGTGAGCTGTGCGATGCGCTGATAGTATATCTCTGCAAAAGGCATTATCTCGCCGATCATTTCAAGGCTTTTAAGATACTCTCCGTAATCGGTGACGCTTGCCGCAAGCTCTGCACGCTTCGCGTTTTGACGGTACATCTCGCTTCGTTTCAGGTCGTCCGCAGATATGGTGACAGGCTCAAAATAACCGCTCCTGCTGATGGCGGTGATATATTTCTCGGGCTCGGTAAGCTCGGGTATCGCGGCTTCGGGAATGCTCTGACGGACTATCTCGCGCTCGGCGGGGTTATCGTCCGCAAAAACGATAGCGGAGGGAAGCAGATCGAGCTGTCCCACCGTTTCGAGCAGGTTCTTGTCTTTAGGATCCCAATTAGCCTTTATGAGCGCGAAATCATCGGGACGAAGGGCACCCTCGGGGTGGTTCAGTCCCGCAAGTGCGTTCTCTTCCTCGTTCTTAGAGCAGACGGTAAGCACCGTCCCAAGACTTTTAAGCTGTCCCGCGTACTTCTGGAACTCGTAGTAAGCCTGCGAAACTCCCGTTTCCTGACCTATCGCCAGCCCGTTCACACCGTCATCGCCGACTATTCCTCCCCAGAGGGTGTTGTCGAGATCGAGGGCTAATAGCTTTCTGTTCTTGCCGTAGACGGATTTCACGATGAGCGCCAGCTGATAGCCGATGTAAGGTACGGCTTCTCTCGCACACATATACTTGTACATATACCAATAACTGCGGTCGTGCCAGCGCTCCAGCCCGTATTCGGCAGAGGTGCGGTTCAGGTCGAGCAGGTAGAAATTTGAGTGCTCCTGCGCATAGTCGGCAAATCTGAGGTTCATTACGTTCACCGCATATCCGAGGGCGGAGTGGTGTCGGCAGTCCATATTGCCCATCAGCGCATAAAATGGCAGCTCGAAATTGTTCTGAATGACAGGACATCCGAAGCGTCCCAGCTTGTCCCAAAGCGTTTCAAAGCGTCCGAATTCTGCGTCAAGGAGTGCTTTTGAATCCTCCCGAGTGCGGGCGGGGTCGGGCTCAAAACGGAGGTTGCACAGGGAGGTGCAGACGTAGATAAGGTCGGGGGAAAAGCTGTCAAGCTCCGCATTCCCGAAAACTCCGTCCTCCCAATACTGCGCGTATTCCGACTGATAGAATTTTGCTTCGATGCCGAAGTTCAGAAGAAACAGCTCCGCCGCCGAAACGATATCCTCGGTCGTCGAGCCGCCTAAGACGGCTATCTTCTTTTTCAGGCGGGAAGTTCCGTCCGCAAGCAGCTTTCTTTTCAAAGCCTTGCGTTTTTTTAGTATATACTGTGTGTCAAAGGGATATTCGAGCTCCCTCAAAGCCATGATGTGTTACCACCCTTCGTTGTAGACCTGACCATCCGCGGTATTATCGTAATACTGCTCCTGCTGCGGGGCTTCGGTCTGTGTTTCTTCGGTCTCTGTTTCGGTCTCGGGCTCTGCGAACTGATACTCCGTCGTCGTGGTTGCGACGTTTATCGGCGAACCCTCCTGAACGCGGTCGTTGTTTATCAGCACGATATTTGAATCGGTATGAGCCGCCTGCAAGGATACCGCGAACAGCACGTCCGTAGCCCCCACGCGCTCGATGAAGTCAATGGCGTTCACATCAAGGTATCTGAAATCGCATACGTAGATGCGCTCAAAACCGTGAGTGAGGTAAGGCACGAGTGCGTTGCCGTAGCTGTCCTTGATGATGACGAGCGTTCTGCCGTTCTTTACGTCCGTTTCGATCTCTGCGATCTCGTTGTCATCGCCCAAAATAGCCGAGTAGCAGGCAACTCCCTCGGCGTAATCGAAGAACAGAGAGCCGCCGTACTGCGGGTTCGCAAAGTAGGAATCGTAGTAGGTCACCGCAAGCTCATCGTTGTTGTCAGGCTTGTGGTAGATGAAGGTATCGGGGTTCTTGTTGAGTTCTTCATCATAGTCGCTGTATGCGTACATGGTGCCGACGAAGTTCTTGATCTTGTGAGTGCTGTAAGTCGAGATGTCGGGGAAATCGAACATCGCCGTCTTTGAGAACACCTCTGCCGCGTAGTAAGCACCGAGAGGCTGCCAGTGGTGGTCGGTGCGGGAGTAAATGTACTCCGCCTTGTGAGCGTCAAGTGCGTCAAAGACATCAATATTCACGACGCCTTTAAGATTGTTGCCGATGTTCTTTATGCAGTCATGCTGCGAGGTGAACTGATCCGCTAAATTCGAGGGCATATAGTAAGCCGCAGCGCTGGGCATATTCAGCGTGTATACGTTCACCTTGCTGTCGAGGTCGTCCTTGTACTTGTTCACGACCTTGGCGTATTCCTCGCCCATGTCGAAGGTGCCGTAGAATGCGCTCATGGCGCGGACGTTCTTGCCCTTGCCCGAAACGACAACGCTTCCCATCCATTCGCCGTCCGCGGGGACTTCGATCTCCCGTACGGTCTCGGTCTTTTTCTTGGTCTTCTTGGCAGTCGTTGTGGTGGATTCTAAGGGAGCGGTCGTGGCTTGGGTTGTCGTGGCAAAATCGGTGTTTATGGTCACGGCTTCCGTCTGTGATGTCACAGTAGGCGCAAGTGTTTCCTTTGTGACGTTCTGCGCTTTGCCCTTGATCTTAACATCGTCCATTGCAATGCCGAACAGCTTGGAGAAATTGCTCGACATGGGTTTGAGCTTTTCGCGTATCGGAATGGTATCGGTGTACCATTTTGAAATGTCGGTAAAGTAACTCCCGTCAGCGAGGTTTTCTGCGGTCATGGAGGGCTTTTCGGCGAGAAGACGGTTCTCGGACTGAATGAATCCGCTGCTCCTCGGAACGACGATCAGCGCAATACCGATGCCGAACAGCAGAGTAAAGCACACCGCCGCATTCGCAACGGCAGTCTTGCGGTTGATCTTCTCTATCTCGCTGTCAGTTCCGTTATCCTCGGGAGCAGTGTCCCCGGCTGTTTCGGGAACAGGCACAGGCTCGGTTTTCTTAGCTTTCTTCTGTGCGGGAGCGGAAGCCTGCTTTTTCTTCTTGGGAGCGGGTTTCTTTTCGGGCTCCCTGACCTCCGGATTTTCCTCCGCCTTAGTATCGTTGCCGTCCTCTGCGGGCAGCTTCATGATACGGGTGGGCGCAAACATATCCTCCTCCGCGAACTGCGGAGCATTTTTCTTCGGCTTTACGGGGTCGTAATGCTTGGTGTCCTCGATATGCTGAAAGCCTGCAAGCGGCGGAACGTCCTCGGGAGTATCGTCCATGCTGTTGAGGGAAGCTAAAATGCTGTTCATTATCTGCTTTTCGCGCAGTCTTTCGGGACTAATGCGCTTGTTCAGCGGCAGGGGAGGGATAACGTCCTTCTCGTGTCGGCGCACCGAGGGTCTTCGTGCTGTCTCGCCATTAAGACCGCTGCGCACCTCCGATACTGCGGTGGTAGTCCTTGTTTCGCTTTCGGGCTTTTGGGTCTTCCTGCGGGTACGCTGTCTTGAAAGCTCATCGGAGGCGAGCCCCGCGCTCCTGCGGCGTTTAGCCTTTTTCGGAGCGGCTTTGAGACTGCTCCTTGCGGCTTCCTCGGCTGCCTGTTCCTCGGCGCTGCGCTTGCTGTTATATTCCTCGATGAGCTGTTCGAGTTCGCCGTTATCCTTCTTTGAGGAGTCGTTCATTTGGGTGTTCATCTCCTAAATTATGGAACTTATGTCAGAATCTGAAATAAAGGAAGGGATTGTTCGTTGTGTTGAGCAGAAGTATTCCCGAAAGTATCAGCAATACCGCATTGCAGACTATCTTTGACATCTGTATCGCGTAGGTGCCCTCGGTGCTTTTTTCCGCAAGCTGTGAGAGCTTTTTGCCGATCGGCAGGGTCAGTAACAGAGCCGCCGCGAACAGGAAAACATACTGCATGAATACCTGATCCATAATAGTGTTCGAGAGCTTCGCACCAACGCCCACAAGCGACTTGAAGAACCTTCCGAGAGCGGGTATATCCTCGAAATAGAATATACCGAAGCCGATTATTATGACCGCCTTGGTGTAGATATGCGCTATCACGGCGGGCAGCTTCTTCATCTTCTTTTTGCCTATAAGCGTTTCGATGAAAACGAACAGTCCGTAGTACAGTCCCCACAGCACGAAGTTCCAGCTTGCGCCGTGCCACAGTCCCGTGCAGAACCATACGAGGAACAGTCCGCCGTACTTTCTTCGCTTTCCGAATATCGGCACATACAGCAGGTAATCTCTGAAAAAGCTCCCGAGGGAGATATGCCATCTCTGCCAGAATTCGCTTATGCTCTTGCAGATAAAGGGGTAGTTGAAGTTCTCGTCAAAGTGGAAACCGAATATCCGTCCCAGACCTATCGCGATGTCCGAGTAGCCGGAGAAGTCGAAATAGTACCACAGCGCCACCAGCGCCGCGCCGTACCACGCGCCGAAGACCGTCAGGTTCTCCGAAGCCGCGTACCCGTCGGAGGCTTGCCCGAAACAGGCGGTAACGGCAAGGTTCAGATTGTTAGCGACTATGACTTTCTTTGCGATACCGATTATCACACGGGTGAAGCCGTCCGAAAGATCGGCGGAGGTAGTCCTGCGGTCATCTATCTCCTCGGCAATGAGCGAGTATCTTACGATAGGACCCGCCACCAACTGCGGGAACATCGAGATATACAGCAGATACTTGCGGAAGCTGCGCTGAGAGGGGGTCTTGTCCCACCAGCAGTCGAGGGTGTAGGATATATTCTGGAAGGTAAAGAACGAAATGCCGATAGGCATATGCATTTTGGGTATCGGAAGGTTTATAAAGGGTATGAGATTGAGGTTCTCGGCGATGAAGCCCGAGTATTTGAACACCGCGAGTATACCGAGGTTCACTACCAGTGAAAGTGCGAGATAGCCTTTGCCCTTGTCGGTGTCCTTGTGCTTATCGAGCAGCCGTCCCGCGCCGTAGTTGAACAGGGAGCTTGCGATCAGAAGCAGGATATAAAGCTGTTCGCCCCATGCGTAGAAGATCAGCGAAAAGAGTATCAGAACGTTGTTTTTCCATTGCAGCTTCGGCATAGCGAAGTATAAAAGCAGGCAGGCAGGCAGAAACAGAAAAATAAACAGCTCGTCTGCAAAGACCATCGGTAATCGTCACCTTTCCCTATATAAACGGGGATAGTTTCCCCCTTATTCGTCAAATAAATACACAAATTTATTATACCTTATTATCCTGTTTGTGTCAATAGGCTATTTAGACAAATTACGTCAGCTTTCGTGAGGGAATATGGGCTTGATTTTGTTTCGGTGATTATTTGCAAACATAAAGCGGCGCACCGCGAGGAGGTGAACGCGGTGCGCCGAGGAGGGATCAGGTTATTTCATTTATCGTCATAAGGTCTGTTGCGTTTAGTTTGCCATCGAGCTCGCAGGTCTGCTTGACGTAATCTACGTTGTACATGGCGTATCTGATATAGTTTTCTTCCGATACATCGTTCTTTTTGATGTAAACGGCGAGCTTTTCCGTGCCCTTGCCAACTAAATCTATACCTACGCTGCTGCCCGCGACCGTTTCGGCGTTTTCTATGGTCTTGGTGTATGCGATATTTCCGTCACGGTAGATATCAATGGTGTAGCTTCCCGAGATACCATCGGGGAGGGGGAGTTGTAGGGTCATCGAGATGGGTCCGTCTTCCTTGCCTGCCGAAACGTATATCATTACCTCCGTACCTCCGAACACCTGCTCTCTTTCGGCAATGCTCTGTTCTATCACCGTTCCCACTGCTTCGTCCGAGAATGTATCGGAGATAACATAGTTCAGCCCTGCTCTTTTCAGCTCCGCGATCGCTTCCGCCTGCGTCATGCCCACAACAGAGGGTACGGTCACAAGCTGCTCTGTTTCGCTCTCATCGGGTATAACGGCAGTTACCGTGGTCACGTCTGTTTCTTCGGGATAGGTGATGGGAACGGCGGTGGTGGTGACAGAGGTCGTAACTTCGGTCACTGTCGTCACGGCATTCGTGTCGGAGCTGTCTGATAACAGCCGATATGATGAGCTTATGGCTTCTATGTCCTCATCATCTTTTATCTTTCGGGCGATGATGTAATTCCGCTCGATGTCATTTTCCGGGAAAAACAAAATAGAAAGGTATTCGTCATCGCTTGTGAACGATACGTTACTCGTGTAAACTCCGCATTTGTCTGTCCAAGTTTGCAGATCATCGGGAATATAGTCGGGCTCACTGCCGAGCGACGGTATTCCGTTAAGGTACCTAAGGATAACATATTTGCGGGTGCTGCCGTCAATATCCGAAAGCTCTATCACGGGGCTTTTCCTGACCTGCTCGATATCTTTGAGCTTTTCCATGCTTGACGGAGCATATAATGCTATGACCTCATTATTTTCATCGAAGCTCTTATATTCATCGAAGCTCTTATCTGCGACCACGGTGAAGAAATTCTTTCCGTTGTCCCTGTATTCTTCAAACGCGGTTTCCGAATAGATGTCCTGCGTTTCCATGAAGTTCGGGATAGTTATGCTACCTATTTTTTCCTTTTCGGGATAAGACTTTTCAGTGTTTCCGTCCTCCGCGCCCCCGGCCGGCATCTGCGCCCCCGGAGTCACCTCCGTGCGGCTTTCGGTCACAAGCTCCTCGGAGCTGTCACGTCCGCGCAGACCCACCGCCGCAGCGCACACTATGATAGCTGCGCAGGCTGCCACAGATATGAGCGCCGCGGGCAGACGGCTTTTCAGCCTTGCGGGCTCATCGTATGATTTGTTTGTGTTCATTGTTATGTTCTCCTTTTTCTCTGTAAAACTGTCCAAAAATCTTCTCTCTTTAACTTCCGCTGCTGTCCTTTCCGTTCCGAATGTCTTTTTGCCCGCCGCGAGAGAAGCCGCACGTTCAATGACGCGGCTTTTCAGCTCCGCGGACGGTTCAAGGCTGCTGCGAATGTCCGATACGGTAGCTCTTTTTCTCTTTTGCATTTTCAGCCGCCTCCGTTTCCTTTATGTTTCTTTCGTTCTCGGTAAGCGCGGCTTTCAGCTTTTCACGTGCACGCCTGAGCCGCATTTTCACAGCGCCCTCGCTTATCCGCATTATCTCCGCGACCTCGGCTATCGGGACTTCCTCGAAGTAATGCAGATACAGCGGCAGGCGGTACTTTTCTTTGAGTCTCATGACCGCCTGCCAAAGCTCCGTATTGTCGGGCGGGCTCTCGTCGTACCTGACGCTCTCGGGGTCGAACTCCTCACCGTTTCGGAACAGGTTCCACGGGGAGCGGTCGGCGGCGCGGCAGAGGTTCACCGCCGTGCGTATGAGCCACGCCTTCCGCGCCCTCTCATCGGTGAAATGAAGCTCCTTCGTGTAGTATAGCAGGAACACCTCCTGGAAGATATCCTCACGCTCCGACCGCGTTCTGAGTGTCGAGAAGATGATGCCGTTGACTATCCTGCCGTATCTCTCCATCACGAACTGTAGGTCTTTTTCTTCCTCCGACATCATCTCTCACCGCCCTTTGCTGTTGTTGAATGCATTCGTATACTAATGCTGATTTTACCACAAAAGTAACGGTTTTTGTGATATCGAACCGAATTTTGTATATATGCACAGTCTTTTGATAGAAATATGACAGCTCTTTGGTGAGATTTGCCCGCTTGCTTTAGGAACATAAATTTATAAGATAAAATTTTTAATAAATTGTCTAAAAGCTCTTGATTATTTTTTCCGAATATGCTATAATAATAATTGGTATTCTTAATATGCTTCGATTTTTTAAAATTTCCTGATAACGGAATACACAGACCGATGAATAACGCTTTGATCTTCCCATAAGTGAGGGAGAAAACGGAGGAGGATATATATGGGCAAACTGATAGCTGTAGTGGACGACGATCTGCTTAATCTCAAGACCGCCGAACGTATACTGAGCTTTAACGGATATGATGTGGACTGCCTTGCTTCGGGCGAGGAGCTTCTTGAATATGTGGAGGACAAAAAGCCCGATCTTATCCTGCTCGATATCTATATGACGGGTATAGACGGATTTGAGACGCTCAAACGCCTGCAAAAAATGAAAAGGGGCAGACACATACCCGTTATCTTCCTGACTTCCGACGGTGACTCCGACACCGAGACAAAAGCACTTTCCTCGGGGGCGATGGATTTTATCGTCAAGCCCTTCGTTGATACTATACTGCTCCTGCGCGTTCAGCATACTCTTGAACTTGCGCGGTTACAGAACGACCTTAAAAGCGAGGTCAAGCGCATGAGCGGCGAGATCATCAAAGAGCATGACAGAAATGAGAAGCTGTCTATGCAGGTGGTAAAGACTCTTGCGGGTGCTATCGACGCCAAGGATAAGTACACGAAGGGGCACTCCACGAGAGTTGCCGAATACGCCCGCGAGATCGCAAAGCGTGCGGGCAAGAGCGACAAGTATCAGGAAGAGATCTACATGATGGGTCTGCTCCATGATGTCGGCAAGATAGGTATACCCGATTCTGTGATAAACAAGCCATCCAAGCTGACGGACGAGGAGTACGCCGTTATCAAAACTCATCCGGTCATAGGCAGCAACATACTCAAAAATATCAACGAGATGCCTAAGCTGGCTGTAGGAGCAAGGTGGCATCACGAGCGCTTTGACGGTAAGGGTTATCCCGACGGACTTTCGGGTGAAAAGATCCCCGAGGAGGCGCGTATGCTGGCGGTCGCCGATGCCTACGATGCTATGTCCTCGCGCAGAAGCTATCACGATATATATGCTCAGGGGTACATCAAAAATGAATTATTGCAGAATATGGGAACTCAGTTCGACCCCAAATACGCCATGATAATGCTCACGATAATCGAGGAGGATACCGATTATGTCATGCGCGAGCATACACCCGATGAGAAAGGCGGGTTTTCGGGTGAAAACGGCGAGCAGGATAACAAGGGCGAACGCCTTTTTTCCTTCTTTTCGATGCTCGAGGCGAGCGGTCTGAATACCGCTATCGGCATGAAATACTGTATGAACGATCCTAAGTTCTACAGAGAGATGCTGAGCGAATTTGCGGTCAGCTCCCGCGACAGGGAGGCTATGATGAATGCCTACTTCACTCTCAAGGACTGGGATAAGTACCGCGTTTACGTTCATTCGCTGAAAAGCGCGTCCATGACCATAGGTGCAAAGGCGCTTTCGGAATATGCGCGGAAGGTAGAGGACGCCTGCAAAAATGAAGATATTGATTATGTTCTTGAAAATCATGAGAGCCTTATCGCACGAATGAATGTTGTTGTCGGAGGGATACTTATGACGATAGCCGTTTACGGCGAACAGTGATACGATACGATCTCATTGGGCAGCTTTGAAAAAAGGCTGCCCTTTTTAGATTTTTCGTAAATTTTTGATTATAAATCGTTAGAATAGTTGACAAAAACAGTGAATACTGATATAATTAAAATGTATATATTTGGGTCTCGCCGATCTCGGTGAAAGGGGAAATGATCTATGAAAAAAAGGATAGTTGCGGCTCTTTGCGCACTTGTCATGGTGCTTGGGAGCGGTGCGGTATTTTACGAATACGGGGCTCTGCCTTTGAGCGCAGATGCCGCGGGAGTGAGCGATCCTGATGGCAGTCTGGATATCAGCGCTTTGAATAAGGGCAGCGCGGTCGCTCTTCCGAGTGAGCTCATTGATTATACGAATACCGAAAGTCAATGCAGACAGATCTATAATGAAAAAAATAACGGCATATATTTCCTTAACGGCAAGAAGCTCTCGTTCCTTTCGCTTGACGACGGAAGCTACGGATCGCTCTGTACTTTTACACTGTCTCCCGAGCTTATCAAAGAATACGTAAAGGCTAATTATACCGACAGAGGCGCAAAGTTATCGGACGTTTCCGTTACGACGGTACAGATGATCGACTCATATGAAATCGGCAGTAAGCTCTATGTTCTCGTGAAGCCGAGGTGGAAAGAAACGTATCTGAGCGGCACTCCGAGAACAAGCAGCTTCAGTGCGGGACTGTACGCGCTGATCACCTATGATCTCGACAGCATGGCTATTACTAACTCGCAGGTACTGCCGGACAGCGATATAAAGGCTTATATGAACGTTGGTGCAGACAGCGCAGATAGGCTTTATTTCTCATACACCAAAAGCGTTGACGATGGTTCGGGAGCATTGGTATCTAAGAATTTCATGTCGCTGAACGACAGCTCGCTTGAGGTGCTTGATGAAGTCAGTCTGCCCTGCGAGATGAGAAGGTTCGGTGCCGCAGATCCCGCAACAGGAAATTTCTGCTACGAAGGCAGCGGTACATGGGGTTCTTCGAGCAAGACCTACGATGTCTATGGCCTGTATACGGGTACTGTGAAAGGTAATAAGCTGTCCGCCGAGTCGGATTATATGGCTCTGATAGGTTATGATGACATCGAAAAGGGAAAGAGTTCTTATCTTGGCAGACATATCTCCTTTGAGGACGGGAAGTATTTCTGCGTGGATACACCCGCACAAAAAAGCGTCAAGGTCTTTGACACATCGACTTTCCCCGATGCAAACAAGTCACTGTTGCTCAATATCGAGAGAGATTACGAAGCGGACAGCAACGGAAGTATGCTCACAGGTGCCATTGGCTCAAGGACTGTTGCGGGATTCGGCTCCGAGAATACGGTCATCACGGTCAGAGGAAAGAGCGTTATCGACGAGATCGGCACAGCAGACGGCGAAGCTATCGCTTCCCGCGAATCGGCACACTCGGTATTCTCTCTCTTACGCAGCAGCAGCGATGTGATAGCGGTCGAGAAACAGAGCGACAGCTACTATCTCCAGAAATTCACATGGATAAAGACCACAAAGCTGACCCTCAACAGCGAAAATGTGACAATTGACGCAGGTTCTTCCTTTAAGCTGACAGCAGAGGGCGACGGCGGCTATTCCGAGAAGATCAACTGGAGCACAAGCGATCCTGCTGTCGCTTCCGTTAACAGCGATGGTATCGTTTACGGAACTCATGCGGGAACTGCATATATCACAGCCAAAAACAGAGACGGTGTTTCGGCGCAGTGTAAGGTCACGGTAAAGGACACGGCACAGTCTCAGGCGGGCGGCACGAGCTATGACCTTGCGGCTACGGGCGCTTCCTCCACTAATGTTTCCGATAATAACTATTCCGTTCACGGAAATGTAGTTAATTCCTACATGGCTGAACAGTCTGACGGCAGTCTCATCAGAGTTGAGCATATCAGTAACGAAGTAGTTATCGAGACTTACTCAGCGGACGGCTCCAAACTGCTGTCTTCTCGGAAAATAGCGGACGAGCTTCCCATCTTCGGCGGTATTTTTCTCGGTGAGGACTTTAATTTCATCGTTTACGGTCAGAGGAACGAAAAGGAGACTGACAGTTTTGAGGTGATCAGAGCTGTTAAGTATACCAAGGACTGGAAGCGGGTCTCTCAGGCAACTGTCAACGGCGCCAACACCTATGAGCCTTTTGATTCCGGTTCGCTCAGAATGACAGAAGTCGATGGCAAACTCTATATCTACACCTGCCACCTGATCTACAGCGATCACCACCAGTCAAACATGATCTTCGTGATAAACGAAGCCGACATGACCGTGGATGACAGCTATTTCGGCATCATGAGTATAAGAGAGGGCAGCATCAGCCACTCTTTCAACCAGTTTATCCGCACCGACGGCGAGAAGATCTATAGGGTCGATCACGGCGACGCACATCCCCGCGCGGTGACTATCCTTTCTTCGGACATCGGCGCGAGTGTAAAAAAAGTATCATATACCACCGATCCGTTTACTATCGCGGGAGAGGTCGGCGATAACCGCACAGGCGTTTCACTGGGTGGCTTCGAGCTCAGCTCCGAAAACTGCATCATTGCGGGAAATACGATAAATCAGGATAACTTTGACACCTCCGAACAACGCAATGTTTTCATTTCGGTAACCTCCAAGACACTTGACAGCTCGGAAGTTATAATGCTTACCGACTATCCCGAAGATTCGGGTATAACCGTATACACTCCTCAGCTCGTCAAGCTCGCCGATGACAGCTTTATGGTCATGTGGGAGGAAAGCAAGGATCACGATACTCCTACCGTCAAAATCTGCACTATTGACGGCAGCGGGAACCTCACCTCTGCTATTACCGAGCCGGAGAACGTAAGGCTCTCCGATTGTCAGCCTTTTGTAGGCTCTGACGGACTTGTAAAGTGGTACGTCACAAAGTCGGGCACGCCTCATCTATATGCAGTCAATCCTTTCGATCCCGAAAAGATAACAACTATCGACAACAGCGGAAGCGGTTCGGGTTCGGATAGCGGAAGCGGTTCCGGTGACAGCACGGATCGCATTCCGGGTGACGTGAACAATGACGGAAAGGTTGAAATGGTCGATCTGGCACTGCTTCAGCAGTATCTTGCACATTGGGACGTAGAGATCGATCTTTCTGCCGCCAATGTGAACGGTGACGAAAAAGTAGACCTTCAGGATCTTGCACTGCTCCAGCAGTATCTTGCAAGCTGGGATGTTGAACTGATATAATACTATCTCTTGGGTTAATAAAGAATTATTTCGCCCTCTGTACGGATAACGTGACAGAGGGCGGTTTATTGTATATATGTTCAAATGGATTTTTTTACCGGAGGCTTGAAATCCGACGGGAGATGTGCTATAATATAAGGATAGCATATGAAAGGGGCTTTGATCTTTAATGATATATCTTGATAATGCTGCAACTACCAAGCCGCTCCCTTCGGCGGTCGATGCAGCTGTTAATGCCATGACAGAGGAGCATTTCGGCAATCCTTCGTCGCTGCACAAGCTCGGACTCACTGCTTCACAGACCGTTTCGGTTGCGCGAAAGACTATCGCTTCGGCTCTCGGCTGCACCGCGGAGGAAATATTCTTTACTTCGGGGGCTACAGAAGCGGACAATACGGCGGTATTCGGTGCGGCTATGTCGGTGGGCAAACGCAAGAAGCGCATAGTCACCACATCGGTGGAACACCCCGCCGTAGCAGAGCCTTGCCGACAGCTTTCACAGCGCGGCTTTGAGGTCGTGAATGTATCTCCCCGCGACGGTGCTTTTCAAGTGGAGGATATAGTTGCGGCAGTAAATGAGGATACTTGCCTTGTGAGCTGTATGCTGGTGAACAATGAGGTCGGGGCGGTCCTGCCCGTTGCGGAAGCGTTCTTGAAGATCAAGCGTATGTACCCCGATACCCTGACCCACTGTGATGCGGTACAGGCATTCATGAAGCTGCCCGTTCTCAGCAAGAAACTGAATGCGGACATGATCTCACTGAGCGGTCACAAGGTCCACGCACCTAAGGGCATCGGTGCGCTATACATAAAGAAAGGTGTTCATATCCCCTCACTGATGTTCGGGGGAGGGCAGGAAAGAGGCTTCCGCTCGGGGACGGAATCGGTGCCGCTTATGGCGGCTTTCGGAGCTGCAGTATCCGAACTTTCTGAAAATATGGACAAAAGATATGTTCATGTCAAAGCGCTCTCCGACCTGCTGAAAGACCGTGTGAACGCCGCAGAGGGGCTTGTTTATAATTCACCCGAGAACGGCTCGCCTTATGTCAACAGCATTGCAGCCGAGGGGCTTCGCTCCGAAGTTCTGCTGCATTTCCTTGAACAGCAGGGGATATACGTTTCCAGCGGTTCGGCTTGCTCGAAAGGCAAAAAAAGCTCTATCCCCGCACAGTTCGGCGCTCCCGAAAGGCTCACGGATTTTACGCTGAGGATCAGCTTTTCGTCAGATAATACGGAAGCCGACATTGACGAGCTTATGAGGGCACTGAAGGAAGCGCAGCATACGTTGCTCAAAGTCAAGTAAACCAACGTTCTATACTATATAATATAAGAGGATAATCGACAAAAATCGGGAAAGGAAAGAAAGATGAAAGAGATAATTTTATGCAAATTCGGAGAGATAGCGCTGAAAGGACTGAACAAATCGACCTTTGAATCGGTGCTTGTGAAAAATGTCCGCAGGCGTCTGAAAAAGCTGGGTGAGTTCGATTACCACCGCGCACAGTCCACGCTGTACGTTTACCCTCTTGATGAGGATATAGACATGGACGAGGTCATGGACGCACTAAAGCACGTATTCGGTATCGTTAAGCTGTGCAGGGCTCTCGAAGTCGCAAAGACTATGGATTCGGTGCTGAACGATACTATGGACTATCTCGCCGACGCCCTGAACGGTGTCAAGACCTTCAAGGTCGAGGCGAAACGTGCCGATAAGCAGTTCCCCGTGAAATCCCCCGAGATCTGCGCGGAGCTGGGTGGAAAGATACTCGAACACTTCCCGCACCTGACCGTCGATGTCAGACAGCCTGATGTCACCGTAACGGTGGAGATACGCGAGAAATACGCCTTTGTCAATGCTCTTCGTGAAGACGGCGCGGGCGGTCTGCCTATCGGAACAAGCGGCAGGGGAATGCTGCTGCTCTCGGGCGGTATTGACTCTCCGGTGGCAGGCTATATGATGGCAAAACGCGGCGTTCAGATACAGGCGATACATTTTGAAGCGCCCCCCTACACCTCCGAACGTGCCCGTCTGAAAGTCGAAAAGCTCGCGGAGGAGATCGCGCTCTACTGCGGGGACATTGCCTTTCATTGTGTGCCGTTCACAGATATACAGGTAGCTATACGCGATAACTGCCCCGAGGAGCTGTTCACGATCATCATGAGAAGACTGATGATGGAGATAGCCCAGCGTATCTGTGACATAGAAAATTGCTCCTGCCTTATCACGGGCGAGAGCATGGGACAAGTGGCGAGCCAGACTATGGGTGCTATCGTATGCACCGACGCTGCGTGCAGGATGCCCGTTTTTCGTCCCTGCATAGGTCTTGATAAGTCCGAGATAGTAACGACGGCGCGTAACATCGGGACATTCGACACCTCCATACTTCCTTACGAGGACTGCTGCACCGTGTTCACCCCCAAGCACCCCAAGACCCGTCCTACACTCGAAGACGTGGAAAAGGGACAGAGCAGATTCGATTTCGAGCCTATGATAAAGGAAGCAATAGAGAAAAGGAGCTTCCGTCTTATACGCTGCGGCGAGAGTACGGTAGAACTTTGATAAAAGATAACTGTGTGCTTTTTCGGACAGTCTGAAAATTACAAAGTGATTAAATTGAAACCATTTTGTAACCTGATTGTCCTTAGAAATGTACAGTTAAACTGTACAAAAATACTCCCCGAAGTCAAAAAAACGCGAATAATCCATGCGTTTCGGAAGGCTGCGAAAAAACGAAAACTATGTCGAAAACTGTACGATTTGTTACGGGAGGGTTACGTTTCGGACAGTCGGCAGGTGGGAAAATTATGTTAAATTAAAATACTAAATCACATTTCGACAAATTCAGCAGATGTTTTTATGTGCATAGTGACAAAAAATCATTGAGGGCATTTTGCGAAAATGAATAAATATAACGAATCGGTTACAAAAGCTATTGACAAAGCAGTACGAAATGTTGTAAAATATATGCAACGGGTAACTGTGTGCTTATCAGTTCTGCTTTATGAAGAAAAGAATTACGAAAGATGATTCATTATCGCGAATGAACTTGGCAAACTGCGGCGAACTTTTTTTGAGTCGTCGCTTATCGAAGAAAGGTGCGGTCATCGAATATGTCTATGTGTAACGAGATGAGCGGTATCAATAAGGAGACCGATGAATCTAATTTCTTTGTAAGGTTTTTCAAATACTTTATCCCGTGGAAGGGTGACAGCGCGGGTGAGATCGTGCGGAAAGTGATCTTTGTCGGCTCGATCGTTCTCTTTGCTTCTTCGCTGAACGATCTGACAAGTTTTCTCGAGACCGATAAGGAGACTCTTGAGTATTCCGCACAGATACAGTCCCTTGAACCCGATTTCGAGGACGAGCTCACCTACGGCGGAGGAGCTGCCGTGGATAACGGTGGTACTTCTGCTCCGACCATGGAAAAGCGCGTCGTGCAGGATTGGGCTAAGAGCCTTATCAAGCGAAACAAGGAAGTCGTGGGCTGGATAAAGATCCCCGGGTTCTTAAACTCGGAGGGTAAGGAATATATCAATTTCCCCGTTGTTCAGCACGAAGATAATGATTATTATCTGACGCACAATATTGATGGTCAGCCGTATGAGTCGGGAAGCATATATGCCGATTACGTCGTTCCGATCGACGAAAAAGGACAGCCCGATGACATCATAATCTACGGTCACCATATGAGAAAGCTCGGAACATCGTTTACTCATCTTGCGGAGTATAAGGGCGGTGTGGAGCTTCTGAAAAAATGTCCGATAATCGAGTTCAACACGATCTACGAAACAGGACAGGAATACGTGATAATAGGCTGCTTCGTGGGCGCTATTAACGAGGATCAGGATAATGATCACCTATTCGATTACTGGCGCTACAGGAATTTCAACAACACCGACCGTACTTTTACGAAGTGGATACAGAATGTTGAAAAGGCTTCGTGGTATTCCTGCGATGTTCAGTGTGACGACGACGATGATTACATAACGCTCTCGACCTGCTCAAACGAGGTAGCGGATATGAGATGGGTCATCGTTGCAAAGAAGCTCGATTCCGACGACGATAAGGACGCGATAATCGCTTCTTACAAAGAGAAAAAGGACAAAGATATTTATTTCCCGCAGGTGTGGATAAACGCCTGGGGAAATCAGAAGAAGTATCTCGGTTGGAGCTATTAAGGCTTTAGCTGCCGTGTCCGCGGTATCTGCCGTATTCGCTCACAGTACGGCTCGGGACAGTTCAAAAGAGCTGTCGGAAAGGTAATGTGATCAACATGAAGCAATTCGGTTATGAAACAGAAGGCTCGGGAAACGAGATCACCTTCGTTAAGCGGGCAGGCGCGGCGCTCAGCGCGGGTGTCATGGCTATACTCGCTGTAAGCGCGGTCGGTGTTTACGCATTTGTCGGAGGGAAGAATATCCCTGTTGATAATGGTTCGGATATTTATTCCGATGCCGACACCTCTGTTTCAAAGGCAGAGAATGCGGCGACTGCTGTTGACAGCACTCCCGATACTTACGAT
This sequence comes from uncultured Ruminococcus sp., assembly GCA_902781565.1. Classification (GTDB taxonomy): domain Bacteria; phylum Bacillota; class Clostridia; order Oscillospirales; family Ruminococcaceae; genus YE71. The sequence goes on from CACZJT010000007.1 coordinate 44,020, forward strand.
GCTGCGGCTGAGGTATCTCCCGCGACCGTTACCATCAAAAAGGCGGGCATAGACGAGTACGATCTTCTGATAGACACTGTTAAGGCGGTGGACAAGGAGGATAAAAAATCCGAAAAGACTACTGCTTCAACAAAGAAAACAGCAGTAAAGTCCGCGGAAAGCTCCAAGAAAAAGACCGAGACCAAGAAAGCCTCCGAGAGTAAAAAGACCTCTGAGACCGAAGCTGTGAAGACAGAGCCCGTGACAGAGACTTCTGCGGAAACTACGACCACAACGGCGGCAATTACCGAGGCTGAGGAGATCACAAGTATAGTTGCAACTGCCGAGGACAGCATTGAGCTGCTGACCGATACACCCGAAATAGAGGTCATTACCGATGAGGGTGAGGAGCCCGAAGATATCGGCAGGACACTTAACATCGGCGCTGTAGCGGAGGAGGATGTCAAGAGCTGTGCGGCTATGACGCTCTACACCGCCGAGAAGGTAAATCTGCGGACGGGTGCTTCACTCGATGATGATGTGATGCTCGTTATACCCGAGGGCAGTGAGGTCATCGTTACGGGTTATACCGATGACTGGTACAGAGTGAAGTTTGACGGGAGCAGCGGCTTCTGCATGAAGAAGTACCTTACCGAGAACGCTCCCGAGGTCAGCACAGATACATATTCGGGTGCAGTCGTTGAGCATACAGAGGACGAGTTCGATATGCTATGCTATGTATTGCAGGGCGAAGTCGGAAATTGCTCGGAGCAGAGCAAGATCGCCGTTGCGAACGTTATCCTGAACCGTGTGAAGGACCCGAGATTCCCGAACAGCATTTCGGGTGTGCTTACTCAGGATAACCAGTTTACGGCTATCTACGGGTACTACAGCGGAAGCACCGTTCCCAGCGAAAACACCATAGAGTGCGCAAGAAGGGCACTCATGGGCGAGGACAATACCAACGGAGCTATCTACTATTACGCACCCCAGTATGTGGGCGGCGAGACAGGCTCGTGGTTCGAGTCGCTGGAGTTCTGCATGGAGCTTGACGGGCAGAGGTACTTTAAATAAACAATTCAACGATACCGAAGTCAAGGCAGTAAAAAGCCGCCTTGACTTTTTGGTGTATATTCAAACACATCATTTCGCCCGAAAAGGAGTTTATCATCGTATGAAAAAAATGTCGAAAAAACTATTTTCGGGCGTAGTGCCTGTTTTGCTCGGAACGGGTATGATAGCCGCCAACGGTATGATCGTTATGTCACATAATGAGGCGATAGGGGAAAAGAAAGAGATCCCCGTGCGTACTGCCGAGAATTCTTATAGAGGCGAATATACCGAGAGCTGTGAAACAGCGGAGGTCATGGTGATGTCCCGAGCTGCTTCTAAGGCGGCGGAGGTAAAGTCCGCACGTACATATACGGCGCTTGATATAAAACTCCCGAAGCATGACAAGAGTACAGTTCGCAAGGCGGCTCTCGAAGAGTATACCATGCTCATTCAGATAGATATTCCGAAAGAAACACAGAAGGCTGAAAAGACTTCAAAGAAGAAATCAAAGAAAGAAGAGAAGTCAGGACCGCCCGCTCCCGATGCGGTATATGAGTACGACGCCACAAAGATCTACGACCCCAACCCCGAGGAGGTAAAGCTCACCAAGACGCGGAGCATTGCCAATGAATATTACAACGTATTCGACGAACGTTCGGGGAGTTATCGCACCGTGAACGGACATGAGCTTTTATGTCAGATGATAAACAACGAGATCGGTTCGGGCTGGGCTGATGAGGCTATCAAGGCACAGACCGTTGCGGCGTACTGCCATCTGCGGTTCTGCGACGAGCGCGGGATAGTCCCGACCATAGGCATGAATGCCGATTACAATGACAAGCTGGAAAAGCTGGTGTTCTCTGTGGAGGGACAGGCTCTTTATTATGACGGGAGCATAATAAATGCCGTTTATTCGGCTTCTACCGCGGGATATTCGGTGGAGAGCGAGCGGATATGGGATATTGATTATCCTTACCTCAGATGCGTTGTCAGTAAGTACGACAAGGACGACCCGTATTACGGGTTGGAAACGGTTTTGACGCAGTCGGAAGTCAAAGCGGCGCTGGAATCAGCCTGCGGTATCGTTATGTCGGACAATGCGGAAAACTGGTTCGTGCCCGAGGATATCTACAGCGGACGGTATGTAGGCTACATCAATATCGACGGTCAGAAGCGTATCACCTGCCGCACTCTACAGGACACCTTCGATCTTAAATCACAGGCTCTGCGTATAGATGTAAGGGACGGCAATGTGATATTCAGGACTTTCGGCTGGGGACACGGCGTCGGAATGTCGCAGTGGGGTGCTAAGGGCTACGCCGATCACGGCTGGAGCTATGACCGTATTCTAAGGCACTACTATCTCGATACCGAGCTGAAGCTGTCTGAGAGCAATGTTCCTGCGGGAGCCGATACGGACAGCGATAGCGTATCGGGCGAAAACGAAACGGAAGAAACTTACGGTCTCGACGGCGATCAGCCGCTGTATGAGACCGAGGAATATTAAGAAGAGGTGGACAACTATGGGATTTTTTGAGGAACTCAGTGAGAAGATCACAACAGGCGCGAACAACATTCAGAACTCGGCAAAGAAGATGTCCGAGACCGCCAAGATCAACAGCGAGATCAATGCGAACACCAATCAGATCGACAAGCTCATGAAAAAGATCGGTGTTGCGGTCAAGGCACGTCTGATGGACACCATCGCAGATGACGAGGTACTTGAGCTTTCGGACGAGATCGACAAGCTGATCGCCCGCAACGGTATCCTGAACGAGCAGCTCAAAGAGCTTCGCGGGTTCAGCAAGTGCGTAAACTGCGGCAAGGACGTTTCTGCGGATTCGCTTTTCTGCCCTTACTGCGGAACTAAGGTGGAATCTGCAAAGTCCGCCGAGGAAGAAGCTGCGGACGGTGAACCCGTGAACATTCAGAAGCCCGCTCCCACGGAGAAAGTATGCCCCAGCTGCGGCTATATCGAAACTCCCGATGCACTTTTCTGCTCCAGCTGCGGAGCACGTATCGAGATTGAGAGAAAGTGATCTGCGGATAATTTCACTCCTGATCTTTTTTGGAAGAAAGTACACAGCCCTGCCTTTAGCGGGGCTGTATTCATACCGAAGGGAGATATTTATATGAGTGTGTTCGATCTTGGGAAGCGGCTCACGGATAAGCGGGTGATACTTGCTTCGGCTTCTCCGCGAAGGAAAGAATTGCTTGCCTACATAACAGACAATTTCGAGATAGAGCCCGCATACGGCGAAGAGATCATTCCTGAGGGATATACAGCATTTTTCGTTCCCGTTGAGCTTGCCGAGCAGAAGTGCAGGGAAGTTGTCGAACGCTGCAAGCCCGATGATGACACTATAGTTATAGCCTGCGATACGGCGGTGGTGCTTGATAACAGGCTCTACGGCAAGCCTAAAAGCACTTCCGACGCGAAAAGAATGCTTTCCGAGCTTTCGGGGAAGACCCACTTCGTTTCCAGCGGGCTCTGTGTTTACTATAAGGGCAGATACCGCAAAAACCTCAGCTCTGCCAGCGTGATCTTCAATGAACTTTCGGAAGCGGATATCGACGCTTATGTTGCAACAGGCGAACCTATGGACAAGGCGGGAGCCTACGGGATCCAGGGGCTCGGGAGCCTTATGGTCAAGAAGATCGTGGGGGATTATTACAGTATCGTGGGACTGCCGCTGAACCTGCTTGCGAAAATATTAGATGAGGTGTTGAAGTGATATGGCACTCGGAATAAAGGACAGGCTTCGTCTGCTCATCGCTTTTGGTGCAGGGAGCGCTGTGATGACGGATGATATCGGAACAGAACGTGAGGAAGAATTGTTCTACTGCCTCATGCATGACGAACGGCTCTCCGAAGATTACTATGTCAGCAGACTTAGGGTCATTGAGGACAACTATCTGAACTATATCCTCGGTAAGTGCGAGAGCGGCGGCATACATATCGTGACACCCGAATGTGACGATTATCCCGAAGACCTAAGACATATCGCCGACCCTCCGCAGCTCTTGTTTGTGCTTGGCGACATCGGGGCTGTGAACCGTATGAGTACCGTCGCTATGGTGGGCAAGCGCGAGGCTGACGGGTATTCCGAAGCGGTCGCGGGAAGATTCGCGGGTGATCTGGTGCGGTTCGGTGAGGTAAATATAATAAGCGGCTTCGCAAGGGGCATAGACCGCGCTTCGCATTTCGGTGCTATGGACGCGGGCGGCTCAACTACGGCTGTGCTGGGATGCGGGATACTCTATGATTATCCCTATCACTCCGAGGGTATCAAGCGGCGTATCGCGGAGAAAGGTGCTGTCGTTTCGGAATATCTTCCGACCAAAGCACCCGACAGGGATTCCTTCAAGGTGCGGAACCGCCTTATATCTGGCATGGCGGACTGCGTACTGATCGTTCAGGCGGGAAGCAGCAGCGGGGCGCTGAATACTGCTTCGCACGCTGCCGAGCAGGGGAGAGAGGTGTTTGTTATCCCTCCCGCGGACATATTCGCGGAAAGGTATGCAGGTCAGATGAAGCTGCTCGATGAAGGCGCTTCTCTTGCGATAACTCCTCGGATCATACTTGAATTTCTCAATGACTTGTACGGAACGCAAGAGATATTGGGTGCATTTTTGTGATTTTTAACCAAAACGGAAATTTTTTATAAAATTATTACATAAAATTGCAAAAAACACTTGAAAAAAATATTCCGATGTAGTATAATTATATCATGGGCTGCGGATATACACTATCTGCGGCTGCTGACTGAAAAATCTTATAGGAGGTATAATTTCTATGTCAGTAAAAGTTGCTATTAATGGTTTTGGCCGTATCGGTCGTCTTGCGTTCAGACAGATGTTTGGCGCTGAGGGTTACGAGATCGTTGCTATCAACGACCTTACCAAGCCTTCCATGCTCGCAGATCTTCTCAAGTATGATACCGCTCAGGGCGGCTACTGCGGAAGAATAGGCGAGAACCTTCACACCGTTGAGGCTGACGATGAGGCTAACACCATCACCGTAGACGGCAAGACCCTTCAGATCTATGCTAAGGCTAACGCTGCTGAACTGCCCTGGGGCGAGATCGGCGTTGACGTAGTTCTCGAGTGCACAGGCTTCTACTGCTCCAAGGAGAAGAGCCAGGCTCACATCGACGCAGGCGCTAAGAAGGTCGTTATCTCTGCTCCCGCAGGCAAGGATCTCAAGACCATTGTATTCTCCGTAAACGAGAACACCCTTACTGCTGATGACAAGATCATCTCCGCTGCTTCCTGCACCACAAACTGCCTCGCTCCTATGGCTAAGGCTCTGAACGACTATGCTCCTATCCAGAGCGGTATCATGAGCACTATCCATGCTTACACCGGCGACCAGATGATCCTCGACGGTCCTCACAGAAAGGGCGACCTGAGAAGAGCAAGAGCAGGCGCTGCAAACATCGTTCCCAACAGCACCGGTGCTGCTAAGGCTATCGGTCTTGTTATCCCCGAGCTGAATGGCAAGCTCATCGGCTCCGCTCAGAGAGTTCCTGTTCCGACCGGTTCCACCACTATCCTTACCGCTGTTGTAAAGGGTGCTGACGTTACCGCTGAGGGCATCAATGCTGCTATGAAGGCTGCTGCTTCCGAGAGCTTCGGCTACAACACCGATCCTATCGTATCCTCCGACGTTATCGGCATGAGATACGGCTCGCTGTTCGATGCTACCCAGACCATGGTTTCCAAGATTGCTGATGATCTGTACGAGGTACAGGTTGTTTCCTGGTACGACAACGAGAACAGCTACACCAGCCAGATGGTTCGCACCATCAAGTATTTCGCTGAGCTGGGCTAAGAAGAACACTTAATAGCTTAACTTAGATCACATGAGCTGCACAGCTTTCGGGCTGTGCAGTTTTTTGATTAAAATGGAATGTATTTCAAAGTGTAAATTTTCTGTGAAGTGTATTTACATACGTGGCAAATTGGTGTATAATAATATAGTCGTTTGAACGGCGAGAATTCCGCAAGGCAGACTTAGGGTCATGCTCCCACGGAGAATTATACCTGCCTTAGCCTTCCTTGACGGAGAAATTTATTGAAAGAGGTATAGACAATGTTAAGAAAAGACGAAAAGACAGCTGTTATCGAAGCTAACAGAACTCATGTTACCGACACCGGTTCCCCCGAGGTACAGATCGCTATTCTCACCAAGAGGATCAACGACCTCACCGAGCACCTGAAGGTACACAAGAAAGACCACCATTCGAGAAGAGGTCTGCTCAAAATGGTAGGCAAGAGAAGAAACCTCCTCGCTTACCTCAAGAGCAAGGACATCGAGAGATACAGAGCTACCATCGAGAAGCTGGGTATCCGTAAGTAATTTTCCGAAAAACACACAGGCAGAGCGGTTCGTCCGTTTCTGCCTTTAAGTGTTTTTATACATCATCAATTAACTACTGGAAACGGCGACGGTGAACGCAATTAGCATTGAACAGAGCTTGTGAACAAGGTTCGCAGGCTGTGCTTTCTGCTAAATTGTTCACCGTTTCCGAGCATTTTGACTGAAAGGAATGATCGAACAATGTTTGAGAATTACAGGAAGTTTGAAACTACATACGCAGGCAGACCCTTCGTTGTTGAGACCGGCAAGACCTGCGGGCTCGCTAACGGCTCCTGCTGGGTGCGCTACGGTGAGACTGTAGTTATGGCAAACGTCACCGCTTCCGCGAAGCCCCGTGACGGTATCGACTTTTTCCCGCTCTCCGTAGACTTTGAGGAGAAGCTCTACTCGGTAGGAAAGATCCCCGGCTCCTTTACCAAACGTGAGGGTAAGCCCACCGATAAGGCTATCCTCGCTTCACGTATGGTTGACCGCCCCATCAGACCCCTTTTCCCCAAGGATATGCGCAACGATGTATCGGTAGTCATGACCGTTATGGCTGTTGACCCCGACTGCTCACCCGAGATCGCAGGTATGTGCGCGGCTTCAATTGCTATATCCATCTCGGATATACCCTGGAACGGTCCTATCGCGGGTATCAGCGTTGGTCTTGTTGACGGCGAGTTCGTATTGAATCCCACCCTCGAACAGAGAGCGAATAACAGGTTGAATCTGACAGTTGCGGGCTCTATGGAGAAGATAGTTATGATCGAAGCCGGCGCAGATGAAGTGCCCGACGATCAGATGCTCGATGCTATCATAGCGGGTCATACCGAGATCAAGAAGATGATCTCGTTCATCAATGATATAAAGGCTCAGATCGGCAAGCCCAAGTTTGAGTTCCAGTCTATGGAGATAGACCACGACCTGCTGGACGAGGTAGAGGCAATGGTCGGCGAGGAAGTCAAGGCTGCCCTCGATACCGACGATAAGAATGTCCGCGACGCAAGACTGAAGCCCGTTTACGACGCTGTTCACGAGAAGTACGACGAGCAGTACCCCGATCAGGCGGCAATGCTTGACGAGGTGCTTTACAAGCTCCAGAAGAAGATCGTCCGCAACTGGCTCTATGAAGGCAAGCGCGTTGACGGCAGAGGCATCGACGAGATACGTCCCCTTGCCGCCGAGGTCGGTCTGCTTCCCAGAGTTCACGGTTCGGGTCTGTTCACCCGCGGTCAGACTCAGGTGCTTACTGTCTGCACACTTGGTCCCGTAAGCGATGCTCAGAAGCTCGACGGCATCGACGAGGAAGTTACCAAGAGATATATCCACCACTACAACTTCCCCAGCTATTCCGTAGGCGAGACTAAGCCCTCCCGCGGTCCCGGAAGACGTGAGATCGGTCACGGCGCTCTTGCCGAGAAAGCTCTCGTTCCCGTTATCCCCTCGGTAGAGGAGTTCCCCTACGCTATAAGAATGGTCTCCGAGGTGCTTTCCTCCAACGGTTCGACCTCTCAGGGCTCTATCTGCGGCTCGACCCTCGCGCTCATGGATGCAGGTGTTCCGATAAAGGAGCCTGTTGCGGGTATCTCCTGCGGTCTTATCACCAAGGACAACGGCGAATGGATGACTATGGTGGACATTCAGGGTCTTGAGGACTTCTACGGTGACATGGACTTCAAGGTAGGCGGTACCAAGAACGGTATCACCGCAATACAGGTCGATATAAAGGTCGATGGACTGACCTATGACATCGTCAAGGAAGCCTTCGCCAAGACCCACAAGGCAAGAGATTATATACTCGACGAGATCATGCTCAAGGCTATCCCCGCACCTCGTGCTACTGTTAACAAGTGGGCTCCCAAGATGCTCACCACCAAGGTGCCTGTTGATAAGATCAGAGAGGTCATCGGTTCGGGCGGAAAGGTCATCCAGAAGATCTCCGCTGAGTGCGATGTTAAGATCGACATCAACGAAGACGGTAATGTATTCGTTTCGGGTCTTGATCTTGACAAGGCTAATCAGGCAATTGCCATCATCAACACCATCGCTCATGATCCCGAGATCGGCGCTATCTATAAGGGCAAGGTAGTTTCCATAAAGACCTTTGGTGCTTTCGTTGAGATCGCTCCCGGAAAGGACGGTCTCTGCCACATCTCCAAGCTGGACAATCAGAGGGTAGAGAAGGTCGAGGATATCGTATCCGTTGGCGACGAGATCGTTGTCAAGGTAATGGACATTGACAATCAGGGCAAGATCAGCCTTTCGAGAAAGGACGCTCTTGCTGACATCGCCGCGAGAAAGAAATAATTCGCAAAGCTTAAACGGCTGCATTTCGGTGCAGCCGTTTTTTGTTGACAAATCGCTGAAAATATGGTATCATAGTATAGTGAGTTGACAGCCCGCGTTTTGACCTTTTCACGCTCCGAAGCATATCATGCTATAAAGGGGTGATACTATGTTAGGTGCGATAACTGGGGCAGTCGTGATCGTGACTGTACTTATTCTGCTTGCGGCACGGGCTGTTTTCGGCGAGAAGGGCAGGGAAGCGGTCATAACCGTTGTTCCGCTTCGTGGAGAAAAGCGCCGGCTTATGCGGCTCATCAAGGCATTATACTGGGAAAACCGATTCAAAGAGAGCAGATATCGGAGACTCATAATACTTGTGAGCTGCGGGAACAGGGAAAATGACATCGCCGCATCGGAGCTTGCCGATGAGCTGGAAGATGTTGAGTTTATGCAGCGCTTTGCGGCTGAAAAATACATAAGTGAGGATACTTCAGGTGACTGATAATACTGAAAATGAGCTTGAAAAGCTGTCGGGCGAGGTCGATGCGATCATCTTTCGCAGTGAGGAAACGGGCTTCTGCGTGTTCATGCTGAAAACCGAGGACGATCTTGTGAACGTCGTCGGAGAGCTGGGGAACATCGAGGAGGGCGAGGAGGTAGTCTGCACAGGGAAGTTCGTCGATCACCCAAAGTTCGGCGAGCAGTTCCGCTGCGAATACTGGGAGCGGAGCCTTCCGACCACCGCCGCAGCAATACGTAAATACCTTGCCAGCGGTGCCATAAAGGGCATAGGTCCCGCGAAAGCCAAGGCTATCGTGAAGAAGTTCGGGGACAAGACAATAGAGATCATCGAAAAGTCTCCCGAACGCCTTGCGGAGGTCGATGGGATAAACCCGAAAAAAGCCGAGGACATCGCCGAGCAGTTTAAGAAGCTCTACGCGGTGAGAATGCTTTCCATATTCTTCGCTGAGTACGATATACCCATGTCTATGGCGGTCAAGGCGTTCAAGCGCTGGGGCGACAATTCCGAAATGCTCATACGCTCGAACCCGTATATCCTCTGTATCAGCGGCGTGGGTATCTCCTTCGGCAAAGCGGACGCTATCGCCTCGAAACTCGGTATCCCGCAGGACAGCGATATGCGTATCTCAGCGGGGATAACCGACGTGCTCAAAACCTTCAATAACGAGGGTCACACCTGCCTTCCGATAGAAACGCTGTCGAAGGAAAGCTGTAGGCTTCTGGGAACGGACAAGCAGCAGTTCGACCGCGTGCTGACAGACCTTCTTGCGGACGAGCAGCTGTTCAGATTTGATAAGGATAACGGCAGATACATAATGCTTGCCGATCATTTCCGCGCCGAGAATTTTATTTCCCGCAGATTGACTGTTATGAGATCATTCTCATACGATAATAAGATAGATTTCTCAGAGGTCATTGATAAGGCAGAGCAGGACAGCGGTATAAAGTACGAGGAGCTGCAGCGCAAAGCTATAAACCTCGCATTATCCTACGGATTCCTTGTCATTACGGGAGGACCCGGAACGGGCAAGACCACTACGCTCAACGCTATTATAGACTTGTTCAAGCAGCAGGGCAAGAACGTAATGCTCGCGGCTCCAACGGGACGTGCCGCGAAACGGCTCTCGGATATCTCGGGCTGCGAAGCAAAGACCATACACCGCCTGCTTGAAGTCAAGCCCGGCGGCGACGATATCATGACCTATATCCACGATGAGAAGAACCTGCTGGACTGCGACGCACTCATCATCGACGAGATGTCTATGGTAGACACGCTGCTGTTTGAAGCGGTACTGAGGGGTATTTCCATGACCTGCAAACTGGTGCTGGTGGGCGACTCGGATCAGCTTCCGTCTGTGGGCGCGGGCAACGTGCTGCGGGATATCATCGGCAGCGGAGTTATGCCCGTAGTGCGCCTGACGCAGATATTCCGTCAGGCGCAGCAAAGCTCTATCGTCACCAACGCTCACAAGATCGTGAACGGTCAGCATATCGACCTGCACGATAAGGAGAACGACTTCTTCTTCATGCAGCGGCTCGATTACCAGAGCTTGCAGCAGCTAACATCCGATCTTTGCAGGAAAAGGCTGCCCGACGCATATGGATTCTCGCCCTTTGAGGACATTCAGGTGCTCTCTCCCACAAGGCAGGGCCCCGCGGGTACTTCCGAGCTCAACAGCATACTGCAAAATTCGCTGAACCCGAAGGCTGCGGGCAAGAGCGAGGTCAGCTCTCATGGCACGATTTTCCGTATCGGCGATAAGGTCATGCAGACCAAGAACAATTACGATCTGATCTGGCATAAGAAAAGCGGCGGCAAGACCGAGAGCGGCGCGGGCATATTTAACGGTGACATCGGCAGGATAACCTCCTGCAACAGGCTGACAAAACAGCTCACCGTGGATTTTGACGGCAGGGAAACGGTCTATGAGTCCGATATGCTCTCCGATCTGGAGCTTGCCTACGCCATTACAGTCCACAAGAGCCAGGGCAGCGAGTATGACGCGGTGATACTGGTGGTGTTCAGGGGCTTTGACAAGCTGTATTACAGAAATCTTCTGTACACCGCCGTGACCCGCGCAAAAAAGCTGCTGATAATCGTCGGCGACAATGAGCGCATTGACTTCATGATTGACAACTGCCGCCGCAACGAAAGATTCACCTGTCTGACCGAACTTCTCAAGGAGATGAACAGTGATGACGCTGAACAGACCGAGGTTTCTCTGCTCTGATTTCTTTCTCGACCTGATCTATCCCACCCGCTGTCCCGCCTGCATGAGGGTGATAGGCTGGGATATGCAGCTTTGCGGGGAATGTGAATCGGGGCTCGAATACATTGAAGGCGTACCGTGGCAGGCGATCTTTCCCGAGGAGATAAACGGAGAAGCGCCCTCATTTGACCGTGCGGAAGCGCTGTTCTATTATTCGGGCACGGCAAGGGACGCTGTGCTTTCGCTCAAAAACAGGCGGGGAGTGCGTTTTGCGGATTACGCGGCAAAGCGTATAGTCGAGAAGCTCGCAGTCGATGACGGCGACGATGCGGATATAATCACCTCCGTTCCCATGCACCGCTCGAAGAAGCGTAAACGGGGCTACGATCAGGCGGAGGTCTTTGCAAGGGCGCTCTCGCGGGAAACGGGCATAGAATACGTTCCCGACCTGCTTGCTCACAGGAAGAACAAGGTCGCCCAGCACGAGCTCGGAATGGAGGAGCGTTTCACTTCGGCTGATACTACCTACCATATAAACAGCGGTACGTCATTGAAGGGCAGGCGCGTGATACTCTGCGATGATATTTTCACGACAGGCGCTACTGCAAATGTCTGCTCTCGGCTGCTCAAAGATATGGGAGCGGAAAAAGTGACGGTGGCTGCGATATGCCGTACCGATAACAGATCGGATAAGAACAAAAGCGGCGGCGATACGTCGGCTGAACGGCGGGAGGGATAGCTATTTCAAGTCTTGTGAGTTTCGCGGCGGAATATGCCGATTCGGGCATTTCGCGCTTTCATATGCCCGGACACAAGGGCGTTAAGCTCCACGGGCTCGAACCATATGACCTTACCGAGATAAGGGGCGCGGACGAGCTTTTTGAGCCCGAGGGTATCATCGCCCGCGGAGAACAGCTTACCGCACGCGCCTACGGCTCACGCAGGAGCTTCTGGTCGGCGGAGGGATCGAGCCTTTCCATCAAGACCTCTGTTTGTATCATCAGACAGCTACTCGGCAGACCTGTCCGCATAGCTGCGGCGCGGAACTGTCACCGCGCGTTTATTAGCGCCTGTGCGCTTTTCGATATTGACCCCTTATGGCTCGCACCGTCCGAGAGTTCGGAGCTTTGTGCTTGTCCCGTGACGGCACAGCAGGTCTCCGAGCTGCTCGACCGTGAGCCTGTTGACGCGGTCTACATCACCTCTCCCGATTATTACGGGAATCTTGCGGACATCGCGGGGATAGCTGATGTATGCCGTTCACGCGGAGTGCTTTTGATCTGCGATAACGCTCACGGGGCGTATCTGAGATTCGCGGGTAAGGGACTGCACCCCCTCGAACTCGGCGCGGACATCGTATGCGATTCGGCGCACAAAACGCTCCCTGCCTATACCGGCGGCGCATATCTGCACATAGCTAAGAGCGCTCCCGAAGGGCTTGACGAGCTTGTAAAGCCCGCTATGGCGCTGCTTGGTTCCACGAGCCCTTCATATCTGATAATGGGCTCGCTGGATATCTGCGCCGATCTTCTGAACGGAGAGCTCCCCGAGATGATACGCGCCCGATGTGAGCGTATCGCCGAGATCAAGGCGCTTATGAATAAGCGGAGTATCCCCGATCTTTCCGAAGAGCCCATGAAGATTACCATTGCAGCGGAACGGATAGGTTATGACGGCAGGGAACTTGCGGACATCATGCGCGGGTACAAGATGGAGTGCGAGTATTCCGACCCCGCAGCAGTGGTGCTGATGATATCGCCCTATAACAGTGAGGAGGATCTTTTTAGGCTGGAAAAGTTCCTGACGGAGCTTGAACTCCATGCTCCGTTAAACCGAAGCATTCCCAAGATCAAGGGAGTTCTGCCCGAACGGGTCATGAGCATACGGGAAGCTATGCTCTCGCCCGCTGTCAGAGTACCCGTGGAGAACTCGGATGGGCGTGTCAGCGCAAGGGGAGCCATGAGCTGCCAGCCCTCGGTAGCGGCAGTAATGCCCGGTGAGAGGATAAACGCTGAAATTATTAAAATTTTGCAAAGGTATGGAATTTCGCACACAGATGTGATATAATAGAATAACAGGATCATCGACCGTGTAAGCCGTGGGCTGCGGTCTATCATGTTATGACTGAAAGGAAAGCATGGGATATGAAGCTCGTTTACGCGATCGTAAATAATGATGACAATTATGCAGTATCAAAGGGTCTGCTGAAAAACGGTTTCCGCGCCACAAAGCTCGCTTCGACGGGGGGATTTCTCTCCGCAGGGAATACTACATTTCTTATATGCTGCAACGAGGACGAGGTCGACCACGTTGTTGAGATATGCAAGGATTATTCCCGCAGAAGAAAGCAGTTCGTTCCTTCCTCTGCGATATTCGACAGGGGAGCGGGCGAGACTTATCCCGTTGAGGTCGCTATCGGCGGCGCTACTATCTTCGTGACCGATATCGAAAGGTTCGAGCAGGTATGACAGAGCTTGTCGAAAACAAGAGTTCTATAGATCTTACCGCAAAGATGATCGCAAAGGGGCGCGAACCTCATTCCGTTATCATCTGCGGGGAGCAGGGGCTCGGTAAACGCACGCTTGCTAAGTATCTCGCCGCTCAGCTTCTTTGCGAAAAGGGGACGGGCATACCCTGCGGGAGCTGCCGTCATTGTAGGCTTATCGCAAACAATGCTCACCCCGATGTAATAACCGCGGTTTCGAGCGATTCGGGAAATTATAAGGTCGATGACATACGAATGATAGTTTCCGACGCTTACGTTTCCCCGAACGAGGCGCGTATGAAAGTATACATCATACCCGATATCGACCGTTCTGTGCAGACCTCGGTACAGCTCCAGAACATACTGCTCAAAACGATAGAAGAACCGCCCGATATGACGGCGATAATACTAACGGCACGCTCAAAGGAGATATTCCTCGAAACGATAATCTCGCGGACTATACACCTGTATGCCGAGGAAGTCACGCCTGCGGCGGCTATGGCTTTTCTGATCGGCAAGGGCATTGACAAGGCTCTTGCGGAGGAAGCCGTGCGGAGGTGCGGCGGTAACATCGGGAGAGCGTTGCAGTATTCGCAGAGCGAGGAAGAAAGAGCATCTGCGGAGCTGGCAGTGAATTGCTGTCGGGCTCTCGCAAAGGGCAGCAGCGGTGAGTACGAACTGTTGGCGGCGGTGTCCGAGTGTGACGGAAAGAAGGCGGCATTCATGTCGCTGGTGGGATATATGCAGAGGATAGTCCGCGACGCTGTAAGGCTAAGAGAGAATGTCGGGAGCGAATACATTTTCTCACGGGAGGTGTGCGGAGCTCTCGGAAGGGCGTATTCCTCGCGCAAGCTGGTCAAAATGTACGACAGTCTTGCGGAACATTCCACGCGGGCTTCGGCGAATTGTCTTGTGTCGATGCTGCAAAACTCGCTCACGGCGGCACTGGTGAGTATCTGATCTTGGAGGGAAAAGTATAATGGCAAATGTAAAATATATTGGCGTAAGGTTCAAAAAGGCGGGTAAGATATACTATTTCTCACCCGCGGACAAGCAGGTATCGGCAGGCGATAAGGTCATAGTCGAGACCGTAAGGGGCGTGGAATGCGGTGATGTGGTACTCTCCGAGCGCGAGATAAACGAGGAATCGCTATCGAGTCCTTTGAAACCTATAATCCGCGTCGCAGGTGAAAAGGACATGGAGCAGCTGGAGCGCAACAAGAAAAAGGAAGCTGAAGCTTTCGGTATCTGCAAGGAAAAGATCAAAAAGCACGGGCTAAAAATGGATCTTGTGGAGGTCGAGTGTACCTTCGATAATAACAAGCTTTTGTTTTATTTCACGGCGAAGAACCGTGTCGATTTCCGCGAGCTTGTCAAAGACCTTGCGGGCGTGTTCCACACGAGGATAGAGCTTCGGCAAATAGGCGTCCGCGATGAAGCAAAAATGCTGGGCGGAATAGGTATCTGCGGTCAGCCGTTTTGCTGTTCGCGTTTTCTTGGGGAGTTCCAGCCCGTATCTGTCAAGATGGCTAAGGAGCAGTCGCTCTCATTGAACCCGACCAAGCTCTCGGGGAGCTGCGGAAGACTGATGTGCTGTCTGAAATACGAGAGCGAAGCGTATATCGAGCTGCTCAAGACCACTCCGAAGGCGGGAGCAATCGTCAAACTGCCTGACGGCGGAAAGGGTACAGTCACCGATGTGAACCTGCTTACGGGAACGCTCAAGGTCAAGCCCGAGAAAGGCGATAATCTTGTTGTTGTAAAAAAAGATGAGATCGAGCTTATAAAAGACGGCGTAATGAAGCTCGACAAAAACGAGCTCCGCGCACTCAAAGGGCTCGAAGGAAAATAAGCTGAAAAACGTCCTGCTGTTGAATACGGCAGGACGTTTTTCATATGTTATCATCGACTTGTAATTGATCGCCGTTTTTTGCATCGGTTATCGTGAGAAAACGGTAAATATCGCACTTCACAGCAATCATCACCGCACTACAATATCACGCTTTCTTCGCAATGAAAAATGGGACGATGCTCCGCCCACTGCTACAATGAACCCAGGTTCTGACCCTCATTCCGTGTAAATGCATACATAGCCCAAAATCGACAATACTTAAATCACAGCCAAACAAGTTGGCGCTGAGGAGCGACCTGACGCAGGCTGTGGGATATTACGTTCGAGAGCAGCGGTGTATTTTTTGCCGCTGTTTTCGTTTGCTCTCGGACGGGTATCCCCCCC
>CACZJT010000008.1 GCA_902781565.1 uncultured Ruminococcus sp.
TCCAGCCGCGCGAGGCTGGCGAGGATTCCTAAGGGCGAGGAGCCCTTAGGCAGGGGAGCGCGAAGCGCGTGGGGGCAGAGCCCCCGTTGCGCCGCAGGCACAAAAAACACACGTCCCGACAGCACAAAGCCAACCGAGAAAAGCAAGTCCGAAAGTTAAATCGGCGATATCAAATAAAAGCCGATAAGTAAGGGCAGAAACGAACCGCCCCGCACAAAGTACCGAGAACAGACCGTATCGCCGATTTAATTGCGCGAAAGAGCGTAAGCGATTTTCGTGCAACCCCAAACCTGCCGCAAGGCAGGCGGCACACGCCAAAAAAGGCGGGAGCAAGCCCCCGCCCTACAACGAATCGAGATACAGCGACAATGCAACAAATAATGATCTAATATATATCTATATATCTATAATATCGGAAAGATGGTAAAAATGGAAAAGAAAAAAAATGACAACAAACAAGCTCCCGCAGGGAATGTCCTGCGGAAATACCTCCCCGTTATCATCGCCCCTCTCGCAGTGATGGCGGTGGTTTTCTTTGTGTATTGGCAGTACGGCTTCTACCCCTTCGGTACACGTACTATCGCATGGGCTGATATGAACCAGCAGGTCGTGCCGCTCCTGTGCCAGTTCAAGGATATCCTTGAGGGCAACGGCACGAACGGTATGTTCCTCAGCTTCAAGAACTCATCGGGCATGAACTTCTGGGGCGTGTTCTTCTTCTTCCTGTCAAGCCCCCTCTCCCTGCTCGTGGTCTTTGTCCGAAAACAGGATATGCTCATATTCATGAATATCCTCGTTGTCGTCAAAATGATGATAAGCGCCGCTACAGCCTGCTTCTACTTTATCCGAAGCAGAATGAAATTCTCCCTCGGGACTGTCGAGCTCACACTGCTGGGCTTCATTTACGCCGTATGCGGTTATACCATGCTGTTCTATCAGAACATCATATGGCTCGACGTGATGTACCTCTTCCCGCTCCTGCTGCTCTCCCTCGAAAAACTCCTCGACCGCAAAAAGGGTTCGCCTGTTCCCTATACACTCCTTATGGCGGCTATGGTCACGGTCAATTATTACTTAGGTTATATGATAGTCGTGTTCGTGCTGCTCTTCATGGGCGTTTACGCGATAATGATGATAAAGGGCAGGCAGGAAACAAAGTCGGGCGCTTTCGCGGATTTCCTTATCGGCTCGGGCATCGCGGCGCTTCTGTCTGCGGTCGTATGGCTCCCCAGCTTCATGCAGTACCTCACCTCGGGACGCAAGACCTCCCTCTACGATAACCTACGCTCGGGCGAATTCATCACCGATTACAAGACCGTCTACCCCGTCATGATATGCTCGGCGGTAATGCTGATGCTCGCATTCATCGGAGCAAGGCTCATGAACAAAGACCCGAAGCTCCCCGAACGCGAACGCGCCCTCCGCAGACACAGCCTTATCATGACGGCACTAATGCTCGTGCCTATCTTCATTGAGCCCATAAACAAGATGTGGCACACGGGGAGCTATATGGCTTTCCCCTCCCGCTACGGCTTCATCACCGTATTCATGGTAATGACCCTCGCCGCCCGCGGTCTTTCCGCGGAGCACAGATACGGCGGCGATAAGCTCAACTGCATGATATGGACAGCCGAGGGCATAGTCGTCATCGCCATGTACGGCTACCTTACCGCGAAATTCATCAATATCTCCATAGATGATATCTCCGCTTACACACAGGGCTTGAACGGCACCGAGTATTCCTTCAAGGGCTTCATGCGCCTGCTGCTCATAGGGCTCCTGATATGCGTATCGGTATACATCACCTACCGCAAGGGCTTTATACCAAAGAAGATATTCCTTTTCCTGCTGGCTTTCCTCACCTTCTTTGAAACTGCCAACAATGCCCATATCTACATGACATCTTCGGGGATAGAGAGCGAGGACACCTACGCATTACAGCGGGAGATAACGAAGCTCTCCGACCGCATCGAGGACGACAGCTTCTACCGTGTCAAGACCAATGCAAAGATATTCGACTACAACATGATAGGCGCCATGAACTACGATTCCATAGGCTCTTATACATCACTCAACGACCAGGACTACCTGTTTACCATGAAGCGCCTCGGATATACCTCCGTGTGGATGGAGATAGGCACCTGCGGCGGTACGGAGCTTACGGACTCCATGCTCAGCATAGGCTACCGCATAGACCACGACAAGCGCTCCGACACTATCTTCAATCTCGGCTCTTACAATATAAATAAGCTCCCCGACAAGCTGCCCCTCGGTATCTGCCTTGAGCCCTCGGCGCTCCCCGCAGAAAAGGATATCCCCGAGGAGCTTGACCGCGCGGGCGTGCAGAGTTACCTCTCGCAGACCCTTTTCGGCGAGGACATGATAGAACGCTTCGAGCCCGACGAGGGCGAATACGCTCTGACCGACGAGGGAAAATACAGCATTTCCGAGGACGATATTTTCGTCTACCGCATACACGTTGACGGAAGAAAGACCCTCTATTTCGACTGCTTCGACCGCCTTTCCACCGACCTTTCCGAGGAGCAGTACGAGAGCTTTTTAGTACAGGCGAACGGCAAGACAATAAGCAAGGCGTACCCGTTCTCCAAGGAGAACGGTGTCCTGAAGCTCGGGACGTTCAAGGACGAGAACGTTATAATACAGCTCACGGCATTGCAGGACGTAGAGTGCAGGTCCTTCGGCATATTCTCCCTCGACACCGAAGCGCTTCACAATGCTGTTTCCGAAACGCAAGCCTGCGATCTTCACGAGATAAAGAACGGCGCGGAGGGCACTGCCGATCTCGATTCCCCAAAGACAGTCCTGCTGTCCATACCCTACAACGAGGGCTTCACCGTCACCGTGAACGGCGAGAGTGTGAGCTACCGCGAGGTGCTTTCGAGCTTCATGGCGTTCGACCTCCCCGCAGGACACAGCGACATAAAGATATCCTTCCGACCCCGCGGCTTCACGGGCGGGCTGATAATGAGCGCGGCAGGCGTCCTCGCGTTCGCGGCGTTCGTCCTGTTCACGAAGCGCAGAAAGCTCCCCGACGTCCACGAAGCCACTGACGAAAAGAAAGCGTTCACCTATCGGGTAGGCTGTTATCTGACGGCGGCATTCGGGATAATGATATTCCTGCTGGTATACGTAATGCCTATACTGCTCAATATCCTGTTCTGGAAGCCCGAAAAGAAGTGATCATTACAGACCGCTACGGCTACAATTTTACGGTCATTTGTTAAATAAACTACAGATCAAATACAAAACGTAGCTTATACTACAAAATACGGAAAAATTGTCTGTTGCAATTCTTCAAAAAATGTGGTATCATATAATCACGGAAGGGGAAAACAAAGCAAGTCCCCAAATAATGAAACAAAGGAGAAGATCATTATGAGTGACGTAATCAATGTAAACGAACTGGAGCAGGTAGCAGGCGGTATCGCAAACCCCGACGAGGAGTTGTACATCACCAAGCAGGGCGACACCCTCTGGGGCATCGCTCAGGAAAGACATACCACAGTGAACGCTCTCTTCGAGAGAAACAAGAGAGAGATCAAGGAGTGGGTACATAAAATGCTGAAGAAGACCCTCCCCAATGAATCGGATTACATGAACTATCTCTGGATAGGAGAGAAGCTCTACGTTCCCAAGAAGAGATAACAGATCAAAGAGATGAGACAACCGTCCCCGTTTCCGAAAGGTCACGGGGACGTGATCTTGTTTGAATATAAATCGTATAAAAAGGCGTATCCCGCAGGATACGCCTTTTCTTATCAGAACGCTTTCTTGTATATCTCCAGAATAGACTCTACGGTGCAGGGACGGGGGTTACCGCCCGTGCATACGTCCGCAAATGCGGATTCGGACAGCGCCTGCAAGTCCTCCTCCTTGACGCCTATCTCGCGGAGCTTCTCGGGAATGCCTACGTCCTTCGAGAGCTGCCTTACCGCGTCAACGGCGGCTTTCCTGTATGCCGCCTGATCCATGCCCGTCGTGTCAACGCCCATAGCCTCGGCGATGTACTTGAACTTCTCGCCCGTGTAGTCCGCATTGTACTCCATTACATAGGGGAGCAGAACGGCGTTCGCTATGCCGTGAGGGGTGTCATAGAAGGCTCCGAGCGGGTGAGCCATGCCGTGTACTACGCCCAGACCAACGTTCGAGAAGCCCATTCCCGCAACGTACTGACCGAGAGCCATGCCCTCTCTGCCCTCGGGGTCGTTCTCTACCGCCTTGCGGAGCGACCTGCCTATTATCTCAATGGCTTTGAGGTGCATCATGTCCGTAAGCTCCCAAGCCGCAAGGGTCGTGTAGCCCTCGATAGCGTGGGTCAGAGCGTCCATGCCCGTCGAAGCGGTCAAGCCCTTCGGCATCGAGGACATCATATCGCTGTCTATCACCGCAACGATCGGGATATCGTGAGGGTCAACGCACACGAACTTGCGCTTTTTCTCCTCATCGGTTATAACGTAATTTATCGTGACCTCAGCCGCCGTGCCCGCGGTTGTGGGGACTGCTATGATAGGCACGCAGGGGTTCTTTGTGTCCGCAACGCCTTCGAGGGAGGTGACATCTGCGAACTCGGGGTTATTGATGATTATACCTATAGCCTTGGCGGTGTCCATAGCCGAGCCGCCGCCCACGGCAACGATGGAATCCGCGCCCGCCTTCTTGAAAGCCTCTATGCCGTTCTTGACAACGCCGACGGTGGGGTTAGCCTTGACGTCGGAGAATACCTCATAGGGATGACCCGCCTGTTCGAGCAGGGCGGTGACTTTCTGCGTAACGTTGAATTTCAGCAGATCGGGGTCGGTGACTACGAGCGTCTTTTTAAAGGCGCGTTTCTTTATCTCGTTTACGACCTCGGCAATGGAGCCTGCGCCGAAATACGATGTTTCATTAAGGATCATTCTGTTAGCCATACAGCATACAACCTTTCATAGTAAAATAGGTGCGGTAATGCACTGATATTATTATAACATACTTTTGTGAAAATTACAAGTAAATTTCGGTAATTTTGTATATTTTCTATATCCAATATACAAATTTACAAGGGGTGTTTTTTCCTGTTTTACGAACAAATATCAAAATTTGTAATATAATTAGTATGATTATATAATATATATAAATAAAATATTTAAAAGGTCTTTACAAATCCAAAAAAATGTGCTATAATAATATCATAACAAATGTTAATAGTACAACTTTAAAGGAATGATAACTTTGGAATGGGCTGAGATAGTCATTTATACTTCTACGGAGGGCATTGAGCCGCTTACGGCGGAGCTTATCGCTCTCGGGATAACGGGATTCGTCATAAGGGACTCCAAGGACTTCGAGGACTTTCTCGAAAACAAGACGGGAAACTGGGACTACATAGACGATGACCTCATGGGACTGAAAGACTGCGAGACTGCCGTGACGGTGTATCTCCCCCGCGACACGGGCGGCGCGGAGCTGTGGAACGCGGCGAAGTCCGCGATAGAGCGCCTGAAAGCGGGCGACACGGAGGGAAGGTTCGGAAGGCTCGAAACGGAGATGAAGAATATCCGCGACGAGGACTGGGCGAACAACTGGAAGCAGTATTTCAAGCCTATAGAGATAGGCGAAAGACTGCTGATAAAGCCCTCGTGGGAGGCTGTACCGCAAGGGTGCGAAAGGAAGATACTGGAGATAGACCCCGCTTCGAGCTTCGGGACGGGTCAGCACAACACTACCCGCCTGTGTCTGGAGCTTATCGAGCGGCACATCTCCGAGGGCGACAAGGTGCTCGACCTCGGCTGCGGGAGCGGGATACTTTCGGTGGGGGCTATGCTCCTCGGGGCGGGTCGGATAAAAGCCGCCGACATCACCGATGACAGCATACGGATAACGCGGGAAAACCTGATAAAGAACGGTTTCGGCGAGGAGAGCTTCGAGGTATACGAGGGCGACATCACATCGAGCGGGCGGCTTCGGGAGAAGATAGGCGGCGGCTTCGATCTTGTGTGTGCAAACATCGTGGCGGACGTACTGATCGCCATGAGCCCGTATTTCGGGGAGTTTTTGAAGCCCGAAGGAAAGCTCATAATATCGGGGATAATAGATGACAGACTGGACGAAGTGCTTGAAAAAGTAAAGAGCGAGGGCTTTGAACTGAAAGAGCAAAATAACCTCGATGACTGGAACGCGGCGTATTTCGTAAAGAAATGATCGTAATACATCTGTTATCGTATTGCATAGATTTCTGTAGGGTCGGGGCTTGCCCCGACCTCGGATAACCACACACGTTACGTTTCAAATGGACAAGGTAACGCTTTTAAAGCAGGAAGGCGGGGCAAGCCCTGTACGAACATAGTTCGTACCCCCCCTACACCGTACTAATGCAAAGAAATACGCATTTTGTGCGACCCCACCCAAATCCGCCGTCAATTCAGGCACAAAACACGCAAATCATTTTTATTCATAAAAGAAAGGATCTGATAATATGCAGGCAATATTTTTGGTACTGAAGCAGGTTGAGCTGGTCGATAGGATCATGTCCTCACTTGCCAACGCGGGGATACACGGAGCTACCGCCATAGACTCGGCAGGTATGGCTAAGTCGCTTACAAAGCTCAATGAGAACATCGCTATGGTACAGCTTCTCCGCGGGATACTCTCGGGGGAGGACGACTCGCATAAATCCAAGACCCTTTTCGTTATAGTAAAGGAAGAACAGGTCGAGGACGTCAAGAGCGCCATCAAGAACGTCACGGGCGACCTCTCAAAGCCCAACGCGGGCATTATGTTCGGAGTACCCGTCAGCTTCGTGGAGGGTCTTTCGTAAAAAGGCTCGGCTTATCGTACTTATCGTAATTATTCTCCCGTATGCCACCTTCGGCATATCGGGAGTTTTTTGTTTGCTTTTACGAAATCGTTTAATACTTTTCATGTTGATTTTATAACTTATCATTGTTAATAAATTGTGCAGATAGCTCAATGACCATACGAATATATTAACAAAATCAGCACAATGACAAAAAGAAAATTCTCGATTATCATTGACATTTTGCAATAAGGGTGTTACAATAATAAAAGTTTTTTAACCTGCAAAGGAGTGATATAGATGTTCCAGCTCCAATGGCTTTGGCATAATCTTAAAGGCTACAGAAAAATATATATCATCGCACTGTGCCTGTCCCTTGTGTGCAACGCCCTGCACCTCACCACACCGTATTTCAGCTCGCGGATAGTTGACGAATACCTCACCGCGGGGGACGCCCTCGACAAGATACAGAACGACCGTCACGGGCTCATAATGCTCCTCGTGGGAATGCTGGGCTTCACTCTCATACGGACGGTCTGTCAGTACGCCTGCAACATGACCTACGAATACTCTTCACAGGGCATGATATACCGCATGAGGAACCACCTTTTCCGCAAGGTGCAGAATCAGGATATGGAGTTCTACGACAAGCACCGAACGGGTGACCTCATGACGCGGCTAACGGGCGACCTCGACATGGTGCGCCATGTGGTGTCGTGGGTGTTCAAGGGCATAGTCGAATCCCTGTCCCTGTTCACCGCTTCAATGGTGTATTTCTTTATCATAAACCCGAAAATGGCGCTCATGCTCCTTGCGGTCACGCCTTTCATCTTCGCTATGACCTTCGTGTTCAGAAAGGTCGCGGGTCCAGTGTTCATCCAGCTCAGAGAAAAACTCTCCCGCCTCAATACCGACGCACAGGAGAACATCTCGGGAAACCGCGTCGTAAAGGCTTTCGCCCGCGAAGGGTACGAGATAGAGAAGTTCCAAAAGGCGAACAGGGAATACTCCGCCGCCAACAAGAACGCCGCCCTCATGTGGCTGAAATTCTCGCCGTTCATGGAAACTTTCGCCGACTCGCTCTCTGTCATAATGCTGGTGGGCGGCGGTATCTTCCTTATCAGGGACGAGATAACTATGGGCGACTATATCGCCATATCGGGGCTTATCTGGGCTATCTCGAACCCCATGCGTCAGCTCGGAATGTACGTCAACGACCTGCAAAGATTCATGGCTTCGGCTATGAAGATAATCGAGATATACTACGCCCAGCCCAAGATAGTTGACCGCGATGACGCCATCGACATAAACGGCAGGCTCGACGGAGATGTGGAGTTCAGGCACGTTACCTTCCGTTTCGGCGGAAAGACCGTCCTCGATGATGTGTCCTTCAAGGTAAGGGCAGGCGAGACCGTCGCCATAATGGGCGAAACGGGCTCGGGCAAGACTACCCTCATAAACCTTATCCCCCGCTTCTACGACCCCGACGAGGGCGAGGTGCTGGTGGACGGTCTTAACGTCCGTATGCGAAAGCTCTCACAGCTCCGCGGGAATATCGGCATGGCAACGCAGGACGTCCTGCTCTACTCCGACACCATAGACGGTAACATAGCCTACGGCGATTCGGATATGCCCGAGGAGGACGTGGTGAAATATGCAAAACTCGCGGCGGCAGATGAGTTCGTCAGGAAAATGCCCGAGGGCTACGAAACGCTCATAGGCGAGCGCGGCGTGGGACTTTCGGGCGGTCAGAAACAGCGTATCTCACTTGCGAGAGCGCTTGCTATCCGCCCCGCCCTGCTGATTCTCGACGATACCACATCGGCGGTGGATATGGAAACAGAGCGGCACATTCAGCAGAGCCTGCGCGACCTCGACTTCCCCTGCACGAAATTCATCATAGCCCAGCGCATTTCCTCGACCAAGGACGCGGATAAGATAATCGTCCTCGAAAACGGCAGGATAAAGGAAATGGGCACTCACGAGGAGCTTATCCGCTCGGACGGCTACTACAGAGAGGTCTACGAGCTTCAAAGCGGAAACGCGGCAAAGGAGGCGGTCTGAATGGCAAGAAACCGCTACGACGTTGACGAAATGCTGGAGACTCCCTTTGACTTCTCCCATTTCAAGCGTTCCTTCAAGTACATGAAAAAATACCGAGGCAAGATGATACTCGCGCTGATACTGAGTATCTTCGCCGCGCTCTCGGGTCTTTTGGGTCCCATCATCACGAAATACGCCCTTGACAACACCGTTCCCGCGGGGGATATCGGACAGCTCTGGCTGCTGGGTCTGCTCTTGCTGCTGACCTTTGCGGTGTCCATAGCCTTCTCGAACATACGCTCGCGGATAATGACGGTAGTGGGTCAGGACATGATCTTCGACATACGCTCCGACCTGTTCGCCCATTTGCAGGAGCTTCCGTTCAGCTACTACGACGACCGCCCCCACGGAAAAATACTAATCCGCGTGGTGAATTACGTAAACTCCGTTTCGGATATGCTCTCAAACGGCGTCATAAATGTCATACTCGAATTCCTCAATATGCTGTTCATAATGGTGTTCATGTTCCTTGTGGACGTGAAGCTGTCGCTCATAGTGCTTTCGGGACTGCCGCTTTTCGCGCTCGTGATGTTCTCGATAAAGAAATATCAGCGCCGCGCGTGGCAGGACGTTTCCAACAAAAGCTCGAACCTCAACGCCTATTTGCAGGAAAACATAGTCGGTGCGCGGGTAACGCAGATATTCACCCGCGAGGAGGAGAATGCGGAGATATTCGACCGCCTTTCCGACAAGCACCGCAAGAGCTGGATGAAAGCCGTCGCATTCTCGAACCTCGTATGGCCATCGACCGACAATATCTCTACCCTTGTTCGGGCGGCGATATTCTTTGTGGGACTGCTGGTGATGTCCCACGCTTCGGTGACGCTCGGCACCATAGCCGCCATGACGGGCTACGCTTCGCGGTTCTGGCAGCCTATCATGAACCTCTCGAACCTTTTCAACAATTTCATCAACAACATAGCCTACCTCGAACGCATTTTCGAGACTCTTGACGAGCCCGTGACCATAGCCGACAAGGAAGGTGCCCGCGAAATGGGCAGTATTGAGGGCAATGTCAGCTTCAATGATGTGACCTTCTCCTACGAGGAGGGCATAAACGTCCTCGAACACGTTTCCTTCGACGTGAAAGCGGGCGAGAGCATAGCGCTTGTGGGACCCACGGGCGCGGGAAAGTCCACCATAGTTTCGCTTATCTCCCGATTCTACGATGTTTCGGGCGGAAAGATAACCATAGACGGCGAGGACATAAGCGAGGTAACGCTGCGTTCGCTTCGTTCGCAGATGGGCATTATGTTACAGGACAGTTTCATTTTCAGCGGCACGATAGCCGACAATATCCGCTACGGGCGGCTGGACGCCACCGATGAGGAGATACGGCGTGCGAGCCGTGTGGTATGTGCCGACGATTTCATCAGCGGCATGGAGGACGGCTACGAAACGGAGGTCAACGAGCGGGGTTCAAAGCTATCGGGAGGGCAGAAGCAGCTCATCTCATTTGCGAGGACGCTTCTTTCCGACCCAAAGATACTTGTCCTTGACGAAGCGACCTCTTCCATTGATGCAAAGACGGAGAGGCTCTTGCAGCAGGGTCTTAATGAGCTGTTGAAAGGGCGGACGAGTTTCATCATAGCCCACCGACTTTCGACGATACGCAGCTGTGACAGGATAATGTACATAGACCGCAAGGGCATAACCGAATGTGGTTCTCATGATGAGCTTATGGCAAAGCGCGGAGATTATTACAAGCTCTATACTTCACAACAGATATGATACAAAATGTCCCCGAGTGTATAAAGCGCCCGGGGACATATTTTGAGAATAAGAGTGCCGCTTTCTTTATTTGTGCCTGCGGTCATTTTACTCTTTGCCCGCTCCGCCTTGTTACGTTTCGCTTTGCGTTGCTCTGCATATTCTTATTTTCAAATACCGATATACTAAACTCCCCCGAAATTCCTTCGGGGGAGCTTTATTATCTGTTATTCTTCCGTATTGTTTTCTGCTTCATCGGCTTTCATATCCGCTTTTTCCTCGGCTTCCAGCTTCTTTATCTCCTCCGCTGTAAGCTCCTCCGCAGTGGAATCGTCCACTTGCTGTATCTCCGCCGAATCGTCATGCTCCGCTCGGGTGAAGGCTACTACCTTGCAGTCGCTTGACAGCTTCATCAGCTTAACACCCCTCGCATAACGCCCCATCAGCCTTATGTCCGAAGCCCTCAGCCTTATGATAACGCCGTCCGAGGATATCATGATGATGTCGTCCTCTTCGTCCACGACCTTTATGCCGCAGACAAAATCCCCGTTCTTGCAGCTGTAGTTCTTCATGCCGTAGCCGCCGCGCTTCTGTATGCGATAGCTGTCGAGAGGACATCTTCTTCCTAATCCCCTGTCCGTTACCGTCAGCACCGAAGCGCCCTCACGTATCCTCGCCATAGATACAACATAGTCGCCGTTCCTCAGCTTGATAGCCTTGACGCCGTGAGCGCTCCTCGACATGGGACGCATATCCTTTTCTTCAATGCGTATCGCCATGCCGTTGCGCGTGGCAACGATGAGCTGGTTCTCGCCCGCGGTCATTCTTACACCCATGATCTCATCGCCCTCGTCAAGCCCTATGGCGATAAGACCCTGCTTGCGCACGTTCCTGTAATAGGGGAGCGGCGTGCGCTTTATCTTGCCGTTTTTCGTAACGAATACGATGTACTGCCCTTCCTCGAAATCCTTGGTCTTTATCATAGCCGCGATGGTCTCGCCCTCTTTGAGCGGCAGCACGTTCACGATATGCGTTCCCTTTGAAGCCTTTGACCCCTCGGGAAGCTCATAGCATTTCAGCTTGTACATTATGCCGAAATTCGAGATGAACAGCAGATTCTCGTGAGAGGAACAGATATACATGGTCTCAACGAAATCGTCCTCTCTCTGCTTCATGGCGGTTATGCCGCGTCCGCCGCGGTTCTGCGCCTTGTATACGCTAACGGGCATACGCTTGATGTAGCCGCCGTTCGTGTAGGTAACTACATTGTCCTCCACGGGGATAAGGTCTTCAACGTCTACCTCGCCGCTGACGTTCTCAATGCGGGTGCGGCGCTTGTCACCGAACTTCGCCTGTATCTCCTCGACCTCTTCTATCATGATCTTTAAGATACGCTCGTGGTTCGCAAGGATATCCTCGTAGTCGGCTATCTTCAGCTTTATTTCTTCCAGCTCGTCGAATATCTTCTGCTGTTCGAGACCCGTAAGCCTGCCTATGGTCATCTGCGCGATGTGATCCGCCTGAACGTCCGAAAGCCCGAACCTCGCACAGAGCCTCTGCTTACCCTCGGAAACGTTAGCCGAGGTCTTCATGATGTCGATGACCTCGTCGATGTTGTCGAGAGCTATCTTCAAGCCCTCCAGTATGTGAGCGCGTTCCTTAGCCTTGCGAAGATCGAACTTCGTGCGGCGGGTGATGACCTCTACCTGGAAATCAATGTACTGCTCCAGCATTTCCTTGAGGGTCAGGGTCTTTGGTATGCCGTTCACCAGTGCGAGCATTATAACGCCCACGGTGTCCTGCAACTGGGTGTAGTTGTAGAGCTTGTTGAGTATCAGCTGTGCATTTGCGTCCTTTTTCAGCTCGATAACTACACGTATGCCCTCTTTGAGGTTCGATTCGTCGCGGAGGTCGTGTATGCCGTCTATGCGCTTGTCCTTGTGGAGCTGCGCTATGGATTCTATCAGCTTGCGCTTGTTCACCATGTAAGGTATCTCGTGTATGATTATACACTGTCTGCCCTTTATCTCGGTGATCTCCGCGTCGCCGCGGAGGATCAGCTTTCCGCGTCCCGTACCGTAAGCCGCCCTTATGCCCGAGCGCCCCATGATGATACCGCCCGTCGGGAAGTCGGGACCCTTTATGCAGTTCATAAGCTCGTCAAGGGTGCAGTCGGGGTTCTCGACCATGAGCTTCATGGCGTCAATTACCTCACCCAGGTTGTGGGGCGGGATATTGGTCGCCATACCTACCGCGATACCGTTAGAGCCATTCACGAGAAGGTGCGGGAACCTCGAAGGCAGCACCACGGGCTCCAGCAAGCGGTCGTCGTAGTTGGGCTGGAAATCGACTGTTTCCTTGTTGATGTCGGTGAGCATATGCATCGACATCTTAGCCATCTTAGCCTCTGTATAACGGTAAGCCGCGGCGGGATCGCCGTCAACGGTACCGAAGTTTCCCTGACCGTCCACCATAGGGTATCTCAGCGAGAATGACTGCGCCATTCTCACCAGCGCGTCGTAAACCGAAGCGTCACCGTGAGGGTGGTACTTACCGAGCACAGAACCTACGGTGTCCGCGCACTTTCGGTAAGGCTTGTCGGGGTAAAGACCGTTTTCGTACATCGTGTAAAGTATCCTGCGGTGAACGGGCTTCAAGCCGTCACGCACATCGGGAAGCGCACGCGAGCTTATTACCGACATGGAGTATTGAAGGAAGGATTCCTTCATCATTTTTTCGATATCTATTTCGATTATATTGGTATTGTCGGTAATGCCCGAGCTCTGCCCTTCGTTTATTTCGTTACTCAAAATATCACGCTCCCGCAATAATTTATTCTATATTTCATTTATGATCTCATTCGTCCTCAAAGTCATCGTCGCCGCCGTCGAACTCCGCGAAGTCCTCCTGCTCCTCTCCGCCGTTATCCTCTGCGGTAGCCTGATTTGTCATACGCTTCTGTCTGCGGCGCTCGGCTTTTTCCTCGGCAACTCTCACTCGGCTGTAGAACTCGCAGTAATCGTCCCCGAGTATACTTTCGAGAAGCCCGCCGAATACCCTGTTCTGCTCCTCGGTCATGGCGCTTTTCGGAACGGTATAGACGTAACTTTTCTTGAAGATAAGCACATATATCTCCTCGTAGTCCAGCACCTTCAGGTCTATGTCCTCGAAGCGTATCATCACGGGCGGGTAGGTGTATATCTTGTCCCCCGTGAATTCCGAGGCTTTGAGAAGTATCCTCGAATTGTAGAAATCAAGCCTGTAGCTGTCGTTCTTGACCTCCTCGGCGCTCATCACCGCGTCACGCTTGACACCGCTGCTGTTGAGCCACCTGAGAGCTATTATCGAAAGGGTTATGAGAAGGAGCATATAATTGATGTACCCCTTCGGCGAAACTATCACCGAGAAAAGGAACACCAGCGCCAGCACCCCGAGTATCAGCGTCAGCTTTATGTTCTTTTTCTTCACGAACTCATTGTAGAAAAGCATATACCCGTCAAGCGCCTGATCGGGGGTCAGCATATACTCTATGCTGAAAATGACCTTTTCCTTGTTGGGGTCTGCGAGCTTTCTCTTGCGGGTACGCCTGTCAAGAGCCACGGGATCCTCGATGTCGTCCTCGTCGCTCACCTCCGAAGCTTCGCCGTCGGGGGTGAACTTTATGTCATGCTCACCGTCGCCGCGCTCGCTCCCGAAGAACATATCCTTTATGACCTCGGGCTTCAAGACCTCCGAATCCTTTATCCTTTGAGCCAGTCCCCTGCCCTGTTTTTTGGCGGGAGTCTCGCTCACCATTATCTCGGGAGCGCCCTCGTCCTGCGGCTCATCGTCCTCCGCGAAGTCCTCCTCATCGGTCTCGCCGTCCCCCGCTATGAATATCTCCTCGTCCTCGGCGGCAGCCTTCTCAGCGGAGATACGCGCTTTTTCCTCGGAACGCTGTCTTGCCTCCCTTATGAGCTGCTCGAACATATCGTCATGTTCATAAGACCCGATTATCGGCTCATAATTCAGCTCCCCGGGAACGTCCCCGCCCGAAGCTCCGTTATCTTCGGCAGGCGTTTCTTTCCCGCCCGCACCTATCTCCTCTGCGAAGTCCTCGTTATCCTCGTTATTATTCAAAACCTTACCCTCTTTGTCATATCGAATCAGACGTCAAGGTCTGTCGCGTACTGGGCATTGCTCTCTATAAACACACGTCTCGGCTCTACCTTGTCTCCCATGAGTATAGTAAACGCTTCGTCCGCTTTTCGGGCGTCCTCGATGTTTATTTTTATCATGGTCCTCTTTGAGGGATCGAGAGTTGTTTCCCTGAGCTGTTCGGGGTTCATCTCACCAAGACCCTTATAGCGCTGTATATCGACTTTCAGCCCGTTATCTCCCGCAAGCTCCGCCGCATACATATCCCGCTCGTCCTCGGTGAATGCATATCTTACCTGCTTTCCGCGCCATACCTTGAAAAGCGGCGGCTGTGCGCAGTAGACGTGACCCTCCTCGATGAGGGGACGCATATATCTGAAAAAGAATGTCAGCAGAAGCGTGCGTATATGCGAGCCGTCCACATCGGCATCAGCCATGATTATTACCTTGCCGTAGCGCAGTTTCTCTATATCGAAATCCTCGCCTATGGAAGTCCCGAGCGCCGCCACCACGGGCATGAGCTTTTCGTTTCCGTACACCTTGTCGATACGAACTTTCTCGACGTTCAGCATCTTGCCCCAGAGGGGAAGTATCGCCTGGAACTTTCTGTCGCGCCCTTCCTTGGCGGAGCCTCCCGCCGAATCTCCCTCGACTATGAAAAGCTCCGTGAAGGTGTTGTCCCTCTCCGAGCAGTCTGCGAGCTTACCCGGAAGGCTCGTGGATTCGAGCGCGGATTTCCTCGCCCTCGCCTGATCTCTTGCCTTCTTAGCCGCCTCTCTCGCGGTCTTTGCCTGCGAGGACTTGTCGAGTATCAGCTTCGCGGTGTCGGGGTGCTCGTCGAGGTAATCATAGAGCTTGTTGTATACCAGCTTTTCAACAAAGGGTCTTACCTCGGGATTTCCGAGCCTTCCCTTTGTCTGTCCCTCAAATTCGCAGTTCGGGAGCTTTACCGAGATTATGGCGGTAAGACCCTCCCTCACATCGTCGCCCGAGAGCTTGTCGCCCTCTTTCAGCAGATTGAACTTGTGACCGTAATCGTTTATCGCCTTGGTGAGGGAATTCTTGAAGCCCGTTTCATGCATACCGCCGTCGGGAGTATGGATATTATTTGCAAATGAAAGTATGAAGTCATTGTAGTCGGTGTTGTACTGCAACGCCACCTCTCCGAACATCTCGCCTTCTATCCCCTGCATATATATCACCTCGGGGAAAACGGGCGTTGCGGACTTCGACTTATGGATATGATCCACAAATTCTCTTATACCGCCCTCATAGTGAAGAGTCTCCCCGATGATGTTTTCGGGGTCGCGGCGGTCGGTGAATACTATCCTGAGCCCCGCATTCAGGAAAGCCTGCTCTCTCAGGCGGCGAAGAAGCACCTCGTAATCATAGACAGTCGTTTCGGTGAAGATCTCGGGGTCGGCTTTGAAACATACCTCCGTACCCGTCCTTTCGGTCTCGCCTATTATTTTCATCTGTTCGGTATACTCGCCCCTGTTGAAACGCTGAAAATGTATATTCTTTCCGTCATATACCTTAAGTTCGAGATACTCCGAAAGCGCATTTACGACAGATGCGCCGACGCCGTGCAGACCGCCCGCGACTTTGTAGCCGCCGCCCTCGCCGAACTTTCCGCCCGCATGAAGAACGGTATAAACAACGGTAGCCGCCGATATGCCCTCTTTCGGGTGTATGCCCGTAGGTATGCCGCGTCCGTTGTCGAGCACGCGGATAACGTTATCGGGAAGTATGTCAACTATTATCTCTGTGCAGTAGCCCGCAAGCGCCTCGTCTATAGCGTTGTCCACTATCTCATAGACAAGGTGGTGCAGACCTTTGGGTCCCGTAGAACCGATATACATACCCGGACGTACCCTTACGGGCTTCAGTCCCTCAAGGACCTCGATCTGTTCCGCGCCGTAATCGCTGTTCTTATCGACCTTCGAGATATCCGAAACGTTTATCTCACCGATATCCGCGTTCTGCATTTCCTCTTTGATCTCTTCACTCATTTAATGACCTCCCATTGAGCATGGTTCAGAAACCCATGCCCTCTGTTCTTTTTTCTATCGCTGATACCGAGAGCCTGCCGATGTAAACTTTCTCGTCAAGATTCTCGGTATTGAATGTCACTGTGAAGCTGCGCGGAAGATCGTCCGTACAGCTCACCTCGCACCCCCGCTCCGCCGACTTTTTGAGGAAGCCCCTCGTGTCCGCCGAAACAGTGGTATTCTCTATATTGAATATCCCGATAAGGTCACGCGACCTTATCACAAAATCATTTCCTATGTGAATATACATAATACATATCTCAATTTTCGGAAGCCCTCCCGCCCTCAACGCGGAACAGCTTTCCCCTGTAGCCCCTCACGGCTTCCTCCTCACAGCAGGTTATTATTACCTGCATACCGTGTATCTTCTCCATGATGAAGCTCCGCCTCATGCCGTCAAGCTCGCTCAATACGTCGTCGAGCAGTATGCAGGGCGTGTCCCCGACCTCGCCGCTCAAAATATAAGCCTGCGAGAGTTTGAGTATCAGCGCTATCGAGCGGTGCTGACCCTGCGAAGCGAAGTCCTTCGCGTACAGCCCGTTGATACTGCATTTTATATCGTCGCGGTGTATGCCGTGTATGGTGAACCCCGCGCCGATATCGTCCCTGCGCGAACTTTTGAGCCTTTCGAGATACTCCCCGAACAGGTCGTTCCTGTAGTCGTTGCGCCCGTCAAGCTCCTTGAAAACGGTGGAGTGATACTCTATCTCAAAGCTCTCCGCGCCGCCCGAAAGCTCCGAGAAAAGCTCCGCCGCAGTATTCCTCAGCTTCTTGCAGTAATTGTACCTCAGCACCGAGATATAAGCCCCCATCTGTGCGAGCTGCATATCCCATATATCAAGCATACCGTCGTCCTGCCGCCCTCCCGCGAGGTTCTTCAAATGCAGGTTCCTCTGGTCGAGTATGCGCCTGTACTTGTCCACCACATCGCGGTAAGATACTTTTATCTGCGACACCGAAAGGTCGATAAAGCTCCGCCGGTTCTCTGGCGCTCCCTTTGAGAGCCCCAGATCCTCGGGCGTGAATATAACGCACCCGAGCGCTCCGAAAAGTCCCGAGGGCGTTCTCACGTTCACTCCGTTCAGGGTCAGCTTCTTGTTCTTCATATCCCTGCGGAGCATGGTATAGCTTATGCTCTGCGTCCTGCGGGCGTCCTCGAAATCCAGCAGCAGCGACATCTTGTCCCTGTCTGTCCCGATAAGCTCTCTGTCCTTAGCCCCACGGAAGCTCCGCTCGCCCGAGCAGAGCCAGAGCGCTTCGAGAATGTTCGTTTTCCCCTGCGCGTTCCTGCCGCAGAGTATATTCAGCTCGGGGTCAAAGGAAAGCTCGACTTCTTTCAGGTTGCGGAAGCCGTCCGCTTCAAAGCGTGTTATCTTCACCTTTCCGCACCGTCACTTCGCGGCTGTTATCTCTATCAGGAGCCCCAGCTCGGGGACTTCCACGGTGTCTCCCGCAAAGAGCTTTTTGCCCCTCTGCGTACACAGCTCGCCGTTGACTTTTATCCGTCCCTCGGCGATCACAGCCTTAGCGCTCCCGCCCGTTTCGGTCAGCCCCTCGAATTTCATGAACTGGTCGAGCCTTATAAACTCTGTCTTTATCTCCGCCTGTCTTTTATCCATACGGGGACATCACTCCTTCGGAAGTCTTACGGGAAGCACCAGATAGGTGTATTTATCCCCTTCGAGGGGAACTATCTTCATGGGCTGCAAGCTGCTGCCCAGCTGCAATCTCACCTTTTCGTCGTTTATAGCTTTGAGAGGTTCGAGGAAGTATCTGCACTTGAAGCCTATCTCCAGCGGATTTCCCTCGACCTTCGTTTCAAGCTCATCGTACACCTTCCCCACCGACGAGGTACGGCATTTCATGGATATCCTGTTGTCCTCGAACCTGCACCTTACGGGGCTGGGATTCTTTTCGTTCACGAGAAGCATACATCTTTCGAGGGCATTTATGAGCCTTGTACGCTCAACTACGGTCTCGGTGCTGTGAGAAGCGGGTATCGCGCTCTTATAGGGGTGGAACTCACCTTCGAGCCGACGGGAGCTTACAAGATAGTTCCCTATCTCGAAGATGATGTGCTTCTTAGCGGGGAATATCGAGCAGTTCTCCCCGTCATCGTCCGAGAGCAGTTTTGCAGCCTCATCGAGATTCTTTGCGGGAGCTATGAAGCTCACG
Organism: uncultured Ruminococcus sp.; assembly: GCA_902781565.1. Lineage (GTDB taxonomy): Bacteria > Bacillota > Clostridia > Oscillospirales > Ruminococcaceae > YE71. The sequence goes on from CACZJT010000008.1 coordinate 18,970, forward strand.
TTCCCCTCGTACCCGATAGGCTCTCTCCTTACCGCCAGTCTGTAGCCGTCTATAGCCGCTACCGTAATGGTCTTATTCTCTATCTCAAAAAGCTCGCCTTTGAGTATGGGCTTTATATCGAGCTGTGAAGCCGCGAATTTCGTCTGCACTATCATGCTTTTCAGCACGCTCTGGGGCATCTCTATAGGTTCGAGCGATTCCTTTTCGGGCAGTTCGGGATAATCGTCGGCCGGAAGCGCGTTCATATTATATGAAGTCGCCCCGCCTTCAATGGTTATCATCATGTTTTCGTCAAGCTCTACGGTGATGTCCCCCTCGGGCATCTTCCTTACCATCTCCGAGAAAAGCCTTGCTCCCGCAAGGAACTTTCCCTTATCGGCGCTCTTTACCGAAACGCTCGTCCTTATCCCGAGTTCGAGGTCGTAGCCCGTCATTCTGAGCACGCCATCTTCAAGCTCGAATTTTATCCCCTCAAGAGCCGTAAAGGGCGAGCTTGCGGGTACTGCCTTTGAAACGTTCATAAGAGCTTCGGAAAGCTCGTTCCTGTCGCATACAAATCTTAACTGCATCTGAATGATCTCCTGTCGCTTTCATTCTCCGTGTATCCGTTCACGAAGCAATGCTCTGTTATGTCTCGCTGTACGGGTATCCCCGATATTTTTTGATGTGTATATCACATAACATAACTTATTTTTTATTAGTTTTATTATACACTGTTGAAAACACCGAAAACTTTGTTATGATATCCTTTCGGCGTTGATTTCAGGCGGTTTTATCTTCCTTATCTTTCAACATTTATCCGACACGTTTTCAACTCTTTCCAACAGTCCGCGGTATTTGCGGGAAAGCGTTTTTGAAAGTTTGAAAAAATGTTGATCGGATCTTGATAATTCCGTTGAAAACTCATGATCGTTGACAAATTCCCTGTTGAAAAACGTGGAAACGACATTCTGAGTGCCCTGTTCAGCCGATCATTCAATGCCGATCGCCAAATCACGGAATGTTGAAAACTCTGTTGAAAGTGTTGAAAACCGCTGTTATATCTCTTTCAGGTTCTTGATTATATCGTTGACCGTATCTTTGAGATCCGGATTCTTTTCCAGCATCTTGACTACTTCCTGATAGTGGATAGTCATGGTGGAGTGGTTCTTGTTCAGCTCGTTGCCTATCTGGGTGTATGTAAGTCCCTTTATCTCCTTGAGCAGATAAATGGTTATCTTTCTCGCCAGCGAAACGTTAGCCCTGCGGTTCTGTGAGTATATCTCCTCCGCCGTGACCTTGAACACTCCGGCTACCTCCGAAACTATGCGCTCGGTGGTGATCTCAGCAGGCTGATTCTCGATCATCACTTCCTTGATGACTCTCTGTGCCATAGAGCCCGAGGGCGCTTCGTTGGTGTATCTCGTAAGCCCCTTGATCTTGTGTACTGTCCCTTCGAGCTGACGTATGTTCGACTTTACCTTCTCGGCTATCATTCTCACGATGTTGTCGCTGAGTTTAAGGTCCAGCTCCTCCGCCTTTGATTTGACTATAGCCATTCTCGTTTCAAAATCGGGGGGCTGTATATCCACCTGCATACCAAGCATGAAGCGGGAACGTATCCTGCTTTCGAGCTTGGTTATCTTGCTTGGCGACACGTCCGAGGTCAGGACTATCTGCTTGCCCTCGTTGTAAAGGTCGTTGAAGGTATGGAAAAATTCCTCCTGCACCGCATCCTTGTTCATGATGAACTGTATATCGTCTATGAGCAGATAATCCGCACTGCGGTACTTGTTGTGGAACTCGTTCGTGGTACGTTCTCTTAATGCCTGAACGAAATCGTTGGTGAAATTCTCGGTCGTGATGTAGATTATGTTCAGCTCGGGGTGCTTGTTCTCCAGCTCGTTGACTATAGCCCTCATGAGGTGGGTCTTGCCGAGCCCCGAATCGCCGTAGATGAACAGGGGGTTCATGATCTCCGTACCGCCGTCATCATCGAGCTTGTTAGCGACAGCCGTACAGCAGGCGAACGCCAGCTCGTTCGACTTGCCCTTGATGAAGTTGTCGAAGGTATACCTCGCCTTTTTTACAGTCCCCGTATCGTCAGCCGAAGCAGCCGTCTCTTCCGAGGTGATGTCGGGCAGTTCCGAGGAATCGCCGTTCTCGTCCTTTGATCTGACAAGGAGCTTCAGCTCCACGGGAAAGCCCAGAACGTTCTCAAAAGCCTCTCTGATAGCGGGAGAGTATATGTCGTTCGTAGTCTTTTTCGTGAACTCGCTTTCCGTCAGCAGGTAGGCTGTGTTGTTTTCGAGCTTGTAGGGTACCAGCGGCGCGAGCCATGTCTTATAGCCCACCTCGCTGATAGAATCCATGTTGTACAGATATTTCAGAACGTTTCCGAATACCTCATAGAAAGAATCCATTTAACTTCATTCCATCCCTTCACTTTTTGTCATCTTAGTTTTTACGATATGTTTCCATTTTATATTATACCATATAATTATATAAATTTCAAGTACCGTACATTAAATAATAGTGTAGAATTTAAGGTCGATTTTTTGTGCGGCGGTGTGTATTTTGACGCTGACCCGCATAGTGATCGTCATTTGTAAAAAAATTGTAAACAAGGTTGACAAGATGACGGTATCTATTGTATAATAGATAGGTGCAATGGTTTTTTGTCTGTATTTTTGGACGGACAAAAACAAACGTGCATTGCACACGGATATGCTTATCATGTTGCCGCGGATATCCCGCGGTCGGATAGATGAGACAGTATGGATAAGGAGGAAATTTCAACATGGCAATGAAGAGAACTTACCAGCCCAAGAAGGCTACCAGGAAAAAGGTACACGGCTTTATGAAGAGAATGTCCACCAAGAACGGAAGAAAGGTTCTTGCAAGAAGAAGAGCCAAGGGCAGAGCAAGACTTTCTTACTGATCGCTGCAAATCGCTGACCATATGCCGGAGCGGAAAAGTGTATCTCCGGTATACGGTCGCTCTTTTTGTATGCAAAGACTTTTTTTGAGAGATTTGAAAGATCGGGTGTGCTATGCTCTATTCCGAAGCGCTGAAGGACAATAAGGCATTCAACAGGGCTTTCCGAAAGGGAAGGTTCTGCGCCTGTGCTTTTGTTACGGCATATTACCTCCCGAACGAGCTCGATGTGAACAGGGTAGGTATCAGCGTTTCAAAGAAGACAGGCAACGCCGTCTGCCGCAACAGGGCAAAGCGCATAATACGCGCGGCTTACAGGTTAAACGAGCAGAGCTTTCCTAAGGGGCTGGACATAGTGTTCGCGGTGCGCCCCGCCATAAACGGGCTCAAAACGCAGGATATCGAGCATTTCCTGACGGGCAGGCTGCATAAGGATATGCAGTCGGCGTTCGACGAGAAGGGCGTATTTCTGGGAAGAAAGCACAAGCCCGTCAAGAGCGGGGATACGGACGAGGGTGCGGCTGAGGTTTGAGGTTCTGAGGGTCAAAGGTGATGAAAATGCCGGCTCCGATCAAAAGGGCGGCGAAAGCCGTTTCAAAGGCAGTCGGATATTTTTTTATCCTGCCGATCATGTTTTACAGAAAATTCATAAGCCCCATGTTCCCCGCAAGGTGTAAGTATTATCCGTCCTGCTCGGCTTACGCGGTGGAGGCATACAAAAAACACGGCGTATTTAAGGGTACGCTGCTTTCCGCATGGCGGCTGCTTCGGTGCAACCCCTGGAGTTACGGCGGCGTGGACTACGTTCCCGATAAGCTCACGAGGATATATTTCGTGCCGAAGAACCTGCGGAAAAATGACGGCTGACGTCATATCATAAGGAAAAGTAAAAGAAAAAATGTCCCGATGAATGGGACGGCGTAAATGCGCTATAGAGGGAAAGGAAAATAGAATATGGGTGGTATACTGGCTGCACCTTTCGGCTGGCTGATGAAGGGCTGCTACCTTCTGGTCAACAACTACGGTATAGCTCTGCTCATTTTTACGGTGATAACAAGGCTCATAACCCTGCCGCTCAACATCAAGCAGCAGCGCAGCACCGCAAGAATGTCCATGATACAGCCGGAGATAGAGAAGCTAAAGCAGAAGTACGGAAAGAATCAGGAAAAGCTCAACGAGGAGACCATGCGTCTTTACTCGGAGTACAATATAAACCCTATGGCGAGCTGTCTGCCAGCTCTTATCCCTATCATACTGCTTTATGCGATGATACCCGTTGTGTATAAGCCTCTTACCTATATCACGGGCGCGGATAAGAATAACATAGACGCCGACTCGAAGTTCATTCAGTCCGCATATGTTATCAGCACCGAGGTCGATACGGGCGACCAGACCTTAGCAAAACTGCTCGAAGGCATTTCCGTCGAGGAACGCCCCGCCAAGATCGAGGAGATCATAAAGTCCGACGAGAACAAGTACAAGAACTCCGCGAAGCTCCTCACCACGCTCACAGCCGAGGAGAAAGACCGCGTCATGAAGGCGCTCTCCGAGAGCGAGGGATTCGATACCTTCCTCTCGAACGAGACTTACTTCACGAAGAATATAATGCAGAACCACTACGGTCCCGAGGTGCTGTTCTTTAACTTCTACAACAAAGAGGACGGAAGATACTTAGACCTTCTGCACGATGATGTTCAGCAGGAGATAATGGACTTCAACTACACCGCATTCGGGCTCGATCTCGGCAAGATACCCACCAAGTCTGACGCTACGGTGATGATACCGATAATCTCCTGCGTGCTGCAGCTCGTCACCACTATCATTTCTCAGGTCTTCCAGAAGAAGAACAACCCCGCATTCAAGATGCAGACCTCTATGCTGGTGATGTTCCTGCTCATGCCGCTGTTCTCGCTGTGGATAGGCTTTAAGTTCCCGTGTGCGCTGGGTGTGTACTGGATATATTCCTCCGCATTCGCGGTGGTACAGGTCGTGTTCCTGAATATGTTCTACAGCCCCGCCAAGATACAGGAGCTTGCCGCAAAGGACGCGGAGAAGGCTAAAGAGAGAAGAAAGAAAAAGGGTCCTTCCTTCATGGAAAGGGCTATAGAGGTCAGAAACGAACAGGGTCCCAATGCTCCGAGCATTAAAGACGCAAAGAGCAGATACGATGACGATGAAGACGATGACGACGGCTCCGACGGGGACAAGAAGCTGACGAAGGCTCAGCAGAAGGAGCTTAACAGAAAGAAACTAAACGAAGCAAGAAAAAGATACGCCGAGAAGTACGGCGATGAGTACACGGAAGAATAAGTCATCGTGTGCGGTATATAAGAGATACCGCGCGGAAAGGAATGAGATACGATGAAAGAGATATTTACCGCTCCAACTTTGGAAGAAGCCAAGGCTAAGGCTGTAGAGAGTTTCGGAGTAAGCGAGGATAAGATAACGTTCAAGATGCTCGAAGAAGTTAAAAAGGGTCTTTTCAGAAAGCCCAGCGTTAAGATAGAGGCGGAGTATGACTACCCCGCTCCCGTGGCTTCCGATGACGCGGACGTTCCTCCGATAAAGGTCATGGTAACTGAGGAGGACAGAAAGGCTGACAGAGCCGAAAAGCCTGCCGAGCCCGCTCCCGTAAAGGCAGAGCCCGTACCCGTGCCCGCAGCCGAGGAAGCCGCGGAAACGGCAGAAGAGCCCGCACAGGCAGCTCCCGAGGTGCCTTCCGATGAAAAGACGCAGACTGCCGTTGATTACATCGTGAGCGTGCTTGAAGCTATGGGACTTGAAAATATCTCCGCTGTTCCCACCGCTGCCGAGGGCGGCATAGTGATCGAGCTTAACGCAGACGGTCTGGGTGAGCTTATAGGCAAGAAGGGTGAGCTGCTTGATGCTTTACAGTATCTCTCTTCCCTCGTGTGCAATAAGATAGACAGAGAGTATTTCAGGATAACTACCGACAGCTGCGGCTTCAGAGCACGCAGAAAGGCACAGCTCGAAAGGCTTGCCCGTAAGATAGCGAACAACGTCAAGAAGAGCGGCAGAACTCATTCCTTAGAGCCTATGAACCCCTACGAAAGACGCATAATCCATGCGGCTGTATCCGAGGTCGAGGGCGTTACCTCCAAGTCGGTCGGCGAGGAGCCTTACAGAAAGGTAGTCATCAGCTCCACCGAGAAGCGTTCGGGCGGCTACAGAGGAAAGGGCGGCAGACGCGGCGGCGGCAGATGTCATTCCGCTCCCCGCAAGCCCCACTACGATATCACCACGAGCTTTGAGAAGAACTACAAGAAGCCCAAGCCCGAGGACGATATGGATCTCGGTTCGGGAGTATACGGAAAGATAGAATTCTGATAACAAGAGCCACAGTGAAAGCTGTGGCTTTTATTTGCTAAGACTTTAATTTACTTTATTAGTATAATAAAGTTGAAATATTAACAAATAAATGCTATAATATTCGTGTATGACTTATTTCTGTAGAGAGGGGGTGGTTCGGGTTTGATATCATTCGGTGAAAGCAGTATACATTTCGCCTTCGATCTTTCGGCGATACTTGTATGCTTTATCGTGCTGCTGTTCTCTATCATCTATCAGCGCACCGAAAAGACGCAGAACAAGGTGTTCCTCGTACTGGTATTCGTAATAATGGTCAACTCAGTATGCGAGCTTGTGACGAATTACCTACAGCCTATCTGCGGCAGATCGCGGTTTTTGTTCAGCCTGATGGATTACTCACGGCTCTTGTACTTCATCATTCACGCGGCGCTCTGTCCCGTGTTCTTCTATTACGTGACCTGCGTCTGCGGGGCGATGTCAAAGCTGAACTTCCGACATAACCTGTTCTACGCCATGACCTTCGTCATCACCGAAACAGCGGTCATTCTTAACCCGATCACACACTGGGTATATCACTTCGACGAAAAGGGCGAATACTGCCGCGACTTCGCCATATACGCTATCTACATAGCCGCCGCGTTCTACTTCTTTATGGCTGTACTTCGGCTGCTCTTCTCGTGGCAGGCGCTCACCGCCCGCCGCAGGATAGCGCTCATCTACTTCATGATGATAGTCGTGCTGGGCGTGTTCGTACAGCTTATCTGGATAGACTTGAAGGTGGAGCTTCTCGCGGAATCCTTCGGACTTCTCGGAATAATGCTCTCGGTCGAGAACGAGGACGACAGGGTAGACCCGAACACGGGCGTCTATAACCGCAGGGCATTCGAGAACGACCTCAATACCTGCTTCATAAACAAGACCGTTCTGCACCTGCTCTGTATCAAGATAACTAACGCCGATATCACCGAGCGGGTCGGCAGCGGCAATGCTTATTCGGTGCTGAATACCACGATCTCGGGAAAGCTGATGGAGCTTTTCCCGCGCTACTGCATTTACAAGACTTCCGCCGATACCTTTGTTCTGACCGTTTTTGATAAGACCGATGATGAGCTCAAGCACATTTCAGAGCGCATAAGCGACCGCTTTGAGAAGCCCTGGCAGGTGGGGGATAACGAGGTCATGCTGAACGCCGTGGTCATGTCCGCGAACGTTCCGCTACGTATCGGCAGCACCTCGGACGCGCTCTACATGGCTGACAGCCCCGTTCCCGCAAATAACGAAAAGAAGATACTGGTCGATTCCGACCTTGACTACCTGCTCCGTCTTTCAGCCGTCGAGAAGGCTATCAAGCGGGGCTTCGAGGAAAAGACCTTCGAGGTCTACTACCAGCCCACCTACTGTCTTGACGAGGGCTATCCCCTGCACGGCGCGGAAGCGCTCATACGCCTGCACGATACGGTCATAGGGCACGTCTACCCGGGCGAGTTTATCCCGATAGTCGAGAAAATGGGGCTTATAGACGAGCTGGACGATCATGTTCTCCGCGAGGTATGTGCATTCCTTGAAACGGGTATCCCCGCCGAGTGCGGCATGGAGTGCATAAACGTGAATCTCTCGGTATTGCAGTGTATACGTCCGGGATTTGTGGAGCGGATGATCGACATCGTGAGCGGTTTCAACATCAAAAAGAGCATGATAAACTTCGAGATAACGGAGTCCGTTGCCGCGAACGATTACAGGGTCTTGAGCAAAACGATGAACGCACTTAAACGCGAAGGCTTTCTGTTCTCTATGGACGATTACGGAACGGGCTACTCGAATATGCAGTCGATATTCTCGCTTGATTTCGACATCATCAAGATAGACAAGAGCATTTTGTGGAGCGCCGAGAAAGGCGAGCTGGGCAGGATAATACTTGAAAACAGCGTCCGCATGATAAGGCAGATGGATCGCCGCATATTGGTGGAGGGCGTTGAGACTTCGGGGCAGATCGAGCTGTTACGCGCTCTCGGGGTCGATTATTTGCAGGGATATTATTTCTCCCGACCGATACCCAAAAAGGATTTTATAGAGCTTATAAAGAACAAAGCAAATAAAGCATAAAAGACCCCCGAGCAAGTGTTCGGGGGTTTAATCTGTGCTTTTTTGGACAGGAGTTTGCCTGCCTTGCGGCAGGTTTGGGGTCGTGCAATAATCGCTAGTCTGAACTTCGTTCAGACCCTCTTTCTGCACAATTAAATCGGCGATACGTGCGGTTCACGTTACGTTGTGCCGGGCTGTTGCTTTGTCGCACCTTCGGTGCGATTGGAGGCTCTGCCTCCAAACCTCCGCCGGGGGGACCCTTTTGAAAAAGGGTCTCCCCCGGACCCTCCCCTAAAACTTTTGGTCGCTTCGCGTTCGTTATACTAACCTTTTAGGGATTAGTATTAGGTACGATATGTGCTTTTTTATCTGTGATCTCCTCTGAAAAACAACGCCAGCGTTCCGGGTCCCGAATGTGCGCCTATTACGGGTCCCGTGTAGGCGATTATCACTTCCGTGTCCTCGCCAAATATCTCCTTCATCATTCGCTCCGCGGCTTTGGCGTCCTCTATGCAGTCCCCGTGGCTCATGGTGACTACTTTGTTCTCGTAGTTCCCGAGCCGCTCACGTATCATCTCTCCGAGCCGCTTTATCGACTGCTTGCGCCCGCGTACCTTCGCCTGCGGTATCAGATGCCCCTCAATGTCCACGTTCAGCACGGGCTTGATACCGAGCATAGTCCCCGCTATAGCCGCCGCACGCGACACTCTGCCGCCCCTGAACAGGTATTTCAGATCGTCCACCGTGAATACGTGGCAAAAGCTCAGCCTGTTGTCTATGAGCCACTTCTCCAGCTCGTCTATGGTAAGTCCCTCACGCTTCTTGCGCTCGGCATAGATGAGCATTAGCCCCTCGCCCGATGAAGCCGCCAGCGAATCCACGACTACTATCTTTCGGTCGGGATACTTCTCTTTAAGCTGATCTCTCACGATACACGCGCTCGAATAGCTCCCGCTAAGCCCCGATGAGAAAGCGAGGTACAGCACGTCCCTGCCCTGTTTAAGCTCCGCCTCAAAGGCGTCCTCATAGGTGCCGACGGATATCTGCGAGGTGCGCGTGGTGGCGTCCGCCCTCATTCTCGCGTAAAAATCGGGCATGGAGATGTCCTCGGTGGTGTATGACTTCCCGTCTATCTCAAAGGTCAGCGGCAGCAATTTGCAGTCCATTTTGGCAAGCTGCTCTGGCGGCAGATCGCAGGTCGTGTCGCAAAGCAGTGTGTAAGGTCTGTTGCTCATGTTTTATCCCCCTAAACAGTTCATTAACATTTACAAAAAACATTATAACATAATTCGCTGTACTTTTCAATAGAACTTCCCAAAATTCTTTTAGACAATTCAAGCGATTTGTACAAATAACGGCAGAGCCTTTCAGCCCTGCCGCATAGGTGCTTGATGTTTACTTCTTCGCAAGCTCCGTGGTCTTGTGGAGCTCGTCGTTTATCTTGTCGATAACGTTCGTGATCTCTCCGATAGAGTTCTTGATGACCTCGGAGCTTGCATTGGTGGTGTTCACGTTGTCATCGAGGGCGCTGAATGCGTCGATAGTCGTTTCGAGAATGCTTACCAGCTGCTGAACGGTAGCCGCGTCCATCGTGGAATTGCTGTTGCAGAAGGTAACGACGTTTTTCAGCAGGCTGTTTACGACGCCCGCTCTCTCGCTCGTAGCCGCGGTGGATTCGCCGATGGTGTCCATGTTGCTGGTGATATTGCCGATATCCGCTTTCAGCTTATCCGAGAGCGCAAGACATTCGTTCGTGATCTCTTCGAGATGCTCATGCTGAGTCGCCAGCGTGCTGTGCTTGGCAACAAGGACCGACTTCGCGTGAACGATACAGTTATCGGGCGTGTTAAGACCCCTGTAGATAGCCACAGCCATCTCGCGGCAGCTCTTGTGACCGCAGGCATGGCAGTCATAATGCCTGTCTGCCTCGGTATGCTTGCCCATGAGCTCGAATATGCCCTCGAGCTGCTTGTCTGTAGGTACGGGTGTGGGCTTCGAGGGTCTGTAGTTCCTCATGAAGTCCGCGATCTTCAACTCTTCGTCGAATCTCTTGAAGAGCCTGTCGTCACCGCCTCTGCCCATGAAACCGGAGGTCTTGCGGCGAGCCTTTGCGTTCTTCTCGTACTCCTTCATGGTGGTCATGACGTCAAATATTGTCTGTGTTGTTCCCGTTCCCGGACCCACATTGCAGCCGAATTCGCATGAAAGCACATCGAATACCTCGGGGTGCTTGAATTCGGGCATGGTGCCGTATGTAGCCAGCTCGGGGTATACCTTGTGTACGCCCTCGGAGGTGGTGATGTTGATATCGGGGTCGTGCAGCCACAGGTTGTCGCGCAGTCCGCCCGGACGGGGATAAACGCCGCCCATCTGACCCTGAATGTCCTCGAAGGGATATTCAAACTCCGATTCCGCGTGTGAGGGTATGCGGATATCGTTCCTGTCAAAGTAGTCGTTGAGCTTTGCAAAGGTAACGTTGAAGTCTGCAACGCCCGTTTCCTCAAACTCCGATTTCTTTGCTATGCAGGGCGACAGCACCGCGATGGGATTCTGTCTGTTCTGATACTTCCTTATGAATACGCAGGCGCAGGCGATCGGGCTGTGTATGGGCGAGAGGTTAGGCAGCAGCTTGGGCTGATATTTCTCTATGAAGCTCACGATAGCAGCACAAGGCTGGGTGATTATGTTACCTATCCTCTTGTTCTGTATCGCTCTGAGGTGCGCCCATGTGCATATATCCGCGCCCAATGAAACGTCATAGATAAGACAGCCCTTCTTCTTGAACCAGTCAAGTATGCCCTTCCACTTGGTGGGATAGACCGTCTTGATAGCAGGGGTCGCAAGAATGACGAGCTTTTCGCCCTTCTGTATCCTCTGCATGGCGGCGTCGGTATCGTCGAGGTAATCTCTCGCGCCGTGATTACAGGTCTTTACGCACTCGCCGCAGCCCACGCACTTATCGGCGTTGACCGTAGTGATAAAGCGCCCGTCCTCCAGCAGCTTTGTGGTATTCGCTTCGTCCGCGGGACATACGCGCACACAGGCGTTACACCCCACGCACTTATCGGGTCTTACTATGATAAGATCAGACATAAATATTTCAGCTCCTTATTTTACTGTAAATTCATATTCTATAGATATTACCCGCGCGGGACTGCTCTCGCAGTCCTCACGGGTCAAAGGAAAAAAGTTCATCACTTTTTGAGCGCCTGAGCCTGCTTCATAAGCTCCGCCAGGTCAACTCCGCCGCCTGCGGGCTTCTTCTCCTCAGCCTTAGCGGGCTCTTTCTTCGGCTCCTTCTCGGGGGCTTCCTTGGGGACGTCCTTGGGCTTGGGTTTTGCGCCCAGCGAAGCCGCCATAGCCTGTAGTTTTTCAAGCTCCTCATTCTTCTTTCTGAGGGCTTCCTTGTCAACGTTCTGACTGTAATCGGTGTTCACCTTTTCGAGAACAGGAGCCTCGGGGGTCTCCGCGGCTATCTTCTCGGGCACCTTGAATACCGGCACGCCGCCGTCCGTGAGCTTAGCATAGGCGCTGTCAAGCACCTTGGAGGAATCTTCAAGACCCGCCCTGCCGTTTTTCTCGAAGTCGTCGAATATGCCTTTGAGCTTCGCGACCTCTGCATTGAGCTTCTCTATATCGCCCATCAGCACCGCACGCAGGTTGCCCGAAGCCGCCTTCATCTCCTCAGCGCCGTTCTTGGCGTTTGCGGTGATCTCCGCAGCCTTCTTTTCAGCGTCGAAGATTATCTGAGCGGCGGTGTTGTTAGCCTCTGCCACGGTGTCCTCCGCCAGTCTCTTGGCGTCTGCGGACTTCTCCTCGGCTTCCTTGCGGGCGTTGTCCACGATAAGGCTCGCGGACTTCTGCGCCTCGATGAACACGGTGCTGAGCGCCGCAGTATCGTTGCCCGCCTCAAAAGCCGCGACCTTCTTTTTCAGCTCCTCCACATTGTTTGTCAGAGCCTTGTTCTGTGCTTCAAGCTCCGCGATACGGCTGTCCTTGGTCTTGGCGTCCTCCTCGGCGGTCTTGATCTTCGCCGTGAGCTTTTCGTTCTGTACCTGCTCGTCGGTGAGCTTGGTCCTCTCGACAGCCAACACGTTCTCATGAGCCTTCTCCTCGGGAGTGTCCTTCTTATATTCTTCAAGCGTAAGTTTAGTTTCTCTAAGCTCATTTTTCAGCTCAAAGACCTGCGAATGAAGGTATTCGAGCCTCTTGTTGACATCATTCCTGTCAAAGCCCCCGTATGTGACCGTTCTGATAAATTTACTCTCTGCCATCGACGATTTCCTCCCCGAATTATTTGTAACGTATAAGCCGAGTTTCCTTTCACGTCAAAAAACAGACCCGCCGAAGCGCGTCCGAATACGAAAAAATATTCAGCCCTGTTAAATTATATTATACATCTTTTTTTAATAAATGTCAATACATTTTTATCATTTTGCACGCAAGTTTTACAATAATACCGACAAACGCCCCCCATATTTGTTGATTATTCCATGAATTGAGCCAAAAAAACACCCTGATAATTCATATCCGATGTTATATACTGCCCTCTATTGCAAAGTACAACGAAGTTGTGCTTTGCAGGCTGCGCAGCAGCCGCCAAAGCCACTATGTGGCTTTGGCAGAGCGCGTAGTCATGAGCCTTTGAGCAAAAAACCGCGGCGTCTGCCGCGGAGTTACCAGTCGTTCTCGGTGCCTTCAAGTATCTCCTTGACCTCGGGATTATTGTACAGTCCCAGATCGAAGAGCTTGTCCGCCTGACGGTTGGTGATGTGGCCCGTGAGGGAGTAGACGTACTGACCGTGCTGTCTTTCGGTACCGTCCCACGAGTCGATGATCTTTAGCCACCCCGCCTTGCCGAGCGTCCTCTCGGGGAGCCTTGCGTGAGGGAAATACTTCTTGCAGATCATGATAGCGCACTTGGTATGCCCCGTGAAATCGCAGGCGTAGGTGTCCCCGTCGGGCGACATCCACCCGAGCTTGAAGCCCTCGAAGTTTTTGAAGTACATCTTTTCGAGCGGCAGGGGGTCTTCTTTATCCGTTTCGACGATCTCGACGAAGTTGTACTCGTTCTCTTTGAATCTGTAATACCCGCCCCTGCCGTCGAAGCATACGGGCAGCTGCTCCTCGGTGATGATGTTCTCGTAGACCGTCCCTTTGAGCGACTCGACGGTATCATAATACTCGTAGCTGTAAAAGCCCGTTTTAGCCTTGTAAACCGCGTATTTTTTCATCACAGCGGGCGCAAGCTCCTCCATCGGGATCACCTCCCTCGCAAAATTTTATCTTATATGAATATTGTACCATTTTTTTCTCTCATTGTCAACCCCGCGGCGCTATTTTTCGGGGTTTGAAGCATAAAATTCTTAAAGTTCACGGGATTTACCGTTTCGGTTATTTATGCGAAATGTTTAAAAAATGTACTTGACAAATCGGCTCGCTTGGTATATAATATATATAAGACAATTGTACTGTATGAGTGAGCGGCGATCTTTGCCGAATGATGTGTCTTTTTTATAAATGATAACCCTATTATAGGTAAATAATCATACAATTTCACAGACAGATAATATTTTTTGTGCAACATTTATATTTATCTGCTTTTTTAAGACGTTATTTTTTACATCTCAAATAGTGTCCATTTTATAAAAAAATTGAAATAATCCTTGCATTTTTCAAAAAAACGTGCTATAATAGTATTAAGAGTAATATGCTTTCAAAGGTGTGATCTTTTGGAGATCGGTTCACCGCTCATATCACATACATCAGGGAAGGAAGATCTTTATGACGTATTTGCTCAACAATATTGACGAAGCTGTTGACAGAAAGTTTCTCGTGTCCAAGAATATCCCTAACCAGGCGAGAGCAGGCACAATGGTGCATATCATGGGCTCGGACGACAGCTCCGGCATAAATGTTAAATATCGTGTTACCGATACGGGACAGGACTATAATATCCAGTTTGAAACGCTGAAGGATTTCTGCAAGTGGGCGGCTCCCGATACCTTCATCGCGCGTTATTACGAGAACTTCTCCAATAAGGAGATACTGCATTACATAAAGGTCACCAACCGCAGTTTCGCGAGCTTCTGCCTGCCTATCATCGCGGTGGCTCTTGTTGTTATCTGGGTACTCGCTATGGTGGTTCTCAAGAGCTTCCTGAAAGTCGGTATCTGTGCCATCATCGGCGGCGTGCTTTCAATCGCTGCTATCGTTGCGGTGATCTATATCTACAGACAGCAGAAATCAAGCGTCAAGCTAAAGCTGTACAGAAAGGTCAGCTCGAACTGGGGCATTGAATTCAAGTAAATTTGCAGATCATTCGATCGTTTTGGTCATGCGCTTCGCGGCGCATGACTTTTTTTGTCTCCGCTTCTCATTCGCGCAAAGAAAAGCCCCTACCGTTTCCGATAGGGACTTTTCCGAGCAATAAAAATATAAGGAAGATCTTTTTATCTTCTGAAACGCGAGTTGTTCTTCGCGACTTTCTTTCTTTCTTTCTGTTCCTTCAGCAGATCGGCTTTGCTCTTTCCGCCCTGTACAGCCTCGCCGCCTTCGCTGTCGCCCGATGCGGAACTTGTCGTCGTATCATCGTCCTCATCGTCGAACATACTGTCAAAGCGTTTTCTGAACGCACCGCCTCTGCCGCCGAGGTTCTGCGACAGTACCTGGCTCTGATTCTGCGAGAGCACCTGGCTGTTGAACCTGCTGCTGCCCGCGCCCGTGATGTGTACCGAGCCGCCCACAGGTCTTTGAGTATACGGAGCCGCACCCGCCATGGGATTGTTCATGAACTGATTGTTGCCGCCCTGCTGCGGATAACCCTGCTGGAAACCGCCCTGCTGGGGATAACCCTGCTGAGGATAACCTTGCTGCGGATAGCCCTGCTGCGGATAACCCTGCTGCGGATAGCCCTGCTGGGGATAACCCTGCTGAGGGTAGCCCTGCTGAGGGTAGCCCTGCTGAGGATAACCCTGCTGTGGGTAGCCCTGCTGAGGATAGCCCTGCTGGGGCATCCTGCCGAAGCCGCCCTGCTGGGGCATATTGGGCGAGAAGCCCCTGTTCATCTGATTGCCGAAGGCCTGCGGCTGGGAAGAAGTACCCGAACCCGCAAACGCAACGACCTCGGGAGCGCTCTCTCCGCTGTCGGCTTCAAAGAAGGGATTGGATTCATCCACCTCAAAGCCCGCCGAGAAATCAGCAGGCGAGCCCAGCTCGGGAGCCGCAGAGGAAGAGCTTCCCTCCACGTCGAATCCCGACATGAAATCGTCCGCCATGCTCGTTTGCGAGCCCTGATTTTTCAGCACCATAGCGGCTACGGCTTCCTCCGCCGATACCGCGATCTGGCAGTTATTGTTGTTCTCATTCACACCGGTGAGAAGTTCAAGACATTGTTTACAGGGCTGGAGGATATTGCCGTTCGCAAAATCAACGGTTATCATCTGCACAGCTATAGTCTCGTGAGCCGTCAGCATGGCGGATATAGCCGCTTCCTCCGCGTGGAGCTCTGCAACGCCGCCCTCAGCGAACTTGACGCTCGTAACGCCCGAGAATATCTCCTGCTTATCGGACATGATAAGGCAGATCGCTGAGTCTGCGCCCTCGGTGTAATTTGGTTTTTCCTGCTTTACCTTATCGGCAAAGGCTCTTGCAGTGTTATAAAATGCACCAATTTCCATATTATACACCAATTTTCCTTTCGTGAGATTTTTGCGATGCCCGCTTTACGGGCACTATTTCACAGCCCTGTTCACGCCGTAAGCGTATGTTATCTTCTGTAGAAGCAGAGCTGATTCTTGCCGTTTGCCTTTGCGGAGAACATCGCTGTCTCTGCACATCTGAAAAGATCCTCGGCGCTTCTTGTGTCGGTGGGGAAAATGGACACGCCGACGCTGGCGGTAGTCGAGAAGACATCGCCTCTTATGTTCACGGGCTCGGAGAATACGTTTGCGACATTGCCCACGAATCTCATTACGTCCTCGGCGCTGTAATTCTCGTCGAGGAGTATACCGAACTCATCTCCGCCGATCTTTGCAGCGAATATCTTGTCGCCGCAGAGCTGCGTGATCCTCTCCGCGTATCTGACGAGGAGATCGTCGCCGAGATTGTGTCCGAAGGTATCATTTACGTTCCTGAAATTGTCGATGTCGATGTAGACCAGAGAAGTCATTCTGGTCTCCTTGATGCGGTCGTTGATGTTGTCAACGAAAAGCTCTCTGTTGGGCATACCCGTCAGCTTGTCGTAGTAAGCGAGGAATCTCAGAGTCTCGTCCTTGTCCTGGAGGAGCCTTGTCTGCTCTATCGCCTTCTGATAGCTCTCGGTCAGCTCATCGGTCATCTTCTTGGTGTTTGCAACGTAGAAGTAGATGATGAAGCAGATACCTATGGATATTGCGGAAACAACGACACCGGGTACAGCGCCCGAATTGCCGCCCTTGATGACCTGTGTGAACAGCACGAAGCAAGCGTTGAACAGGTTCAGCACCGAAGCTACGATGAAGCCCTTTTTCTTACCGAGAAGCACCATCGTTATGGAATCCACGAGCATTATCTGTCCGATAACGCCGTTCATTCCGCTCATTCCCGCGCCTTTGGGCGCAGCGTCAGCGGGAGGTCCTCCGGGACCGCCGCCTGCCATTCTGCCATTTAATGCGAATAATCCCAAATAAAGTAAAATTCCGACGATAACAACGATAAGCTCCAGCTTACCCTTTTTCTTTGTTTCCATTATTTAATTTCCCCCCCGAAGCTGTCAGCGCTTCTTATGAAGCTCTTCGGCTCTTCTCATAGCCGCCTGATGCTTCTGTTTATGCATATTCATGAGCATTTCGGCTTTTCTGGTCTTGGCGCGTTCTCTGTTCTCTGCCACCTTGTCGTTGATGACATGGATCTTTGAAGCGAGCAGATCGGCGTTGAATACGCATGAGAGCGAGATATCGTCCTCTGTACCGAAATGCGATCTTTTCTGAAGGTTCTTGAGTATCGAAGGCTCGAAAGTGGCAAGATCTGTCAGCTGACTGCAAATTATGGTATGATAATCGAGGAAGTCCACATCGCTGCCGAAGGAGGTATAAAGACCGTCGGTGGAAGCAAACAGCGCCAGCGGCACCTTATTCTTATTGTAGAAGCAGTCGAACATCGAAGCCGCGTTCGCGTTGCACATTGAGGAGGTTATGTTCGCGGGGTTGGATTCCTCATAGTCCATAGGCATGATAGTCCAGCCGTCCTCGAAGATAGCCACAAGGCTCCCGTCGCCTATCTGTAGTCCGAAGGTATAGTCCCTTCCGATGACAGCCGCGATGAGGGTAGTGCCGTAGTAGGATTCGGGCGGTATCTTATCGAACTCGCCCGGCTCGGTAAACGGAGCTTTCTCTTCGTCGGTAATGGGGTTATGGAGCAAATGCTCCATAATTTTTACGTTCCATGCCGCGATTATCTGCTTTTCTATGTTTCTGATTATCAGCTTTGAATTGGTGGGCAGATTTGCCTCTATCTCCTCTATGTTCTCGTAAAATCTCTCGATAGTTTCGACGGTAGCTTCAACAGCGCACTGAGAGCCTACATTGCTCCTGAAATGCTTCTTGCTTCCGTGACCGTCGGCTACCACGCATATCGCGTATTTGTCGTGTACCTTATGCGCGGAACTGTCCTGGCATACTAAGTTCTTGACCTCATGGCTTGCACCCCTTACAGAGTTACTGAAACCATTAAACATTTATATCAGCTGCTCCTTTCGATAATCGGTCGATCGTATTCCGTCGATTTACCAACCGGTATCGAAAGGAACGGTGTCTCCCTCGTTCTGATTCCCGACAAGCTCCTGTATCTGCTTTCCGAGAAGGTTCTGCTTTGCCGCGTAAACGTCCTCGTCCTGGAGCTCCTTGTCTGTCTCGTCCGAAAGCGTCATAGACTTCGAGCCTATCTGCGAAGCGGTAACGGCTACGATCTTTATCATCTGTGCCAGCTGACCGCCCGAGTAAGCGTGAACAACGGTCTCCTTCGAGCCTGTGAACTCAGCGAGCATATCGTCGTTTGCTTCGTTTCCTATACCCAGCGCCGCTTTCAGACCGAACTTATACCAGCTGTTCGCCTGGAGCAGCTTGAGTCCCGCCTTGTAGTCGTCGGAGGGGTAGCCGTCTGTCATGAGGAAGATAACGGGCGCGAAGGAAAGCGAAGGCGAGTTGAGGAACTGACCTCTCGACATTCTGATCGAAAGCTCCTTGAAAGCCTCACCCATGCTGGTAACGCCGTCGGCGCGCAGTCTTGCCCATTCAAACTCCTCTATGGAGATAGGCTGAGAGTACATCCATCTTACGTCGGTAGAGAAGGTCAGTACCGCGATCTTAACATCGGTATCAGCCTCGCCTACTCGTCTGATCTCGGGGATAAGCTCTTCCATAACGGTATTGAGCTCGCCCATCTTCTTGCCCTTCATACTTCCCGAGGTATCTATCAGGAAGAAAATTACCAGGCTCTTTTTGGAAACAGCGGTAGCATTGAGCGGGTCGTCGTCGTCAAAGTCAAGCATTCCGCTGAAGCCCTTAGTATTTTCATTGCTCATAATTCAAAAACTCCCTTTCGCTGAAATCGTGTGGAATATAGTTAGATATCCGTCCGCCCCTCCTTACGGAACGCCGGTATCCGGGACTTATATCTTTGCAGTGACCTTGCCGAAGTCTATCTCAAGACCCTTCCAAACGGGAAATCCCTTTCCGGGGGCAATGTCATAGAACTGACCGTCGGGCATTTTTGCCTTCCATGTCTTTTCCGAGCAGTTCTTTATGCCGATAACTCCGGGCTTGAGCTTGTTCTCCACAAGCTCTCCCGCGATCTGCATGAAATCGTCCGAATCGGGGTCGATCTCGCACTCGTAGAATCTGCTTCCGATGAACAGCGGCATCCTGAAATCTCTGTTGGAGAATCCGAGGGTCGCAAATTCCATACCGCACTTGGGGCACTTATAGGTCTGCTCGTTGGGTCTCTCGAACATTGAGGTGAAGTTCGTTCTTCCGCATACGCACATGATGATCTCACTGCGAAGTCTGATGAACAGCTTCTGCCACTCGTTCTCGATGACTCTCTTGTTCGGGTCGGCTATACCGACGGTAAAGGACTGTATGAAGGCTTCCTTTATGTAGTCGGGATAAAGTCTCCAGAACTTGATGACGTTATCGTGTATGCCTCTTACGGGGCGGTTGGAATCATTGTTGGGGTCGTAAACAAAGACCGCGTTGGAGCCGTAGTGTCTGAGCTCCGAAGCCTCGGTGAGGCATACGTCCTTGACGACCTTCTCGCCCTCCATAGGGTCGCCCCTGAACAGGAGCTTGAAGAGAACTACCGCCAGAGAGTATTTATCCGTCTGAACGTTAGGCTTTGCAACGCCGCGCACTACCTCGGGAGCCATATAGCCGGGCTTACCGCCGATACCGAAGTTCGCGCCGTCGGGAGCTATGTTATCGCAGTCGCAGACGAGAACGGCGCCCGTGTCAACGTTGATGAAGAAACCGCCGTCGTTAAGGTCCTGATAGCTCTTGCCCGAGCGGTGGAGCTGTCTGAAAGCGTTCACGATGTTGATGACTGCCGTTACCATAGCGAAAAGACTGCTGAACCTTACGGGTCTTTTTACCGCGTGACCCGTCTGTGGGTCTATGACCAGTTTGTATGTATTGAGTATGTCAACGAACGAATCGAAGTTGTCGGGCTTCAGCTCCATAAGGTAGCCGAATGTACCGTCGGGCATATCCTTGGTCAGATATTTCGGCCACAGGAACTTGTTCGAGGGAGGACCGTCGTTGATGTTGTTCTGGATATTCTTCTTGAATTCCTTGGGCTTCTTCATCTTGTCGATGTCGTACCATTTCAGAGCCCAGTGGGTGCTGTTGAATTCAACGAGGTAAACGTGACCCTGTCCGCCGCTTCCTATGAGCTTCAAGACCTTGCACTTACCGCCGTATTCAAGCTCGACCTCCTGACCTATTTTCAGCTCAACCATTTAAAGATCTCATTCCTTCCTTATAAACTGTTATGTACGGAATTTGATACCCTGTCCCTTGGCAGCGGTCTCAACTCTGATATTATGTGCAACGCAGAATTTATGCACATAAGAATTTTCATAGCAATGTACGTTAAGGTTCTCGCAGTAGAGAAAAGCGTTCTCGTCGATATACTTCACGCTCTCGGGCAGCGATAATCTTTTCAGACTGCTGCACCCCGCGAAAGCCTGCAAGCCTATACTGCTGACCGTCGGAGGGATATCTACCACCGAAAGGTTCTCGCAGAAGGCGAAGGTGTTGTCCTCAATTTCGAGCACACCGTCGGGTATCTTGATTATCTGTAGCTTGCCGCACTGATTGAATGCGCCCGCCTTTATGATCTTTACCTTCGGGGGTATCTCGATGTTTTTAAGGTTCTTACATTCCGAGAATGCATATTCGCCGATAGCAAGCAGCGAATCGGGCAGAGCCACCGCCCTCATGAAGCCGAAGCCGTCGAAGCAGAAGTCGCCGATCTTCGTAACGCCGTCGGGTATCCTTACCGTTCTTGCTATCCTGTAGCGGGCGGCGTCGATGTTCTGGAACACCCTGTCCTCGGCGCTTACGGGAGGAGCCGTGAAGTTGTCCTCAAAGTCGTCGTCCTCTTCTTCCTCTTCCTTAGCCCTCATGGGGGATTCATACTCCCAGCCGAGGATATATGTGAAGCAGACGAGTACGAACTCCGCCGCGTGCTCCGCGATGAAAAGATCGTCGCACATGAAGCTCCGCGCCTTGCTTATGCTTATCTCTCTGTTGGGTTCTTCGAGCATACCGCGGATAATGCCTGCCTTGTGCATATTCATAAGGAGGCGGACTTCCTTGACATATTCGGGAACGTAGTCGCGGATAAGAGCCACAAAGCGCGAGGTATCGGCGATGATCTCCTTACCCTCTCTGTCGATCATCAGTTTAAGCTGGCGCTCGATCTGTTTAGTGTTCTCAAAGCCCTCTACATTCTGTAGTGCCAATGCGCCGCATTCCGGGCAGGCTGTCATTCCCGGCGACATTTCCGCATGGCAATTCTCACACTGCATAATCAACTCTCCTGTCGTATATTAAATTTACGGGCTGCTGCAAAACGGCACAGACTGCCCCTCATAAATTCACTTATAATATAGTATACCACTTCTTTAAAAAATTGTCAAGTAGAAATAACAATAAATTAGTGAATTTTTATGTACAGGAACAAAAATTTTCTTTCGGCACTATACACAAAGTCTTATTGGTATGACAAGAGCTTTCATAAAAAAACACAATGTTCCGTCCGCAGATCAGCCCTTCGGAGCCGCACGGATATATATTATATAAGGTATAGTCGGCAGTGCGTGGGATATCATTTGAAATATATCAGTTATTTCGCCTTTTGGGACAGGTCAAAATGTTGGTTAAAAATGCACAAATCGGTTCATAAAAATTCGTCAGAATGGTCATGCGTTATTGCTTGAATTTTTGTTGGATTTGTGATAAAATATGATTGTGGATATTTGTCCCCCTTTGTGGGGAGATTGTCGGCGCTTTTCGGAGCTGTCGGCATTATTTTAACTAAGGAGGTTCAGCTTTTATGAACAGAAAAGGGAAAAAGTCGTTCGTGAAACGGCTTGTAGCCTGCACTCTTGCTTTCTCTATGGCTCTGGCAACGGGAACTGCCTGCGGAAAACAAGAATCTCACGGTAAGATATCCGTTATCGTAAGAAGTACCGGTGCGGATTATTGGGAGTATTGCAAACAGGGTGCTATGGACGCAGGTTCTGAGCTGAGATACGATGTTACATATGAAGCTCCGATGACCGAGGCGGAGGATAATGTACAGGTCGATCTTATAAAGAAGGCGATAACCGATAAGGTGGACGCGCTCGTTATCTCCCCTCTCGATACTGTCAACGTTGCAAACGCTCTGAAAGAAGTACAGCAGGCGGGCATACCTATTATAATGATAAATAATGAGGCGGACAGCTCTTTTGAAACTTCGGGCAGAAAGATCTGTATCGCTACCAATACCCCCGCGGGCGGCTCCATCGCCGCACGTCAGGCTAAGACCATTACGGGAAGCGTCGGCGGTATCGAGGTACTCGCTCATACTTCCGACCCGTCCGTAGACAACGGTCGTCTGAGCGGCTTCATGGAGGAGCTTGCTTCCGCGGACGACGAAGACGATAAGGAAAAGTCCGAGACCGAAACTGCTGCGGCTGACGAAAACGCGCTGAAGATCGTCAATGTGGACTACTGCAACGCGGACTCCGATATCGCTTATCAGAAGACCCTCGAGGCGATAGATAAGTACGAAAATCTGAGCCTTATCTACGCCACCAACGAGAATACCTCCGTCGGCGCCTGCAAGGCTATAGCCGAAAAGAAGCTGGAGCATCAGATCAGCGTCATCGGCTTTGACTCCTCCTCTACTCAGATACAGTATCTTATGGACGGCGTTCTTGACGGAATGATCGTTCAGAATCCTTACAACATGGGCTACCTCGGCGTCAGATACGCTCACCAGGTACTTGAGGGCAAGGAGATACCCGATAGTATAGATACGGGAGTTACCTACGTAAACGGTGAAAACTATTCCCAGCCGGGCGTACAGCTGGTTCTCGACCCCGTAAACTACATCAAGAATCAGGTAAATGCCGACAACAGTGAGGAGGGTAAATAATGGCAAAAAATACAGTGACTTCGGCACAGACCGAACATAAAAACGGAGTATTCGTTTTTGCGGGCATATTCCTTGCTGTTGCGACTTTAGCATTCATGTTCGTTCTTTATAACTCCTTCACAAGGACAAAAAGGGCTTACGATGAGACTTTAAGTTCGATCGAGTCTATATCCGATATCAATGACAGACTTCTAACCATCAACCGTAACCTGCTCATGATAATTGCGAATATCAGCTCTCACCCCGAGGACTATTACACCGATATGGAGCGCGGATTCGTTGCTATCGACAAGGATATAAATGACTACCTGAACAACGGCGATCACTCCGAAATGGAGCTTGCACGTTTCAATCAGGCGAGGTTGTTCATTGACCAGTACCACAACCAGATCACTTCGATAGGTATGCATATGCTTGGTTCTGTTGTTGATACCGGAAATGCGGCAGGTAACCTTCTCGAGCTGCGCAACAGCTATATCCAGGAGGTACACCCCGTTCAGATCACCGCTTCCGAAATGGTCGGCGCTACCATAGATATAGCCGAGATCGAGACTCAGGACAAGGTAAGGCGAGTTGAGATCGCGTTCTATACCGCTGAGGTCGTACTTTTCGTAGTTGCCATCGTCGGTGAAGTTGCGATAATCCTTGCCGCACGTATCACTAAGAGAAACAGAGAAGCCCTCGCAAGACAGGCTGCCGAGATCGAGGAAGCTACTGCGAAGTTCAAGCACACCAAGGAAAAGGCAAACGAGATGGCATACCTCAACATACTCACCGGTATGAAGAACCGTTATGCGCTCGACAACGACCTCTCGGGAAGGCTCGAAACGGATCAGTTCAATATCGCGGTATTCGATATGGACAACTTCCGCAGCATTAACGATATGTACGGCTATGATTTCGGCGACGAGTATCTTGCTATGCTGGGCGAAAGGCTCAAGGAAGAATATGGAAACGACGCCGAGATATACAACATCACGGGCAACGAGTTCTGCTTCGTATTCAACAAGGAAGTTTCCGATATACAGGCAACGAGGATCGCGGAGAGAGTTATACAGACACTTGCCGAGTGGTACACCGTTCTGAATCTTAACGTTCAGCTGACCGCTTCGGGAAGCACCTGCCACTACCTCCCCGGCGACTGCATAAGCGTTGCGGCGCTCCTTGTGAAGCTGGACAACGTGCTTCGCGACGCCAAGAGAAACGGCGGAAACATGGTGCTTCAGGTCGTAGGTATCTGACGCAGAGATCAGGAAATAAGATAAGCGATATATCCACAAAAAAACGCACCCCGCGGAGCTTACTCCTCGGGGTGCGTTTTTGTTCCATGTGGAACAATCAGGGTTCCTTCGGGAAACGTATCAGAAGCTCGGTGAAGCCCTCTGAGCTTCTTTTCTCCGAGCTGACGTTCACTCCCGCGAGCCGCAGGATACTCACCGCTTTGTCAACTGTGTTGAAGAACAGCCGCCTGTCGGAAAGCACTGCGGCACGTCTGAGGTAGCTCCGCCGCTTCTTTGATTCCTCTGCACGGGTGCAGATAAGCTGTTCGAGCGCACGGGGGGAGAGTTCGTCTTTTATTGCGGTGTCGATAAGCTCCTCCCTCTCGGCAAGGGGCTGACGGAGTATCACCGCTGCATGGCGTTCGTTCAGCCTGTGAGAGCTCATGCGCTCCCGCTGTTCCGACGAAAAGGACATCAGCCGCAGAAGTCCCGCGACGCGCTTTCTCGAAATGCCGAGAAGTATTGCCGCCTGCTGTTCGCTCATGCGGAAGCTGCTGCAAAAGCAGGCTATGAGTTCCGCGATGAGAAAGCAGTCCCCGCTCCGCGAGTGTATGATCGAGGACAGCCTTGCTGCGTAAGCTCCGCTGTCAGAAAGTTCCGCAACAAAACAGGGCAGCACCTCTATCCCCGCGAGCCTTGCCGCGCGGACGCGCCTTTGTCCGCAGACGACCTCGAAGCAGCCGTCGCCGCGTTTGCGGACCGTGATCGGCTCCTGCATTCCGAGCATGGAAATGCTTTTTGCAAGCGGCATTAGCCCCTCGTCACCGACACATTCGGCGAAGGGAAGAAAGCGCAGCTCACTTACCGGGAGATCGCACAGCCCGCTGTGAACGCACTCTGGCTTTGTATCGTTTCGCGTAAATAGACCTATCATAACATCACCGCTTAGATTATAACATTTTTCGCAGTAAAATTGAACAGGTATATGCTTGTAAAATATCGGGTGAAATGTGCCTGCTTCGGCACAGTTTTTGCCCGTTCCCTCGGAGCCGACGGTATTCGGCAGCGTGATCTGCGGGAAAAGGTCGGAGGGTGACGAAAAAAATTTGCGAAAAATGAGGAAATTTGCAGAAAAGGTCTTTTCAAATGCGATAAAATGTAGTATAATATAAGATAGCAGATTTTTAAGGAGAGTGCTTTCATGGGAAAAGTGATCGCCGTTTCAAATCAGAAGGGCGGTGTCGGTAAATCTACCACCGTCGTCAACCTCGCCGCAGTGTTCGGCTTGAAGGGCAAAAAGGTGCTGATCGTGGATTTCGACCCGCAGGGCAATTCCACCACCAGTTTGGGCGTCCGCAAAAAGAGCGTCAGAAATACGGTCTACGAGGTAATCATGCAGGAGTGCGAAGCGTATGAGGCGGTCGCACCGACGGAGTTCCGCGGAGTGAGCTTAATGCCCACGACCCAGCGGCTCTCGGGCGCGGCGGCGGCGCTTTTGCAGATGCCCGATAAAGCGCACAGGCTCAGACAGGTGCTCGAGAAGGTCAGGGGCTTCTACGACTACATACTCATCGACTGCCCGCCGACGTTGGATATGCTGACCATCAACGCACTTGCCGCCGCGGATTCGGTGCTGATACCTCTCCAGTGCGAGTTCCTTTCAATGGAAGGTCTGACCGAGCTGAACAGCACCATAAACAGGGTGAAGAAAACGATGAACAAGGAGCTCTGTACCGAGGGCATATTGTTCACCATGTACGTTGAGCGTTACAAGGTCACGGGTCAGATCGTTAAGGAAGTGCGCAAATATTTTTCCGACGTGGTATTCGATACGGTGATACCGAGGAATATTGCGCTTTCCGAGGCGCCCAGTTTCGGTATGCCCGTGATCTACTACGACAAGAAATCAAAGGGCAGCAAGGCGTATGAAGCCCTCGCCGCCGAGATCATGAAAAATGAACGTAAACGCAGCCGCAAGGCTGAAAAAGAAAAAAAGGGGGAATAATGATTGGCGAAGAAGGATCGCATGGGCAGCGGGCTTGATATGCTGTTCGAGGATAACTTCCACGAGCAGGAGGATAGCGGGAGCGAGACAAATGTCCGTTCTGTAAGAATATCTCTGATCGAGCCCGATAAGAACCAGCCGCGGAAAAATTTCGATGAGGACAGGCTCAGGGAGCTTGCAAACAATATCACCGAACACGGCATTTTGCAGCCGATACTTGTTCGTCCGCTGGGGAACGGGAGTTACAGCATAATCGCGGGCGAGCGCAGGTGGCGTGCGGCGCGGCTTGCAGGGCTTACCGAGATACCTGTCATGGTGCGGGAATTTGACGACCTGCAAACGGCGCAGATAGCGCTTATCGAGAACTTGCAGCGCGAGGACCTTGACCCGATCGAGGAAGCAAAGGCGTTCCGCAGGCTCATGGACGATTTCGGAATGACGCAGGAGCAGGTGGCTAAGTCGGTGGGCAAGTCCCGACCCGCAGTCGCGAACGCAGTGAGAATGCTCACCCTCCCCGCACAGGTGCAGGATATGCTGACCAAGGGCGAGATATCTGCGGGACACGCAAAGCTGCTCTGCGGGGTGGAGGACGATCTTCTGCTCATGACGCTGGCGATGCGTGCTTGCGACGGAATGACGGTCAGGGAGCTCGAAAACGAGATCAACACCAAGCGCAAGATCGCGGTCGAAGACGATGACGATACGGAGGTATTGAAGCCGCGTCTGAGGGAGTACACCGACCCATTCAAGAAGTACGCTGCGGAAACGGAGCTGTCATTCAGTCAGCTTTGCGGGATAGAAACAAAGCTCATGCGGGAGCGCGGCGGAGGGTATTCGGTCAAGTTCAAATTCGATACGGAAGAGGAATTGGAAGATTTCATCGGAAAGGTCTCCGACGCGCTGGGATAAGCTCGCAGTATATAATTGTTCCACATGGAACATCTGATAAAATTTATAAGGAGTAATCTAAAATGTTAGACAGAAAATTTTTAAGAACGAACCCTGAGGCAGTAAAGGAAAATATCAGAAAAAAATTCCAGGAAGACAAGCTCCCTCTGGTCGATGAGGTCATCGAGCTGGACAAGCAGTACCGCGAGTGTAAGACTAAGGCTGACGAGCTGAGAAGCAAAGTCAACAAGATCTCCAAGCAGATCGGCGGTCTTATGGCTAAGGGCGAGAAGGAGGAAGCCGAGAAGGTCAAGGCTGAGGTCAAGGCTATCAACAAGGAGCTGGAAGACCTTCCCGCTAAAGAGAAGGAGCTCGAAAGCGAGATCACCAAGAGAATGATGGTCATTCCTCAGATGATAGGCGACGATGTGCCTATCGGTAAGGACGACAGCGAGAACGTTGAGCGCGAGCGCTTCGGCGAGCCTGTAGTTCCTGATTTTGAAGTTCCCTACCATGTTGACATCATGGAAGCGCTCAACGGCATAGACCTTGACACCGCCCGAGACAAGACCAGCGGTAACGGCTTCTACTATCTGCGCGGAGACATCGCAAGGCTTCACTCTGCGATTCTTTCCTACGCCCGTGATTTCATGATAGACCGCGGATTCACCTACTATATCCCGCCGTTCATGATCCGCTCAAATGTTGTAACAGGTGTTATGAGTTTTGCCGAAATGGAGAATATGATGTACAAGATCGAGGGTGAAGACCTCTACCTTATCGGTACATCGGAGCACTCGATGATCGGTAAGTTCATCGACACGATAATCCCCGAGGACGAGCTTCCGAAGACGCTGACCAGCTACAGCCCTTGCTTCCGCAAAGAAGTCGGCTCTCACGGACTGGAGGAGCGCGGCGTTTACCGTATCCACCAGTTTGAGAAACAGGAGATGGTCGTAGTCTGCAAGCCTGAGGACAGCGACAAATGGTATGATATCCTCTGGCACAACACAGTCGATTTCTTCCGCACGCTTGATATCCCTGTCCGCACGCTGGAATGCTGTTCGGGCGATCTCGCCGATCTGAAAGTACGCAGCCTTGACGTTGAGGCTTGGTCGCCGAGACAGAAGAAGTATTTTGAGGTCGGAAGCTGCTCGAATCTCGGTGACGCGCAGGCAAGACGTTTGCAGATCAGGATACAGGGCAAGGACAAGCAGAAGTATTTCGCCCACACGCTCAATAATACCGTTGTTGCGCCGCCGAGAATGCTGATTGCGTTCCTCGAAAACAACTTGCAGGCTGACGGAACGGTAAGAGTACCCGAGGCGCTTCGTCCCTACATGGGCGGCAAGGAAATCCTTGAAAAGTGCAAGGCTTGATCGATGTTCAATGTTCCACATGGAACAATTGAGGTGATGTTTTGGAACAACAGAATTTCATTGCAAAGTTTGACATAGCCGTGATCGGAGCGGGTCATGCGGGCGTCGAAGCGGCGCTTGCTGCCGCTCGGCTCGGCTTGAAAACTGCGCTTTTCACCATTTCTCTCGACGCGGTGGCGAATTTGCCGTGCAATCCCTCCATAGGCGGTACGGCTAAGGGACACCTCGTCCGCGAGATAGACGCTCTCGGCGGTGAGATGGGCAAGGCTGCGGACGCTACATTTTTGCAGTCGCGCATACTTAACAAGGGCAAGGGTCCCGCGGTGTACAGTCTGCGGGTGCAGTCGGACAGGGTGAAGTACCATGGCTACATGAAAAGTAAGGTCGAGCATACCGAAGGGCTGTTCCTGAAACAGGACGAGATCACCGAGATACTGACCGAAGACGGGAAGATCTGCGGAGTCCGTTCCAAGCTGGGCAGCTGCTACGGAGCGCGTGCGGTCATTGTTGCCAGCGGGACGTATCTTAAAGGCAAAGTTTTCGTCGGCGGGACGAGCTATAGCAGCGGTCCCGATGCGACACTACCTGCGGACAGGCTCTCGGATTCGCTCAGGGCTCTTGGTGTGACATTGCGTAGGTTCAAGACGGGTACGCCTTGCAGAGTTCACAGGCGTTCAATTGACTTTTCAAAGCTGGAGCGTCAGGAGGGCGATGAGAAGATCGTGCCGTTTTCCTTCGAGAATCACGAGAAGCTCGAAAACAAGATCGCCTGCTACGTGGGCTATACCAACGCGAGGACACATGAAGTCATACTGAACAATATCCACAGGTCGGCGATGTATTCGGGGCAGATCGAGGGAGTGGGGCCGCGATACTGTCCGTCTATCGAGGACAAGGTCAAGCGCTTTTCGGACAAGCCTCGTCACCAGCTGTTCATCGAGCCGATGGGACTTGACACCGAGGAGTGCTATGTGCAGGGAATGTCCAGCTCGCTGCCTGAGGAGGTGCAGCTGGAATTCATGCGGACGATAGAGGGTTTGGAGAACGTGGAGATCATGCGAAACGCCTACGCGATCGAGTACGACTGCTGCGACCCTACGGAGCTTCTGCCGACCCTCGAATTCAAGGAGATACCGAACCTTTACGGCGCCGGGCAGTTCAACGGGACTTCGGGCTATGAGGAAGCCGCTGCGCAGGGTCTTGTGGCGGGCGTGAACGCGGCGCTGAAGCTGCTGGGCAGGGAACCTATGCTGCTCGATCGCGCGTCTTCGTACATTGGCACGCTGATCGACGATCTGGTGACCAAGGGGTGCAGCGACCCCTACAGAATGCTGACCTCCCGCAGCGAATATAGGCTTCTGCTGCGGCAGGACAATGCGGATATTCGGCTGACGGAGATCGGTCACAGGGTCGGGCTGATAAGCGATCAGCGAGCGGAAAGAGTGCGTGAGAAGATACGGCTGATTGACGAGGAAACGGAGCGGGTAAAGCACGTCAACCTCGCGCCCACCGACGAACTGAATGCCTATCTTGAGCAGCAGGGGACAGAGCGGCTGACTACGGGCATAAAGCTGTCACAGCTCATTAAGCGCCCACAGCTGACTTATGCGGGGCTGGCGGCTTTCGACAAGCACCGTCCCGAGCTTTCCGAGGATGTTACCGAACAAGTCGAGCTGAACATCAAGTACGAGGGCTACATCGCCATACAGCTCGATCGCGTGAAGTCCATGCGGAAGTTGGAACGGCGACTGCTTCCGAAGGACACCGACTATTCACAGGTAAGGGGTCTGAGGCTGGAAGCTGCTGAGAAATTGAATAAGGTCAAGCCGTTAAGCGTCGGGCAGGCGAGCAGGATCTCGGGCGTCAATCCCGCAGATGTCAATGTGCTGCTGATATGGCTTGCCGCCAACGGAGGTACTGAAAATGCAGGCGCTGACAGCGTTTAAGGATTTTGTGGGATTGTTCGGGAGCGCGGGGATCACCGTCGATGAGGCACTCTATGGGCGGTTCGAGCGGTACGCGGAGCTGCTTTTGGAGTGGAACTCGCGGATAAATCTTACCGCGATAACCGACCCCGAGGGGATAGCTGTCAAGCACTTCTTCGACAGCGTTTACCCGTTTACGCTGCTGCCGCCTGCGGAGGGTGCGCAGCTCATCGACGTGGGAACGGGCGCGGGATTTCCGTCCGTGCCGCTCAAGCTCGTTCGGGGGGACATCAAATTGACTCTTTTGGACAGCCTGAACAAGCGGCTGAACTTCCTCGGAGAGGTCTCGGAGGAGCTTAGACTTGGTGCGGAGCTTATCCACGGCAGAGCCGAGGAGACCGCGCGGTTCATGAAGGACGGTAATCCTCTTCGGGAGAGCTTTGACGCTGCAACAGCGCGGGCTGTTGCGGAACTTCGGGAGCTTTGCGAATACTGTATGCCCTTCGTGAAAGTAGACGGGCGCTTTTACGCGCTCAAAGGCAGTAACGGTATGCATGAGCTGAACGATTCCAAAAATGCGGTAAAGCAGCTCGGCGGCGAAGTGGAGTTTGTGAAAGAATACGAGCTCCCGAACGGGGACGAGAGGGTGCTGGTCGTGATACGTAAGACCTCACGTACTCCGCAGAAGTACCCGCGTAATTCGGGAAAAATGAAAAAAACTCCGTTGTGAGCAGGTCAATTGTTCCACATGGAACATCGGCTGTTGATTGGACAGTCATTGTTCCATGTGGAACATCTTATTTCGTAAGAAAGGTGATTCTATGCAGGCAATTTGTGCAGTTGCAACGGCAGAGGGCGAAGCGGCTCTCGCAGTCGTGCGGATAAGCGGTGAGGACGCTCTTACGGTCGCTGAAAAAGTGTTCACTCCCTACGGTAAGTCGGTGCGGGAGATGGCAGGTTACACCTGTGCTTACGGGTGTGTTTTTGACGGCGGCGAGCGCATAGACGACGCAGTTCTCACAGTGTTCAGAGCGCCGCATTCCTACACGGGCGAGGACTGCGCGGAGATCTCCTGTCACGGCGGGCGCTATCTTACGCAGCGGATAATGCGTATCTGCTGTGACTGCGGTGCCAGACCCGCCGAGCGTGGGGAGTTCACCAAGCTGGCTTTCATCAACGGAAAACTCTGCCTTACGCAGGCGGAAGCTGTTATGGAGCTGATCTCGGCGCAGGGTGAGCTTACCCTGCGTTCTGCCAATCTGACGCGGCAGGGAGCGCTGTTCGGGCGCATACAGGAGATACGAGGACGGCTTGTAACACTTCTCGGGGAGCTTGCGGCTTGGGTGGATTATCCCGAGGAAGATCTTCCCGAGGTAGGTGAGGGCTCTGTTGGCAGCACGTTGTCTGACTGTCTTGACGATGTGGAGAAGCTCATTCGCGGGTACGATAACGGTATGCTGCTCAAACGCGGAGTTCCTGCAACGATAGTCGGGAAGCCTAACGTGGGCAAGTCAACTCTCATGAATATGTTGCTCGGGTACGAACGTGCCATCGTTACTGACATAGCGGGCACGACCCGTGATGTGCTGGAGGAATCGGTCAGGCTCGGGGACGTTACGCTGCGGCTCGCGGATACGGCAGGGCTTCGGGACACCTCCGACGCTGTGGAGCGGATAGGCGTTGAGCTTGCGCGGAAGAAACTCGGAGAGAGCGCTCTGGTCATCGCCGTGTTTGACGGCAGCACGCCCCCTGAAGAGGAGGACAGAGCGCTGGTCTCCGAGATAAAGGCGTCGGAAGGTAAGGTCATCGCGCTGATAAACAAGTCCGACATTGCGGCGGACAGCGGTTATTACGAGCTTTGCGCGGGACTGCCGTATGTCATAGAGATATCGGCAAAGAGCGGCAGCGGTCGGGACAGGCTCGAAGCTGCGGCAGCTGAGCTTTTCGGGGCTGCGGGTACGGACGACGGGCTGATCTTCGTCAACGAACGTCAGAGGAACTGTCTCGGCAGGGCGGCTGAACAGCTGAGGGAAGCGCTCTCCGCCCACGAAACGGGCATGACCCCCGACATCGTTGCTATCTCCGCCGAGGAAGCCGCCGCCGCTCTTGCGGAGCTGACGGGCGAGAGGATAAGCGACAGCATAGTTTCCGAGGTGTTCTCGAAATTTTGCGTCGGTAAATAAGAGACCTCCGCAGGCTCGGTCGAGCTTGCGGAGGTGTTTGTTTTTTATGAGAATACGATCACTTGGTCTTTACGCTGTAGGTCTTGCTCCATGAGCCGTACTTGTATTTTCCTGCGGGGCTCTTGGTGAAGGCGCGTACTCTGAACTTGTAGGTCGTGCCGCTTGTCAGACCCTTGACGGTACCGCTCTTTGCGGTGGAAGCGAGGGTCTTTTGTGTATTCCAAGTGCTTGTCGCGGCATCATACATCTGGAGCTCGTAGCCCGAGCAGGTAACTGCGTTCCAAGTCAGCTTGATAGCGGAGGCGGATTTGGCTGCTTTGGTGCATACCACCTTGACGGGCTTTGTCATCGTAACGCCCGCATTGGAGGCTGTGCCCCATGTAACGGTACCGTTGGTCTTGTTGTAGGCTCTTACCTTGTACTTGTAGACCTTTCCGGGCTCCAGACCGCTGTTGAGGTAAGTGAGCTTCGAGGAGCTTACAGCGGCGATCTTCTTGTACTTCTTGGTGGAGTCATTGTAGCGGTAGATCGCGTAGCCTGTAGCGTTGTCAGCCTTCTTCCAGGACAGCTTGATCTTGGTGGTGTTGGAAGCGTAGGAGGAGATCTTCACCTTAGAGGGTGTCTTTGCCGCAGGGGTGGGATCGACGGGAGTAGTGCCGTCGGAAACGATCTTGAATGTCGCGGTGGCGCTGCCCGTGTAATTGCCCTTGAGAGTTACCTTGACGGTAGCCGTTCCGGGCTTTACGTTGTTGGAGAAGGTCGCGGTGTAGTTGGTGCTGGAGAGCGCCTTTGCGCCGTCCTTGACCGAGAGGGTGGGCTTGATCTCCGCTCCCGTGTACTTCTGATCGGCTATAGCTCCGATAGTCGGGGTGATCTCTTTAGGGGCTACCTTGATGTCGATAGTCGCCTTGCCGCTCTTATACTTTGCGGTCTCGGCGGCGGTGACGGTCACAGTTGCGGTGCCCGCGCCCTTGATCGTAGCCTTACCCGTCGAAGAAACGGTGATGACCGAGGTGTCGGAGGAATCGTAGCTGAGAGTTCCGCCGTCGGAAGCGGTCGCCTTTATGTCAAAAGCCGAGTCGCCGAAGGTCTTGGAGGTAACGTTGTCGATCTTGACGGTCTGAGCCTGCTTTACGACTACATCATCATCGGGAGGTATCACGGGGTTTGAAACGCCCACCGCGTCCATTATCGCCTGAATAACGTCCGGGTCGCCCCATTTGAGGGTCTTGCGGTTGAAATGCCAGTGGTTCTCGGACTTGGAGGAGCCGTTCTTCGCGTTGTTGTCCCAAAGCACGCAGGGAATGCCGTTTTTCTCGCCGAGGGTGTAGTAGTAGGAAGCCCATGCGGTGCGGGCGTCGTTGTTGTTCTTGTTGGAAATGCCCATCTCGCCCATTACAACGGGAATACCCTTGCTCGTGAACTTATTTGACAGGCTTGCAAACATATCGTCCAGCTCCTTCCTGCCCGAAGAGGTGAACTGGGTGTATTTGGCGCTTGTGATATCGGTATCGCTTCCGAGGCAGAGGTCATAGGGTGTGTAAGCGTGGGTAGATACCATTATCCTGCCCGAGTTGCCCGAAACGGGGTCGGTGGGGAGCTTGTAGATATCCGCGACTGCGCTGCCCACGGAAGCGGCATAGCCCGGAGCCATGATGTAGCGGGTCTTGTTGTAGCCGCCGCTGTCTCTGATGGTGTTTACAGCCTGCTGGTTGAACTCATTGATCGTGTTGGCGGAGTCGGTCATCGTAGCACTCGTATCCCACTGAGGACTGCTCCACTCATAGGAAGTTCCCGAAAGGCGGGGCTCGTTCAAAGTCTCGAAGATCAGCTTTTCGTCATAGTTCTTGAACTCCTCCGCGACCTGCGACCATACCGAATTGATGAATTTCAGCGATGCGGTCTTGTTTGCGCTGTCGGGATAGAATCCTATGCTTCCGTTTGAGCCTTTGATCTTGCCGTTTTCGCTCCACATATTGTCGTGGTGGATATTGATGATGACATACATTCCGTCATCGTAGGCGTAGTCAACTACCTCTTTTACCCTTGCCATCCAGGCGGAGTCGATAGTGTAGTTGCTGTCCATATGCTTCGCCCATGAGATCGGTATTCTTATCGTTTGGAAGCCCGCGTCATGTACGGCGTCTATCATCGCCTTGGTGGTCTTGGGGTTGCCCCATGAGGTCTCGGTGTTAAGTCCCGAACCTCCCGTCGCGTCAAGGGTATTGCCCAGGTTCCAGCCCGCGCCCATCTGATCGGTGATACTTGAACTTGCAGCCGAAACGGGGAGAGATGCAGCGATCGAAAGTCCGATGGTCAGCGCCGCTGCCGCCGCAGTGCCGCGCTTTATTATCCTGCTTTTCATTCTTTTTACCATTCCTTTCTACAGGTATAATGGACGATTTTCCATTAACTTTTATTATAGCATACTTCACAAAAAAATTCAAGTCCAAAGTCATATTTTAAACGTTTTCGCTTAAAATTTTATATATGCTAAAAAATCAATACCGAAAAACCCAAACCCCCCGCATTATGTGAGCGTAAAAAAGCCATAGTACCTCCGTTTCCTGTCGAAAATACTATGGCATGGTCTTCTTACCGTTGACGATAATCGGCGCGTCACAGCTTATCGCGCATTTCCATCGTGTTTTTCAGTCCCCAGCGGAAGGTCGAGATACGCTGGGCTTTGGTGGTGTCGTATGTCCAGTTGGCGAGGGCGGCTTCGGGGTCGAAGTAGTTGTAGTCGTTCCTGGCTCGTGACTTGTTGTAGCTGACTATTTTCGGAGGTATCCTCACCTCGGGAGTTCCGATGCGGAAAGACTCCGCACCGAATTCGAGAAGCTGTTTCGCCGAGATCTTCTCCTTATCACAGATGTTATACAATCCCTCGTACCTGCCGTTGGGGATATTCACTATTCCCATGATGAAATCCACGTAGTTGTATACGCTGCAAAACGAGAAGTAATAGTTCCCCTCCCCATAAATGTAGGCAGAGTTGGTCTTTCTG
Source organism: uncultured Ruminococcus sp. (assembly GCA_902781565.1). Taxonomy (GTDB): domain Bacteria; phylum Bacillota; class Clostridia; order Oscillospirales; family Ruminococcaceae; genus YE71. The sequence goes on from CACZJT010000008.1 coordinate 54,588, forward strand.
TCGAAAACGTGCTCTTTAAGGTTATCCTCGAAGGTCGGGGTGTAGATAGGTGCAAGCCTTGCGATGACAGGCACGCTGTCGGCTTTCTTGAAGGCTTTCAGAAGCATTTTCTCCGAATACATCTTCAGGTCGGAATAATAGGTGGTGCCCTTTTCGGCAGAGCTTTCCCTGATCGGGTCTCTGCCCTTCTGAATGCCGTAGATCTGTGTTGTGCTGGTGAGGATAAAGTTCTTCACCTTGGCTTTTGCCGCCGCGGCGTAGATGTACTTATCCACAAACTTTGAGTGCTTTATCTCGCTGTCGGCAACGGTGCTTTCAAGATCGTTGTCGCAGGTGAAGGAGATGTAGACCACTGTGTCTATCTTGTTTTTTTCCAAGATGTCTGTTATAGTGTCCGATTCGTTCATGTCGCAGGAAGTATAATGAAAATACTCATCGTCCGCGCGGGGGCTGAACTGATTATCCACAGCGAACACCTGATGCTTTTTTTCGATGAGCTTATCGACGACTTCCTTGCCTATGCGCCCTCTCGCTCCCGTTACCATTACATTAGCCATTTCCGTTCATTCCTTTCTGACGGTATTTCTCTATCCCTATTCATAACAAATGCGACGGACAGATGTCGTCCATTTCACAATAATATCATATCGCTTTATATATTATAACATACTTTTGCCCGTTTGAAAATACTTTTTTTTACATAATCATAAAAGTTTTATTTTCCTTATAAATTCACTTGCGAAAATTTGTGAAATGTGTTACAATAATAAGTGTGCCCGATAGGGTGAAGTTTGATTTATGAACGTTTGTTTAGTAATGCTTGACATATTACAGGATAAATATATTCCCTTAAAGTAAGGAGTAATAGAAATTGACCTATTCGACTTTGATATTCGCTTCGGTGGTGCTTCCGATAAGCGTGCTGTTTCTGTTCTTTGACCGCTCGACGGAGTACAAGAACCTTATTCTCTGCGTGACCTCTTTCCTATTTGTCACTTGGGGGATAAACTCTCTTGCGGGGCTCATGTTCCTTTCGGTATTTGCGGACTGTTTCTTCGCGATAGCCATAGAGAACATGACGAAGAAAAACGATAGGAGCCGCGCGATAGTGTTCTTTATCGCGGACATTCTCATGAACGGCTTTCTGTTCCTGCTGCTGGCACGCAACGAGCTGTTTGAGGGCTCGGAGAAGCTCTCCCTTGCAAAGATATACATACCTGCGGGGGCGGCGTTCTACACCCTCAAAAACTTCTCCTACGTATACGATGTTTTCACTGCTCGGTGCAGTGCGGAGCGCAATCCCTTCCGCCTGCTGACCTACGGCATGAATTATGCCTTCCTGCTGGCGGGTCCCGTGGTGAGGTACAAGGACATCGAGCCTCAGCTAAAAAGCCGCAGGCTCACGGGTGCGCTTATGAGCAGGGGACTAAAGAGCTTCGCCATAGGCTTTGCCAAGACCGTGATACTTCTCCCCGTACTGAAAAAGCTCACGGACGCGGGGCTTTACGGTGAGGATACCTCGGCGGCGGCGGCTCTTGTCGGAATGCTCGCATGGTTCGGGACGGCGTGGTTCGGCTTCACGGGGCTTTCGGATATGGGTACGGGCATAGCCTGCATGAACGGCTTCGATGTGCCGCTCAATTACGAAAGACTTTCCCCAAAGAATCTGATCGGCGGTACGATAAGGTGCTATAACACCTCGATGATAGACTTTTTTAAGGACATTCGCGGCGTTGACAATAAGATAGTCGGCGCGGTGCTGACCGTGATACTGGCAGTCCTCGGCGCGGGCTTCTATTCGAGCACAAAGACCATGCTCATCATCGGCGCGATAGCGGGCGTGATACTCGCCGCCGAATATATGTGGGGCTATGACAATATCGAGAAGCTGCCTTCGGCGCTGAAGGCGGTCATCGCGTTCATCGCGGTGTTCCTGCTGTTCAGCCCTATGGCGTTCGAGAGCTTCGGCGGCTGGAAGAACTGGCTCGGAGAGCTGACGAGCTTCGGGAGCCTTGCACCTGCGGCGGAGCTGAAAAAGCTGCTCCTCGGGAACATACTCATCGTCGCCGTATGTATAATTGCGGCTTCGCCGATAGGAAAATACCTTTCCGACGGACTGGACAGCCTTGCGGCAAGGTCGGCTAAGAGCTCTGCGGCGGTCAATACCTTAAAGACCGTCTGCATAGCGGTCCTGCTGGCGGTAAGCTACATACTCCTTGCCGCCGAAATGATAGCGAAATAACAGAGGTGCGGATATATGGATAACGAAAAACGCGGTATCCTCGACTCGGGGGCGACCTCGGCGGACGAGATACGCAGGTATTTACAGCAGTCCAATGAGGGCATAGAGAACTCGGAGGACGAGGAGAGCGAGAAGCTCGACGAGATCGCGGGGGAGGAACTGGCTTCCCATAACAATACGGTGACTATCATCGTCATAGCCTTTGTGATGATCTTCTTTGGGACGGTGTTCACGGCGCTGACGAACTATCAGGACTTCTCCGAGGGCGAGGGCTTCACATGGAAGCGCTTCACATCGGGGAGCTTCTTCGGTGAGGTCGAGAAGAAGTTCAATAAGTCCCTGCCCTTGCAGGACTACCTGCACAATGCCGAGAGCGCTATCAAATACTGCTACGGCACGGGCAACAAGACCGACTACATAGACATAGAAGCCAAGCGCCTCGCGGACGACCCCTACAGTATGCACGAGGTCAACGAATACACGCCCCTTTCGGATTCGCAGGGGGAGTATAATCCCGTGTTCGACAACGGCGACAGCGACGACGGCAGGATGACTTCCGTTGTCACTACCGACAACCATAAGAACAAGAAGCTCTCGGGCATAAAGATCACCACGCCTTATTACGTCGAAACGAATCCCGATGAATCCTACAAGACCACCGAGCTTGATCTCCACGCTCCCGACGTGAGCCATACGACTACCGAGGTGCCGATGGATATAACGCCGTTCACCACTGCCGAGACTACCGAGACCGAAACGGAAGCTCCGCAGGAGTCGGAAGAAGGCTCCGACACCGAGACTACGGCTGAAAGCTCCGAGACGGAAACTACGACCGAATCTCAGACCGAAACGCAGACGCAGGCTCAGACCACGGGCGGTAACTTCGTTATAGCCGTCCCCGGCGCCTGATCAGTATACAGAGATAAAGCCCCTCGGAAATGCTTCCGGGGGGCTTTGTTTATCTTTTGTTAGTCTGATCGTTCGTATTCGCGTTCTTTTCGGCTTTCCATGCCTGTAATGCCCATATCAGCTCCAGCACCGCGGCGATGACGCCCACTATGGCATCATCGACGGGTCCCGGCAGGAAGTCGGGGAGAACGAAATACGCAGCCGCGCCCACAAGCGTTATCAGCTGACGTTTCTTGAAGTTCTTCATGACGGTATCAGAGCCTCGCCAGCTTCGCGCACTGCGCCTTTACGGCGGGGTATATCTCGGCGTAAAGCCTGTAATACTTCTCGTACTCGGGGACGTTCGCGGGGTCGGGGTTTTGGGTCTTGTCCACCGATACCACTGCCTTGCAGGCTTCGGGTACGGAGCTGTAAACTCCCGCGCCCGTCAGTGCGAGGAGCGCCACGCCGAGGGCGGGTCCCTCTTTGCTCGCGGCGGTCTTAACGGGGCAGTTGTAGAGGTCGGCGAGCATGGAACGCCACAGGGGGGAGCTTCCGCCGCCGCCGCAAGCCATCATGTCGGAAACGTTTATCTTCATCTCGCGGAACACCTCAACGCAGTCGCGGAGCGAGTAGGAAACGCCCTCCAGCACCGCGCGGAGCATATGCTTCTTCGTGTGCATAGCCGAGAGCCCGAAGAACATTCCGCGGGCGTTGGGGTCGAGGTGAGGTGTGCGCTCGCCCATGAGGTAGGGGAGGTAGAGCAGTCTTTCCGCGCCCACGGGGACTGTCATAGCTTCTTTGTCCATGAGGTAGTATTCGTCTACTCCCATGTACTTTGCGGTCTCCTTCTCGGCTTCGCAGAAGTTGTCGCGGAACCATTTGAGGGAAAGCCCCGCGCCCTGGGTAACGCCCATTACGTGCCATGTGTTCGGAACAGCCGCACAGCAGGTGTGTACCCTGCCCTTGGGGTCGATGGCGATATCCGAGGTATGAGCGAATACCACGCCCGAGGTGCCTATGGTCGTGAAAGCCTTGCCGTCCTCGGCAACGCCCGTGCCTATCGCCGCCGCCGCGTTGTCGCCTGCGCCGCCGACTACTATAGTGCCCTCGCAGAGCCCCAGCTCCTCAGCCATGCACTTTGTAAGAGTTCCCGTTACCTCGCAGGATTCGTATACCTTGCCGAGCCAGCTTTTGTCAATGCCGAAGGCGGTCAGCAGTTCGTCCGACCATTTGCGGTTCGGCACGTCGAGCAGCTGCATACCCGAAGCGTCGGATACTTCGGTGGCGTACTCGTGGGTCAGCACGAAGCGCAGGAAATCCTTGGGGAGAAGTATATGCGCTATCTTCTCGAATATCTCGGGCTCGTTGTTCTTTACCCAGAGTATCTTCGCCGCAGTCCAGCCCGTGAGGGCGGGGTTCGCGGTTATCTCTATGAGCTTCTCACGCCCGACCGTGGAGGTCATCCACTCCACCTCTGCTTCGGTGCGCTGGTCGCACCAGATGATAGAGCGGCGCAGGACGTTGTTGTCCTTATCGAGAAGCACAAGCCCGTGCATCTGTCCCGAAATGCCTATGCCCTTGACATCTTCCTTCTTCACACCGCTCTGAGCCATTACCGCCTTGATGGTGTTTATCATGGCGTTAGCCCAGTCCCCCGGCTCCTGCTCCGCGTAGCCGTTCCTGGGCTGATACATGGGGTATTCGATGGTCTTGGAGGCAATGACGGTGCCTTTCTCATCGAACAGCACTGTCTTTGTTCCGCTCGTTCCGCAGTCAACTCCGATAACGTATGCCATAGTTTCAAACTCCTTTATTATAAGATCGTCAGAAGTGACGTAATATCACCAATGATATAATTATACATGATTTTCCCGCCGATTGCAATAGCTGACGGGGATTTTTCATCACAGCGCCGCGTAGACCGCGTTCACGATGTCGCGGGAGAGCTGTGTCGTGCCGCCGCCCGCACGCTGTACGAAGAGCGTCACCGCTGTCTTTTCGGCGGGGTCGCAGAGAAGATATGTCCCCGTCCAGCCGTCCCAGCCGAAAGCGCCCTTTGTGGCGAAGGTGCCTGCCGCGTTCCTGTCCTCAAGGCAGCGCACGAGGTTCCCGTAGCCGTAGCCGCGGGTGGAGTCCCAGTTCAGGGTGATCTTCTGCTCGGGGGTCAGACCGTTCTCACGCATGAAGTCCACGGCTCGGCGGCTTATGACGCCCGCGCCGCCGCAGGACAGCTCCGCCCCCAGCTTTGCGAAATCCCGCGCGGTGGAGAAAAGTCCCGCTCCGCCCGACTGGAATGCGGGCTTGCTGTCGAAGTCGAAAATGCAGAGGTTCACCCATTCGATGGGCTTTGCGTCCTTGCCCGCGCCCTCGTAAAGCACGCCGAGACGGCTGCGCTTCTCGGGAGGGACGAAGAACGCCGTGTCCTCCATGCCGAGGGGCTCGAAGATGTTCTCTGCATAGAACTCCGAAAGCTCCGTGTCCGCAAGTATCTCTATGACAGCACCCAGAATATCCGCCGACGAGCCGTACATCCATTCCCGACCCGCAGGGTATGCGAGGGGAGCTTTGCCTGCCGCCGCCGCAAATTCGCGGGTGGTCATGGACCTGCCCTCGCGAATGCTCTTTTCCAGATCGCCCCAGACCTTGTTCATGCCGTCAGCGCCCTCGTAGCCGCCCCCGGGATAGGCGATACCCGAGGTCATGTTCAGCAGGTCGCGTATCCTGATCTGAGGGCTTGCGATCTTCTCGCCGTCCTTGATGTAGTATGCGTCCTTAAACTCGGGAATGAACCACTCTATCGGGTAGGCGGGGTCGAGCCTGCCGCGCTCCATGAGTATCATGGCGGCGGTGGCTGTCACGATCTTGGAGCAGGAGAAAGCGCGGCAAATGGTATCGGGGGCAAAGGGCTTGCCCTCCGCAATGTCCGCAAGTCCCGCGGAGTATTCATGTACGGGCTTGCCGTCCTTGACGAGCACGAATGCCGCGCCGGTTTCCGCGCCGCTCTCTATGGCGCGGTCAATTATCTCGTTTATTCTGTACATATTCATTATATCTGTCCTCCTTTATTCACACAGCCTTTGAAGCTCGGGGAAAGGCTCTAAAGTGCGTTTCAGAATGCCGTTCACGTAAGAGATAGCCGTTCCGTAATTCGTCATGGGAACGCCCGCGTCCTCGGCGCATTTCATGCGGTAGACCATTTCCCGCTCGTTTAGCATACAGCCTCCGCAGTGTATTACGAGCCTAAAGCCCGACAAGTCCTCGGGAAATCCCGTCCCGCTCGAAAATTCGAGCCTCAATTCCGCGCCCGTTTTGGCTTTGAGCATTTTCGGGAGCTTTTCTGTGCCTATGTCCCCGCACTGGCGGTGGTGGGTGCAGCCCTCGGAGATGAGCACCCTGTCACCGTCTTTGAGCTGTCCTATCACCGAAGCGCCCTTTACAGCCCCCGTGAGGAAGCCCTTGTACCTCGCCATGAGTATAGAGAACGAGGTAAGCGTGATGTCCTGCGGGACTATCTTCGACACAAAGGCGAACGCCTGCGAATCTGTCACGACCATAGCAGGCTTTTTCCCGCAGGCGGCAAGTGTGCCTTCAAGCTCCGACTCGCGGCATACCACGGCTGTAGCGCCCGATTCGAGAAGGTCGCGTATGGTCATCTGCTGGGGGAGTATCAGCCTGCCCTTGGGGGCGGCGGAGTCTATCGGCACCACCAGCACCACAAGGTCGCCCGCGCTCACGAGGTCGCCTATGAGCCGCTTGTCGTTCGTGACGGGCTTTGCGGCGGCGGCTATGCGCTCTTTGAGCTCATAGATGTTAGTACCCTCCGCCGCGCTCACGGCTATGGCGTTCACGGGGAGAGCCCCTTCGGGGGCGAGGTCGCATTTGTTCATGGCGATAACGTAGGGTATCTGCTTTTCCTTAAAAAGCTCTATTAGCTCCTTATCCGACTTGTTCAGTCCCTTTGTGATGTCAGCCACCAGCACCGCGCAGTCGGTCTTGTTCAGCACGCGGCGGGTGCGGGCGACCCTCATCTCGCCCAGCCCTCCGACGTCATCAATGCCGGGGGTGTCTATCATCATGACGGGTCCCAGCGGCAGAAGTTCCATAGCCTTGCTCACGGGGTCTGTGGTAGTCCCCGCCACGTCCGAAACGAGGGCTATATCCTGCCCCGTGACGGCGTTCAGGACGCTTGATTTGCCCGCGTTCCTACAGCCGAAAAATCCGATATGCACACGCTCGCCCGAGGGGGTGGAGTTCAGGCTCATAAGCTCACGCACCTTTCCGAAAAAAGGGCGCACCGCATTTCACGGAAACGCCCTTGTTCTCATTTCTGTAAATGTATCAGAGCCGAGATATCAGCCCTTCTTCTTAGCCACAACGAAGCCGATAACGCCGATAACGACTACAGCGCCGACGATACCGCCCACGATAAGACCCGTATTCGAGGACGAGCCTTCCTTTTCGGCAGCCGAGCTGCTGTCGGTCGATGCCGCCGCGGTAGTGGTGGTCTCTGCGGGAGCTTCCGTTTCAGCGGGAGCCTCCGTTTCCGCAGGTGCTTCTGTTTCAGCCGCAGTGGTCTCCTCGGGCTCTTCCTCCTCCTCGACGGGGTCGTTCTCTATGGAGCCGTTGCCGTAAACGTGCTCGATGATCTCATCGGGATTGTCGGCGATCTTGTCGGTAGGCAGACCCGATATCGTGAAGGTAACTGTTATGGGGTCGGTGGTGACCCATGTCTTGGCGTCCATCTCAGGCTCGGTCTGAGCGTTGTTGCCGTAGCCGTTCTTGATCTTTATCATCTTTCTGCCGCCGTCATTGACCTCGGGGTCTTCGAGCATCTGTATAGGCTCTTCCTCGCCCTTCTTGTTGGTGGTAGTGCCCTTTGCGAAGGTGTAGGTCACGCCGTCGATAACGCACTCGTCGATCTCCATTTTGAGATCCTCGTTATCCTCGAAGTTCAGGTCTGCTTCCACGCCCAAGTAGCCCACGTTCCAGCCGACTTCCTCAGCCTGCGGAGGGCAGTAGCCGCTCATCTCGACGGTATACTGACCGTTTCCCGTGATGTTTACGTCCTTGTGGGTAACGGAAACATCATAGGACTCCATCTCATCGGTGGGCTTGTAGTCATCGCCGATGTCCTTGCGGTGATCCCACTGATCCATTATCATCCATACGATACCCGCGTGACCGTAAACGCCGTTCTCATCGGCTTCGATATCGGCAGCCGCGCAGGGCAGAGCCGTTACTGCGGCAGCGATAGCCGCTGCGCTCAGACCTGCAAAAATCTTCTTGAACATATTCTATCTCCTCCGTTCGCGGACGTTGATTTATTGTTTGATATCAGTCCGCATGATCCAATATTATGATTATAGCACATTTAGTTTCAAATTGCAATAGCCCAAAGAAATTATTTTCCGAGCTCTCTGTAATATTCGCGGTCGGAGAGCCTTTTGTCGAAATCGGTGCGGGGGAGTGGCTTGTCGTAGTAGTAGCCCTGTATCACATTGCAGCCCGCTTCCGAGAGGAAGTTCACCTGTTCTTTTGACTCCACGCCCTCGGCTATGACGTCTATATTCAGCTCTTTTACCATGTTCACAACGTTTTTGAGTATCACCTTGTCAACGACGCTTCGTTCGGTGAGGTCTTTGATAAAGGCGCGGTCGAGCTTGATTATATCGGCTTTTATGCTCTTGAGCATGGTGAGGGTGGAATAGCCCGAGCCGAAATCGTCTATGGATATCTTGAAGCCGTATTCATTGAGCGACTTTATGAGCCTGCTCATGAGGGTGAATTCATCGGTGGAGTAAGTCTCGGTCAGCTCTATCTCGATGAGTTCGTGAGGTATACTGTGGCGGTCGGTGATGTCGCGTATCCTCTCGGCGAGGTCTCTTACCGCAAGGTCGCGGCGGGAGATGTTCACCGATGTGCGCACGGGGGTCATGCCCTGTGCTATCCATTCTTTCATATTCTCGCATACCCGTTCGAGCACGTAAAGGTCGAGCTGTGCGATGCTTCCGAGGCGTTCTATGACGGGGATAAATTCCATAGGAGGAACTACCCTGCCGTCCCGTATCCAGCGGACGAGGGCTTCGCAGCCCACCAGCTCGCAGTCTGCCGAGCGTATCTTGGGCTGATAGTAGACCTGAAACTCCCGCTTCTTGATAGCCTCGGGGAAAGCCGTCATAGTGCCCTTTGTCCTGATCTCGTTCTCGGTCATGTTCTTTTCGTAGAACACGAAATCCCCCGCCGTACCCGATTTTGCGACCGCGTAAGCGGCGGTGGCGCAGTTTATGATGTCATCGGGACGGAAGTCTTTGTCAACAAGGTAGATACCTGCCTTGAAGTAGATATGCAAATTCACGCCGGGACCTATACGGACTTCGTGGGTCTTGAGGAGCTGTATTAACGTAGTGACGTAATCCTGCGGAACGATGATAACGAAGTTATCTGCTCCGAGACGGAATATCTTGCCCACGTCGCCCAGGTTTTCCTTGAAGCGCTTCACGAGGGAGAGAAGTATCTCGTCGCCCTTTTTCATGCCGATCTTCTGATTGATGTATTTGAAGTTCTTGATGTTCGTGAAGAACAGCGCATAGTCCGTGATCGAGCCGTCTTTTGCCATGCCGGCAATGAACCGGTGCATACCTGACGTATTAAGAGCACCCGTCAGGGGGTCGGTTATAACGGCGCGGTCAAGTGTTTCAAGTGTTATCAGTCTGCCGCAGAAGGAGAACGTGAGTTTTGCGAGCTTCATGAACTCATCGCGGGCTTCCTCGTCATCTGCGAAGCCCGTGACGACCACAAGACCGTTCTCTCTGGTATAGAATCGGCGTTCGACCTCGGTGCCGAGTTCCGTTCCGTCGTCGTATGGGCACAGGTCGAGAAAGACCCTGCCCTTAACGGGAGAATCGGGGAGATCGACGCGAATATTTATCATATGCAGACCTATCCGTTTTGCGATAGGCGGTATGTACTTACCGATCAGGTCAGGGATATCGTTGACCCGTGTTTCTTTCTTAGACATCTGATCGAGGAGCTGCCACAGTTCGTCGCACAAAATCTTATTCATAATGTGATCCTCACAACAACGCAGACTATCTCTGCACCCTTTTCATTTATCACTTTTCAATTCCACCATTTTCATAAATATGTATTTCTATCCCATTATAAATAACATTATATCACAAAACTGTACAAATTACAATAGAATTATTGTTACAATTATGTTAATTTGGAACAATATTATACGAATTTCGTACAATAAAACTCAAAGTGGGACAAAGAGCTTCGGGATCTGTTGTTAGATCATAATTTGTAAGGCTGACCGCGTTGCACTATTTGGTGCAGGGGGTACGAACTATGTTCGTACAGGGCTTGCCCCGACCTCCTATAACGCACGCCCAATGTAGGGGCGAGCAAGTATTAACGAAGTTAATACCCTCGCCCGTGTAGACTTTTTGGGTTCGGCTGATTCCTGCCTGCCTTGCGGCAGGTTTAGGGTTGTGCAAAAATCGCTTACGCTCTTTTGCGCAATTAAATCGGCGATACATCTGTTCACGGTACTTTGTGCGGAGCGGGACGTTTCTGCCCTTACTGCACGATTATTTGGTATCGCCGATTTAACTTGGACTTTCGGACTTGCGTTTCTCGGGGGCGCTTTGTGTTTGCGGTTCGTGTGCTTTTTGCGCCTGCGGCGCAACGGGGGCTCTGCCCCCACGCGCTTCGCACTCCCCTGCAAGGGAAAACCCTTCTGAAGAAGGGTTATTCCCTTGACTCTTTCCTAAGACTTTTGGTCTGTGCTACAGTGTGCCGCTTTCTTTATTTGT
>CACZJT010000009.1 GCA_902781565.1 uncultured Ruminococcus sp.
ATACGCCCTCTGCCAAAGCCACATAGTGGCTTTGGCGGCTGCTGCGCAGCCTGCAAAGCACAACTTCGTTGTACTTTGCAATAGAGGGCAGTATATCACAGCGAAACATTTATTGACAAATTATTGAAAAGAGATGATACTTATGTCGGAACTGCTTACCGCCGACTGGGAGCTGCTCAAACTCATAGGTGAGAACAGCGGCAGACAATCCTATATCACCGACAGGGAATTTGACCTGCTCTGGTCGAACAGCGACGTCCCCCTCGCAAAGGTCGTGACGTCCCTCAAAATTTCGGTGTTCGGTCGGGCTATCCGCAAGGAATCCATCTTCCCCTGCGGCGACGGCAGGGCGCTAAAGGTCACGCCCGTGATTCGCAGCGGGGAAGTGCTTTACTACCTCTTCGAGATATACGGCACAAATGAGCTCATCGCCATGCTGTCCGCGACCTCGGTGTTCCGAAAGTTCTCCGCAGCCGCCGACAAAGTTCACTCCATGATGATAGGATATGCGGCTTCCCTTTCAGTGTCCGCGGGCGCGGTCAACGACTCGGCTTACGGCAAACTCTGCTCCTCGGCGGTGAATCTCATGTCGCTTATGAAGATACTCGGCGACAGCGAACCCCTCGTCATCGAGGACTTCTCTGCCCGCCTGCGGCAGATCGCGGGCTGGTTCGCCAAGGCTGCCGCCCGAACGGGAGGCATCGGCTTTGAGTACGATATCGACAATGAGCTTCTTGCCTTAGCGGGTCGAAACGCCCTCGAATACGCGGCGGTGAACCTGCTCGTGAACGCCGCCATGCACTCCGTTCCCCCCGAGGGCAAGCAGGTCGAAGTTCGCATGACCGCCTACCTCGACCACGGTAAGGTCTGCATACTGATAGACGACAACGGCACCGAAGCCGACCCCGAACGGGTGAACAGCTTCCGCGAGATATTCACCGAGGAAACAGTCCCCGAGAACGGCGAGGGACTTGGCATAGCCCTTGCGGAGAGCTTCTGCAAGCGCTCGGGAGGGGAGCTTATCCTCGGGCGCTCCCCCCTCGGAGGACTTCGCGCCGAGATGCGCCTTCCCGCCTGCTCGGAGAGGGAAAAGTTCGCACTCTACGCCCCCTCGGTGGTCTGCCCCGATATGCAGGGCATAGCCGATATCTTCCTTAAATGCTTCGACAAGTCGGCGCTTCGGGAGATAGTCAGGGGCGCGGAAGACCCGGGGCTCATCGGATAATACCCCCGCTGTCATAATCTGCTCCACAGCGGCATATAATTTCACTGCACGATCAATTAGTGTGGGGTGAGATAATGAGCCGAGCATCGGAGCAGCGCCCTGTTATTCTGGGCGAGTACATGGTAAAGAACCGCGCGACGGTACGGGCGGCGGCAAAGCACTTCGCGGTGTCCAAATCGACTGTGCATAAGGATATCCGCACAAGGCTTGCGCCCCTCGATCCCGCGCTTTACCGCGAGGTTGAAAAGCTGCTTGAGCTCAACAAGCAGGAACGCCACATCAGAGGAGGGCTTGCGACAAGGCGCAAATACAAGCTCGAAAGATCGGATCGTAACAAGGACGATACCGACATCTGAAAAGTTTTTTCAAAATGCTATTGAAAAAAGCGGAAAAATAAGGTATAATAATAACAGAGCCTCCGCCGTGTTTACGGCGGGGACAGCTGTTATACTATTTTTGTTATGGAGGTCAAAAACATGGGAATGTTTGACAAACTCATCGCCAATCTGAAGGCGAGCAAAAAGACGATCGTGTTCACTGAGGGTACGGACGCCCGTATCCTTTCGGCTGCGGACAGGCTCCTGAAAGAGGAGCTCATGGGCGTGGTGCTTTGCGGCAAGGCTGACGAGGTAAAGGCTGCTGCGGCTGCGGGCGGCTTCAACGTTGACACTGCCGAGATCGTAGACCCCGAGACTTACGCTGACTTCGACGCTCTGGTAGCGCAGATGGCAGAACTCCGCAAGGGCAAGATGACCGAGGACGAGTGCCGCGCGGCTCTCAAAAAGTCCAACTACTTCGGCACCATGCTCGTCAAGGCAGGCAAGGCTGACGCTCTGCTGGGCGGCGCTACTTATTCCACCGCCGACACCGTTCGTCCCGCGCTCCAGATCATCAAGACCAAGAAGGGCTCGAACCTCGTAAGCTCCTCCTTCATTCTGTTCAGAGAGAAGGACGGCGCCGAGGAGAAGCTCGCTATGGGCGACTGCGCCATCAACTTAGGCTACACCGACAGGCTCGACAAGGAGGGCAACGTTGTTCTCTCGGCTGCCCGTCAGCTCGCCGAGGTAGCCGTTGAGACCGCACGCACCGCCGATTTCTTCGGCATCGACCCGAAGGTAGCCGTTCTTTCCTTCTCGACCTACGGTTCGGGCAAGGGCGGCACTGTTCAGCTCTCCCATGACGCCGTTATCGAAGCCCGCAAGATCGACCCCGAGCTTGTTATCGACGGCGAGTTCCAGTTCGATGCGGCTGTTTCCGCCGAGGTCGCAAAGACCAAGTGCCCCGACAGCAAGGTAGCGGGTCAGGCGAACACCTTCATCTTCCCGCTCATCGAGGCAGGCAACATCGGCTACAAGATCGCACAGCGTCTTGGCGGCTTTGAGGCTTACGGTCCTATCCTCCAGGGGCTGAACGCCCCGATCAACGACCTCTCCCGCGGCTGCACCGCAGATGAGGTATACAAGATGGCGATAATCACCGCAGGCATGGCGTAATTTCCGAATCCGCAAAGGCGTGTCCCAAAAAAGGACACGCCTTTTTTTTGCCTGCACGTAAAAAGAGCGCACCCTCGCGGATACGCTCTCCTTTGTATTTGTATAATTTATTCGCCGCCGCCGAGCTTCTTCTGCTCTTCTGCCATCTTCTGCATGAGTTCCTCAAGCGCCTTGTTCGCGTCCTTGTGGGGAGTGCGGCGCTGTGCGGGTCTTGCCTGAGTGGGGCGGGGTCTGCGCTGTGCGCTGCCCTGACGTGCGGGAGCGCCCGAAGCAGGTCTGCGGCGAGGTACACCGCCCTGCTGAGCGGGTCTGCGGCGAGGTGCGCCCTGTGCGGGAGCTCTCCTTGCGGGAGCTGCGGCTCTTTCGGGAGCAGCCGTCCTCTCGGGTACGGGAGCAGCCGCGGGTGCGGCAGCCTGTACGGGCTGCGGAGCGGGCTTTTCGAGCTGAACGGGAGCGGGCTGCGGCTCGGGCTCGGGCGTAGGAACATAATCATCGCCCTCGATAAGCTTTGCAGCCTTCTCGTAATACTTTCTGTCAACAGTAGGCTGAGCGGGAACGCGGACTACCTCCTGCTCCTCGGGAGCAGTCTCCTCGGCGATCTCATCTGCGGGAGCCTCGCCGAATACGCGGGTATCGTCCTCCTGCTCGTCCTCGTCGTCGGCGAAAGGATCGGGACCCTCGTCCTCTTCGGGGATATTCAGCACGAAGTCGGGCTTGCCGGGCTTTCTCTTGACAGGCTTGGGAGCGGGAGCGCTGTCCTCGGGAACGGAGCGCTTCTCCTCAAATTCCTCGGTGTAATCATCGGTAGGCTTTCCGCCGCCGTTATTGTATACCTCGTCCTCGCTGCCGCCGTAGAGGAAGTCATCGAGGGAAACATTATCCTGCTGCTCCTCCTCATCGTCCTCGTAATCGGGAGCGTCCTCGTAATCTTCAGCCTCGTAGCTGCTGTCACCGCTGCGGTTGGTGATAGCTACCACAAGCTCTAACAGTATGAGCATCACCAGCGGAACGGCAAGGCAGATGACCATGCCGAAGGGAGTTATAACAAAGGATATGATCTTGCCTGCCGTATCATAGCGGCTCGTGGCAACGCCAACGACGTCGGCGCTTCCGACATCGTAATAGCGCACGTTGTCGGCGCTGTCCTGACCCACAACATTATCCTGATAAACGGTGTAGATAACGCCGTCAACGGTATCGCCCTTTGAGCCTATCTCGGTGAGCCATGCAACGGTAGTACCCTCATCGCCAACGTTCTTACAGAGAACGGCGCTCTTGATCTTATCCACGGAGGGCGTGCCGTTCATGGCGATAACGAGGGTGTTCTTGGGAACGGTGGGGCTCATATTGTCCGAATCCATAAGGAAAAAGCTGTACCCGCCAAGCGAAGGCGCGGCATCTTCGTTCTTGAAAATGGTTTTAAGTCCGAATATCAGCAGTCCCTCCAGTATAATGAACACGATAAAAAATATCGCAATGCTTTTACCGGCAGAGGATCTTTTACGTTTTGTCTTGCTCATTTGCCAAATCATTCCTTTCTATGATGCAACTTCACATATACATATTATATCACATCGTATCGTAAATTTCAACAGTTTTTGCAAATTTCCAAAAATAATTCTGATGCAGGTTCAGTCATTATACTTTCCGATGACCCCGTAGTTCTCTCCGTCATCATAGTCTCCGTCATCGTCCTCGTATTCTTCCTCGTCTGCGTCGTCGTAGTCCTCGCCGATGTAGTCATTGTGATCATCGGAGTCGTTGCCGTCGTCCTCGTAGTAGTCCTCGTTCTCATCATCGGGCTGAACACTGCCGCGGTTCTTGACCATGAGGATTATGGCGATCACCACCGCCAGCGCCGTAACTCCGAGTGCCGCAAGGGTTATCTTGAACACCGCATCGTCATCGGCAAGTTCCACGGGCGTCAGCATTTCGGAGGAAGGCTCCTCGAAAGAATCTGCGGTCTCTGATACGGGCTCTGTTGTTTCCAGCGCAAGGCTGTATTTCTCCGCATAGCTCTGCGCCGCAGAATACTGCGGGCAGGTCAGCACGAAGCCCTCGATGGGCACCCCGTCTGCGGTCATGCCGAACGCCGCTTCTCCTATGCGGACAAGCGTTTCGGGTGCGAAAAAGTTCTTTATCGGACAGTCCGCAAAAGCGCGGGCGCCTATGGTGTCGGTCTTGGCGCCTATCCTCACCTGCGTGAGCGACGTGCAGCCCGAGAATGCATTGTTGTATACCGCCGTAACGCTGTCGGGCAGAGAAACGGAGGTCAGCGCAGTGCAGCCCGCAAAAGCGCTGTCACCCACGGAGCTCACCCCATCGGGGATAGTCACCTCCGTAAGCCCCGTACAGCCGCTGAACATATACTGCGGCACGCTGTCCATGACCCCGAGGGACACCTCCCCCAGCGCCGTACAGCCCTGAAATACCGCGCCCTCACAGTGCGCCCCGGGCATTGACAGCTGCGAGAGCGATGTGCAGTCCTTGAAGGCTTGCTGGTCTATATATGTCACCGTATCGGGCAGGGCGACTTCTTCGAGCGCCTTGCAGCCCTCAAAGCAGTTGTTCCCGATAAGCTCAACGTTCTTTCCGAACTTGACCCTTTTGAGCTTCTTGCAGCCCTTGAAGGCTATCGCCCCCACGAACCTTACGCTGTCGGGCAGGGTTATCTCGACTATGGAATTGTTCTTCGAGAAAGGGCTGTAGACCGAGCTGCCCTTGATAGAGCCGTCCTCGTTGTAAGTGACTCCGTGTATATTCCCGTAGAGCAGAAGCTCTCCCGTGCCGTTGAGCAGCCAGCCGCCGCTCAGCGCCGTGACGGTATGACCGTCTATCTCCGAGGGTACGCCCGGGTGCTTGGAATCGCCGTAATACTTGCATATCGCCGCTGTATCATCGGCAAGCACCGTATATCCCCATGCGCCGTTGCGGTGGAAATTCTCCTTGTCGCGCTTGGCGTCCTCTTCATCTATCTCAACGTCTTCATCGTCAGCCTCGCTGTCTTTCTCGGCAGCTATGCTTTCGGTGACGTCGTCTTTTTTCTTATCTTTATCCTTGCTCTTAGCGCTGTCCGCAGATACCGCAAAGGCGGTGCTGCTCACAGCCAGCATTATCGCGGTCACGGCGGAAATGAGCCGTGCGGCTATCCAACGCAATAAAAGCCCCCCTATACCTATGCCGAGCATTTTCGGCATTATACATACACCTTATTATACCACGCCGGGGGCAGGTTTGTCAAGCCAATAATCAAAAAAATCGTACAGTTATACTCCCCTCTGTTTCAAAGCCGACAATAGATTCGTGCAGAAACGGATTTTATCAAGGCGCACGACCGCAGTTGGGCTGGCGCCCTGCAAGGGAGTCTGTTTCTGTGCGAAGATATTGGTGGATTTGGAACAGAGGGGAGTATACATTCCAAAAAAACAAGCCCGCTGCGAGCGGGCTCATTCGGGGTTATTCTGCCTTGTTGTCCTTCTTCTTGATGAGCATGGTATTTATCAGCGCCGCTAAGAACGCGCCCGCTATCGGGGCTATGATGAATACCCAGAGCTGTATCAGGCTCTTGCCGTCGGTAGCCGCAGCCGCAAAAATTGCGGGGGCGATGCTTCTTGCGGGGTTGACGCTCGTGCCCGTCAGACCTATGCCGAGAAGGTGTACGAAAGTCAGCGCCAGACCGATGAACAGTCCCGCGTGCTTTGAAGTGCCCTCGTCCTCGCTCTGTGTAACACAGAGAATGACCAGCACGAATACGCAGGTCAGCACCAGCTCGACCAGGAACGCGCCTACGAAATTCAGCGTGCCGAAGCCGTTTGCGCCGAAGCCCGTATCGCTGATGGAACGCTTCACAACGTCACCGTCGCTGTCAAGATAGCCCAGCGCACCGCAGAGCACCAGTACGACGTGGCAAAGGCTCGCAAGGAACGCGCCTATGACCTGCGCTACGGTGTAGCTTATGGCGTCAGCCATAGTCATACGCCCGTCAAAGAACATGGCGAAGGACACCGCGGGATTCAGGTGCGCTCCGCTGATGGGACCAATGGTGTAGGCGGCGGCGACTATCGAAAGCCCGAACGCCAGCGCGGTGGGAACTACCGCTGCCCCCGAGACCATTGCCGTTCCGCAGCCGAAGAATACGAGGATAAACGTACCGAACACCTCTGCCGCGAGCTTCTGTGGTTTGGAATACATCAGACATCACTCCTTTTATCGGAGCTTCTCCGAGCTCCGAATATTTTCCGTTATTATTATACCTTAAAAAACCGACTTTGTAAAGTAGGACCGCCACGACCCGCGCAATTTTCGGAATATCTCACAAATTTGAGCCTGATGTTTTTACATCATAAGCAATACCTTCAGAATTTTCGTGACTTTTGTTATACAAAATCTTATGTTCTTTTTCGTCATAATCACCTAAAATTGCGAAATTCCGAAAAAAATTTTATTTTTCTATTGCAAAGAATGAATAATTAGTGTATAATAGAATTAATGACCGATCCAAAAATTCGCGGCGAGCTTTCGAGTGCCGCATATCGGGAGGTAAAACATGAACAATACCATAATTCTCATAGCCGACACCGAAGAAGCCGCCGCTTCCGAAAAGGAGCTGCTTGTCGGCTGCGGTACGGATATACTTACTGCTTCCTCCGAAGCCGCGCTGTCGGAGCTTATCGTGCAGAAACGTCCCGACCTGCTGGCGGTATCCCTCGATATCATCAGCCCCGAGCGCCTGAAACTGCTCTGCGAGATGGCACAGCTATCCCCCGGGGTCATATTCCTGTCAGAGGACGGCTCCCGCGAAAAGGAGTGCTTTGAAGCGGGGGCGCTCGACCTCATCACGAAGCCCTTTGAGCCCACCGTGTTCACCGCCCGCGTCAGCCGCGCCGCCGAAAGGATAGCGCTGCTGAAAGAACGCGGCAAAGACCCCCTCACGGGACTGCCAGACCGCGACCATACCATCACCACCCTAATGCCCGTCTGCGCGGAGCAGAGCGGAGTGCTAATGGTCATCGACCTCGACAACTTCGGGCTGGTCAGCGACGTCTACGGCAAGGAGATCGGCAGCAAGGTGCTGAAATACTTCGGCGAAAAGCTCAGTGAGAGCGTCACGGGCGGGGAGTTCGTGGGGCGAATAGGCGCGGACAGCTTCGTGGTTTGCAGCCGTATACGCAAGAACGTCCACTCCGTCAACGCTATGACCGTGGCAGTGAACGGCATACTCTCGCGGGCTCTTGACGAGCTGGCAGACGGCGACGTGGAGCAGCTGGCGGGGGCTTCCATCGGGGCGGTGTACTTCCCCGAGGAGGGCAAAAACGCCGCCGAGCTCATCGCAAAGGCTGAAAATGCGCTCACCGATATCAGGCAGTACGGAAAGCGCGGGTATGCAGTCCTTGGCGGGAGCGGCTCTCCCATGAAGTCGCGGGACAATCTTGATTCCCTCGAAAAGGCTATTCGTGAGCGGGGCGGTTCCACGGGCGCTTACCGTATCAAAATGGACGAGCTGGGGCAGGTATACCCATACTTCATGCGCTACATCGACCGCTACTGCGACTCGGCGTTCAAAGTGCTTTTCACCCTCGTGCCCACCCGCAGGAGCTTCGGTCCCGTGTATGAGATAGCCGAATACTTCGGCGAGCTCATCGCCCGTCAGCTCAGGCGAAGCGATATCCTCGTCCACACCCAGCAGGATCAGTTTTTCTTGATACTCCCCGATGTGACCCGCGAGAACTTCGAGCTGCTCATGTCACGTATCTTAAAGCCCTGGTATGCTTCGGAGTATTCCGAGGTCATCTCCCTTAGCTACGAGACCAAACAGATCGTTGACAAGCCTAAGAAGTGACGGTATTTCATGTGAGCAATGGAAAGAATAAATGTCAACATTATCGGCATAGGCGGACTTATACTCATCATTGTGCTGTACATACTCATGAAAAAGCAGGCTCTGCTGATACTTGTCGCTGCGATAGCCATGCTCTTCCTATCCGTACTTCTCCTGAAAAGCGTTCTCGGGACGATATGGGGCTATATGACGCCAATATAACACAAAAAGGCTGCACATCGCTGTGCAGCCTTCTTTATTTAGGATCAATACTGTTATCAAACGAGAGAGATTATAGCCATCTCAGCTGCGTCGCCGCGGCGGGGTCCGATCTTAACGATCTTGGTGTAGCCGCCCTTGCGACCCTCGTAGGAGGGTGCGATCTCGTCGAAGAGCTTCTTTGCAACGGCTTCCTTGGTAACGTAGGAAAATACCTGACGCTTGGAGTGCAGGTCGCCTGCCTTACCGAGGGTTATCATCTTCTCGGTCATGGAGCTAACTTCCTTAGCTCTTGTAACAGTTGTTTCGATCTTACCGTTTTCGAGAAGATATGTGACCATAGCTCTGAGCATAGCTCTTCTGTGGTCGGTAGGTCTTCCCAGCTTTCTTGTACCGGGCATGATCTTCAACTCCTTCCTGTGTTAATTATCTTCTTCGGAACTGAGGTCATAGCCCAGCGAATGGAGCTTCTCCTTGACTTCGTCGAAGGACTTCTTGCCAAGGTTTCTGACCTTCATCATTTCTTCTTCGGACTTTTCAATAAGGTCGTTCACAGTATTTATACCCGCACGCTTCAGGCAGTTAAACGAGCGAACGGATAAGTCAAGTTCCTCAATGGTCATCTCAAGGATCTTCTCTTTGCCCTTGTCATCCTTTTCAACCATGATCTCTTCAACGCTTGTTTCCTCGGAGAGGTCGATGAAGAGCGTCAGATGCTCGTTGAGGAGTTTGGCTGCCATTGAAACGGCTTCCTTTGCGGATATGGTACCGTCGGTCCATACCTCCAAAGTCAGCTTGTCAAAATCTGTGATCTGACCGACACGAGTGTTATCTACCGTGTAGTTCACCTTCAGCACGGGGGTGTAGATGCTGTCAACAGCTATCACACCGATAGGCGCGTTGGGTGTCAGCGACTTGTTCTTCTCCGCAGAAACATAGCCCCTGCCGCGGTCTATAACGATCTCCATGTACAGCTTGGCGCCGGCGCTGAGTGTAGCGATGTGCATATCGGGAACGAGGATATCCACCTCCGAATCAGCCTTGATATCGCCCGCGGTGACTTCGCACTCGCCTTCCGCCTCGATGTATATGGTCTTGGGTCCTTCACCGTACAGCTTTGCCGTGAGTCCCTTGAGGTTCAGGATTATCTCGGTGACATCTTCCTTCACTCCGGGAATCGTCGTAAGCTCATGATGTACGCCGTCGATCTTTACAGATGTGACAGCGACACCCGGTAACGAGGAGAGCAGTACCCTTCTCAAGCTGTTGCCCAGCGTAATGCCGTAGCCGCGCTCGAGCGGCTCAAGAACAAATCGTCCGTAAGTGCCGTTGCTCTTAAGCTCTTCTGTTTCTATTTCAGGCTTTTCGATCTTTTCAAGCATTCAGAACCCTCCTGTTTTGTAAAATTGTTTACCGTTTTTGTCATCTTTACGATGCTGTTTTACGCAAAGCGCTGTCTCGGGTGATCGGTCTTTTTAAAAGACGGATTACCTCGAATACAGCTCGACGATGAGGTGCTCTTCTACTTCGTAATCGAGATCCTCCTTGACAGGCGCTCTCAGTACCTTAGCGCTGAGCTCGTTCCTGTTAGCCTCGAGCCATGCGGGTACGAGTCTGTCGGCGGTAAGCTCGACTATCTGCTTGAACTTTTCGCTCTTCTTGCTCTTCTCGGAGAGTGCTACGACATCGCCTACCTTGATGGTATAGGAAGGAATGTCAACTCTCTTGCCGTTTACGAGGAAATGACCGTGAGAAACGAGCTGACGAGCCTCACGTCTGGTAAGAGCCAGACCCATTCTGAATACTACGTTATCGAGTCTTTCTTCGAGAAGGGTGATGAGGTTCTCACCTGCCTGACCCTCCATCTTCTGAGCTCTCTCGTAGATATGCTCGAACTGCTTTTCGAGAACGCCGTAGATGAAGCGGAGCTTCTGCTTCTCCTTGAGCTGGAGTCCGTATTCGGACACCTTTCTTCTCATACCTGCGTGGGGATCTCTGAACTCGATGTTATCGCTGATCCTGGACTTGCCGAGCTTGTCGAGCTTAGCCTTTCTTTCGGGAGTGATCGTGGTGCTTACGCCCATTACCATAGGGCTGATGCCGAGCTCGCGGCAAGTTTTAAGGATAGGTTTCTTGCTAACTGCCATTTTAAATTACCTCCGTTTTTTGATTGAATATCGGATCTGAGCGCTAAGGGCTGCGCCTTATCCGACTTTGAGTAAACTTTGGGAACACTCAAATAGTCTTATTATACACGTCTTCTCTTAGGCGGACGGCAGCCGTTGTGAGGAATGGGGGTAACGTCCTTTATCATACGTACCTCGAGCTCCTCGGACTGAAGCGCTCTGATAGCGGCTTCTCTGCCTGCGCCGGGTCCCTTAACATAGACCTCAACGACCTTCAGACCATGCTCCTTAGCCGCTCTTGCAGCGGTCTCGGCAGCGGTCTGTGCTGCGAAGGGAGTGCTCTTCTTGGAGCCGCGGAAGCCTAAGCCGCCCGCGCTTGCCCACGAGATAGCATTGCCCTGCATATCGGTGATGGTAACGATGGTGTTGTTAAAGGTGGACTGGATATGAACCTGTCCCTGTTCGATGTTCTTTCTTTCGCGGCGACGGCGAACTACTTTCTTCTGAGCCATGTTCTTTTAGTCCCTCCTTACTTCTTCTTATTTGCGATAGTCTTTACAGGACCCTTGCGAGTTCTTGCGTTGGTCTTGGTCCTCTGACCTCTTACGGGAAGTCCGCGTCTGTGACGAAGACCTCTGTAGCAGCCAATCTCGACCAGTCTCTTGATGTTGAGCGCTACTTCTCTTCTGAGGTCGCCCTCAACGGTAATGTTGTGGTCGATATAGTCACGTAATTTTGCAACGTCTGCCTCCGACAGATCCTTTACTCTGATGTCGGGGTCAACGCCTGTTTCCGCAAGGATCTTTGCGGAAGTTTTCTGACCGATGCCGTAAATATAGGTAAGTCCTATCTCTACTCTTTTATCCTTGGGCAGGTCAATACCGGCAATACGAGCCATTCAATTACACCTCCAAAAAATTATCCCTGACGCTGCTTGTGCTTGGGGTTCTGGCAGATAACCATGATCTTGCCGTGTCTCTTGATAACCTTGCACTTTTCGCACATGGGCTTAACGGAAGGTCTTACTTTCATCTGAAATACCTCCTTTTGTAACGCCGCCTATGCTCTCCCGAGCGTGCGGCTCCTGCTTCTGAGGGGGCTTATACTATTTAATCATCAAGATATAGACAAGATTGGTGGAGAGCGTTTCGTCAATCAAGGCGCTTGACCGCAGACGGGCTGTCGCCCTTCAAGGTCAAGCAACGCAGAGTGACGGAACGATATCCGCCAAGATTGGCTATAGATTGATGATTAAATAGTATTACTTAGCCCTCCAAGTGATTCTTCCCTTTGTAAGATCGTAAGGCGACATTTCGACCGTTACCTTATCGCCGGGGACGATACGAATATAATTCATACGGAGCTTTCCGCTGATGTTGGCGAGTATCTTGTGTCCGTTCGCAAGCTCTACTCTGAAAGTCGCGTTCGGAAGCGCCTCGGTAACAACACCCTCCAGCTCGATCACATCTTCCTTTGACATTTTTCCACATTCCTTTCGGTATCGGAACTCGTACCGCATTTTGCGGAATACGGTCTGCCGATCTGTGTTTTGGGTCTTAAACCCAAATCAGCATTCGCTTTACTTATCATATATCACCGATACTCCTGAAAGCGCCGCCAAACGGCTGAAATGCTCGTCCCTTGGTCTGCAACGTCCGACCTTTGGGTGAGAACCGTCCCGCGGTCCTTTCGGGTATCTGTTCGGATATCAGTACGAAGCGGGGTCGCTCAGTATCATGCAACCGTCCTTCGTTATCGCTATTGCGTGTTCAAAATGTGCCGCGAGCGAGTGATCGACGGTCTTTACCGTCCAGCCATCGTCGAGCACCCTTACCGCGGGGTCTCCCGCAGTTATCATGGGTTCGATGCAGATGACCATGCCCTCGCGAAGCCTAACGCCGTGACCCTCCTTGCCGAAGTTCGGCACCTCGGGGTCCTCGTGCAGGTCTCTTCCGAGACCGTGACCCACGAACTCTCTGACAACGCCGAAGCCGTTGTCCTCGTTATGCTTCTGTATCGCCGCGCCGAGGTCGCCTATCCTGACTCCCGGTGCCGCCATCGAAACGGCGATCATAAGGCTCTCCTGCGTGCTTTTCAGCAGTCTCTCAGCCTCGTCGGAAATTTTCCCGACTGCGAAAGTCCTTGCCGAATCGCCGTGGTAGCCGTTAATATAAGCTCCCGTATCGACGGAAACTATATCGCCTTCCTTTATGACGTAATTGCCCGGGATGCCGTGGATAACGACATCGTTTACCGAAATGCAGGCGGCTGCGGGGAACCCGCCGTAGCCCTTGAAGCCCGGCTTTGCGCCGTGTGAGGTGATGTATTTCTCCACCACCCTGTCAAGCTCCCGGGTAGTCATGCCCGCGTGTATCGCGCTGCCTGCCGCGTCAAGTGCTCCCGCGGTGATGTATCCCGCCTTGCGGAGCTTTTCGATTTCGGTATGTGATTTGATAGAGATCATTTTCTGCTTCTTTCTACGGGTCAAGCCCTAAGATATCAGTCCTTAACGGCAGCGAGAGTACGTCTTGTAGTCTCCTCGAGCGATTCCTGTCCCTCTACGGTGCGGAGCTTGCCCTGCTTGCCGTAGTAGTCCTTCAAAGGCTCGGTCTGCTCGTGATAGGTCTTTAATCTGTCGAGAACGGTAGCGGGCTCATCGTCCTTGCGGATAACAAGCTCCTTGCCGCACACGTCGCAGATGCCCTCCTGCTTGGGAGCCTTATACAGGATATGGTAGGTAGCTCCGCAGTCCAGGCAAACTCTTCTTCCGCTCATACGCTCGGTGATCTTCTCGTCGGGTACATAGAGCTCTATGACCTTGTCGATAGTAACACCCATAGCGTCGAGCGCCTCAGCCTGAGGTACTGTTCTGGGGAAGCCGTCTAAAATGAAGCCGTTCTGTGCGTCGGGCTCCTTGATCCTGTCCTTGAGTATCCCGATAACAATGTCATCGGAAACAAGAGCGCCCGCGTCCATAGCAGCCTTTGCTTTAAGACCGTACTCGGTGCCTGCCTTAACGGCGGCTCTGAGCATATTGCCCGTGGAGATGGTGGGGATACCGAGCTCCTTGCAGATGATCTCCGCCTGTGTGCCCTTGCCCGCGCCGGGTGCGCCCAATAAGATAAGATTCATGGTATTTCCTCCTTTTTCTCAAGCCGTGTTTTTGTTTATTCGAGGAAGCCCTTGTGATGACGCATCATCATCTGGGATTCCATAGTTCTTGACGTTTCCAGCGCAACGCTTACCACGATGAGTATCGAGGTACCGCCCATCGCAACGGGAAGTCCCGTAGCAACGCCGAATACGATCGGGAACAGCGCGATAAGTCCGAGGAAGAAGGCGCCCACGAGGGTTATCTTCGAGAGGACTCTCTTTAAGTAGTCAACGGTAGGCTTGCCGGGACGAATGCCGGGTATCGAGCCGTTTGACTGACGCAGGTTGTTCGAGATCTCCAGCGGGTTGTACTGCATGGAAATGTAGAAGTAGTTGAATGCGATTATCAGCAGGAAGTAAAGTATACCGTATACGGGGTGCTGATAGCTGAATACCTTCAGCAGCTTCTCATAGAACCCGCCCGGCTTGGGAGTGATGAACAGCTCAAGCGTTGAGGGGAGGGACATGAATGCCATCGCGAAGATGATGGGAAGAACGCCTGCCATAGATACCTTTACGGGGAGGTAGGTGTTCTGACCGCCGTACTGCTTTCTGCCGACCACCCGCTTTGCGTAGGCTATCGGTATACGTCTTTCGGCATTGTTCATGAAAACGATGAGCGCTATCATGAGAATGTAGATAACGTAGAGCAGCGGTACGAGTATCTTGTACTTGGTGTCATCAAGACCCATGTAGCCGACGTCTCTGATGATATCGTTTGGTATACGCGCGATGATACCCGCGAACAGCAGCATCGAGATACCGTTTCCGAGACCCTTCTCGCTCACCTGATTACCGAGCCAGATCGTAAGGAACGAGCCTGCGGTAAAGCACATGATTATAACGATCTCGGAGAATATCTTTGCAAAACCTCCGTCCGTGTAGGTCAGAGCCTTCGCGGTATTCTTTAAGGTCAGATAATACGCCCACGCCTGGAACAAGCTGATGCCAAGAGCGGTGTAGCGGGTTATCTTGTCGATCTTCTTTCTGCCCTCAAGACCCTCCTTTTGCAGCCTTTCGAGAGGCGGCAGAGCGTATGTGAGCAGCTGGATAATGATCTGCGCGTTGATATAGGGTGATACCGAAAGTGCGAGCAGCGTACCCTTCGAGAAGTTGTCACCCGAAAGCACGTTCAGGTAGCTGAACACGTTTCCGGTGGCGTTCTGCTGGTCGAACCAGCTCCTCAGTACATCTCTGTCGAGGTACGGAACGGGTATCGCGCCGCCTATACGGTAAATGATAACGATGAGTAATGTGTAAAGGATCTTCTTTCTGAGCTCGGGTGTTGCCCAGGCGTTTCTAAAGGTCTGTAACACTATTACATCACCTCTGCCTTCCCGCCTGCCTTTTCGATTTTCTCTTTAGCAGCCGCCGAGAATTTAGCAGCCTTAACGGTAAGGTTCTTGGTGAGTTCTCCGTTGCCCAGGATCTTGACGCCGTCAAGCTCCTTCTTTACGAGTCCCGAAGCCTTTAACAGCTCGGTATCTACTACTGTACCATCAGTGAATCTTTCGAGATCGCTTACGTTTACTACAGCATACTCGGTCCCGAAAATATTGTTGAAGCCGCGCTTAGGGATACGTCTTGCCAGTGCGGTCTGACCGCCCTCAAAGCCGGGTCTTACGCCGCCGCCCGAGCGAGCCTTCTGACCCTTGTGACCCTTGCCTGCGGTCTTGCCCTGACCCGAGCCGTGACCTCTGCCTATACGCTTGGTCTCCTTGGTAGCTCCGGGTGCGGGGGATAATTCGTGCAGTTTCATTTTACGCACCTCCTTGACTTTTACGCTTCGGTTACTTTAATAAGGTGAGATATTACCTTGATCTTGCCCTGCGTCTGAGCATTGTCGGGCTGAACGGTCTCAGCGCCGATCTTACGAAGACCAAGGGAATGTGCAGTAGCGATCTGCTTCTGCGACTTAGAATTCAGGCTCTTTACGAGCGTGATCTTGAGGTTAGCCATTGCCTTGTCCTCCTTATCTTAAAATCTCTTTGACGGTCTTACCGCGCTTTGCGGCGACCTCCTCGGCAGACTTCAGGGAAGCAAGTCCGTTGAAGGTAGCTCTTACAACGTTAGAGGGGTTGTTGGAGCGAAGGGACCTTGTTCTGATGTCCTTGATACCCGCTACTTCAACTACCGCTCTGACGGGACCGCCTGCGATAACGCCTGTACCGGGTGCAGCGGGCATAAGGAGTACCTCGCCTGCGCCGAACTTACCGATTATCTCGTGAGGGATAGTTGTGCCTCTTAACGAAACCTTTATCAGGTTCTTCTTGGCGTCCTCTATACCCTTGCGGATAGCGTCGGGAACTTCTCCCGACTTTCCGAGACCGAAGCCGATTATGCCGTTTCCGTCACCGACTACCACGAGCGCGGAGAACTTCATTATTCTGCCGCCCTTTACGGTCTTGGATACTCTGTTGATCGCAACTACCTTCTCGGCAAGCTCCAATCCTGTAGCATCTATTAAAGCCAAAAGTAAAACCTCCTTTTAGAACTTGAGTCCCGCTTCGCGAGCTCCTTCAGCTAACTCCTGAACGCGACCGTGGTATACGTAGCCGCCTCTGTCGAATACGACTGTGGTGATACCCTTTTCCACCGCTGCCTTTGCAACAGCCTCGCCGACCTTGCGTGCGCCTTCCTTGTTGCCGCCGTTGCCCTCGAAGCCCTTGTCCATCGAGGAAGCAGCGCAGATGGTCACGCCCTTTACGTCGTCAATGATCTGTGCATAGATATGCTTGGAGGAGCGGAATACATTCAGGCGGGGGCACTCCGCAGTTCCGCTGATCTTGTTGCGGACTCTGTAGTGTCTTTTTGCTCTTGCCTTTGCTCTGTCAAGCTTTTTAACCATAATGATTCTCTCCTTTACGCGTTACTTCTTGCTGCCCTTGCCGGCCTTACCTTCCTTGCGGATGACATACTCGCCGGTGTAGCGGATACCCTTGCCCTTGTAAGGCTCGGGAGGACGCTTCTCGCGGATCTCGGAGGCAAACTGACCGACCTCCTGCTTGTCGATGCCCGATACAACGATCTGGTTGGGCTGCGGTACATCGAGCTTGATCGAATCGGTCTCGGCTACGATAACGGGGTGAGAGAAGCCCAGGTTCAGATGTACTTCCTTGCCCTTCTTCTGTGCCCTGTAACCAACTCCGACGATCTCGAGGGTCTTGCTGTAGCCCTCGGTAACGCCTGTTACCTGATTGTGGATAAGCGTTCTTGTAAGTCCGTGGAGGGACTTGTGCATCTTGTCCTCGGACGGTCTCTCGACCTTGATCTCGCCGCCCTCGTTCTTTATTATCATGTCCTTGTTGTAGGACTTTGTAAGCGTACCCTTGGGTCCCTTTACGGTCACTACGTTGCCGTCGGCAATCGTGACCTCAACTCCGGCAGGAACTGCAATGGGCTTTACACCTATTCTTGACATATATTAGTCCTCCTTACCAGATAAACGCGAGAACCTCGCCGCCTACGTTCAGCTCTCTTGCCTTCTTGTCGGTGATTACTCCCTTGGAGGTGGAGATGATAGCAACTCCCAGTCCCTTCATTACCTTGGGGAGATCCTCACAGCTCGAGTATATCCTAAGTCCGGGCTTGGAAACTCTTCTGAGTCCCGAGATTACAGGCTGTCTGTTCTCGTCGTACTTGAGGGTAACTCTGATTATTCCCTGCTTGCCGTCCTCGATCACCTTGAAATCCTTGATGTAGCCCTCGTCGAGCAGGATCTTCGTGATCGACTTCTTTATACCCGAAGCGGGAATGTCAACTGTCGCGTGCTTTGCGGTAGAAGCGTTACGTATTCTCGTAAGCAGGTCCGCAATAGTATCTGTGATCTGCATTCTGAATTTACCTCCCTTTTACCGTTACCAGCTTGCCTTCTTTACTCCGGGGATCTTGCCCTCATGAGCCAGCTCTCTGAAGCAGATACGGCAGATGCCGTACTTTCTGATGTAAGCGTGCGGTCTTCCGCAGATCTTGCATCTGTTATAGGCGCGGGTGGAGAATTTGGGAGCAGCCTGCTGCTTATTTATCATAGACTTCTTAGCCATTCCTGTGCCTCCTTATTACTTGGCGAAGGGAGCGCCCAGAAGGGTCAACAGCTCCTTAGCCTCTTCATCGGTCTTTGCGGTGGTGATGAAGTTGATGTCCATACCGCGTACCTTGTCTATCTTATCGTACTCGATCTCGGGGAAGATCAGCTGCTCCTTGATGCCGGTGGAGTAATTGCCTCTGCCGTCGAAGGAGTTGCCGTTTATGCCTCTGAAATCACGAACGCGGGGGAAGGCTACGTTGAAAAGTCTGTCCGCGAACTCGTACATTCTGTCGGCTCTCAGCGTTACCTTGACGCCGATCACCTGACCCTCACGGAGCTTGAAGTTCGCAACGCTCTTCTTTGCCTTGCAGAGTACGGGCTTCTGACCCGTGATAGCCGCCAGGTCCGCGCAGATAGCGTCTAAAACCTTCTTGTTATCCTTATCCGCACCGCAGCCTACGTTTATAACGATCTTGTCGAGCTTCGGGATCTGCATAACGTTCTCATACTTGAATTTCTTCATCAGAGCGGGAGCTACGTCGGATACATAGTATTCTTTCAGTCTTGCACTTGCCATCTCAAGATCCTCCTCCGATCAAAATTCCGCGCCGCAGCCATCGTTCTTGCAAACTCTGACCTTGGAGCCGTCCTCAAGGATCTTGTGGGCGATCCTTGTGGGCTTGCCGCACTTGGGGCATACCACCTGTACCTTGGACGAGTAGATAGCGCCCTCAGCCTCGATGATGCCGCCCTGCTGACCCATTCTGCCGGGCTTAACGTGCTTCTTTACCTTGTTTATACCCTCAACGATGACCTTGCCCTCCTTGGGGGATACTGCAACGACGTTACCCTTCTGTCCCTTATCCTTGCCGGAGAGGACTACTACGGTGTCGCCGGTCTTTACGTGTACTTTACTCATATTCTCGGCTCCTCCCTGTTACAGTACCTCGGGAGCGAGGGAGAGGATCTTCATGTAGTCCTTCTCGCGAAGCTCCTTTGCCACAGGTCCGAATATACGGGTACCTCTGGGGTTCTTGTCTTCCTTTATTATAACGGCTGCGTTCTCGTCGAAGCGGATATAGGTACCGTCCGCTCTCCTCAGACCGCTTGCCGAACGAACGATGACTGCCTTTACAACATCGCCCTTCTTAACTACTCCGCCGGGTGTTGCTTTCTTAACGCTTGCTACGACTACATCGCCGATGTTCGCGTATCTTCTGCGCGTACCGCCGAGCACTCTGATGCACATAAGCTCCTTTGCGCCGGAGTTATCTGCAACCTTGAGATAAGTCTGCATCTGTATCACAGTGCGTTCCTCCTTTCGGAAACTTAAAACTTGTTATTATAAGTCACTCATTTTCGACCATCTTAGGGGTCACTCTCGCAAATGCGGTCACGGCGTACAGAGCTATTCGCCTGCGCCGCGAGCTCGCCTGCTTGGCTTTTACTTACTTAGCAGCCTCGATGACCCTGACGAGTCTCCATCTCTTGTCCTTGGAAAGAGGTCTCGTCTCCATTACCTCGACCTTGTCGCCGATCCTGCACTCGTTCTTCTCGTCGTGTGCCTTCAGCTTAACGGTCCTCTTGATGATCTTCTTATAGAGAGGGTGCGCTACGTTATCCTCGATAGCAACTACGATGGTCTTGTCCATCTTATCGGAAACTACGACGCCGACTCTGGTCTTTCTAAGATTTCTTTCGCTCATTTATTAAGTCCTCCCTTCAGGCGTTCTCGCTTGTACGGAGAACTGTCTTAACACGAGCAATATCCCTCTTTACAGCTTTCATTCTCATGGGATTTTCGAGCTGGTTTACAGCGTGCTGAAAACGAAGGTTGAAAAGCTCCTGCTTGAGCTCCGCGAGCTTCTGCTCCAGCTCAGCCTGCGATAATTCTCTTAATTCACTTGCCTTCATTACTGTTCACCGTCACTTTCATCTCTCTTGACGAACTTGCACTTGATGGGGAGCTTGTGCATAGCAAGTCTCATAGCCTCGCGGGCAACTTCCTCGGAAACGCCTGCGATCTCGAACATTACTCTGCCGGGCTTTACTACAGCTACCCAGTACTCGGGCGAGCCTTTACCTGAACCCATTCGGGTCTCGGCGGGCTTTTCGGTAACGGGCTTGTCGGGGAAGATCTTGATCCATACCTGACCGCCTCTCTTGATGTATCTTGTCATCGCGATACGGGCAGCCTCGATCTGGTTCGAGGTTATCCATGCGGGCTGAAGTGCCTGTAAGCCGTACTCACCGTAGGTCACCTTGTTGCCGCGGGTAGCCTTGCCCTTTAATCTTCCGCGCTGTACTCTTCTGTACTTAACTCTCTTAGGAAGCAGCATTATTTTGTACCTCCTTCTCTTTTCGCCTGTCTTGCCCTGCCGAAGTCTCTGCGATGATCCTTCGATCTCTCATCGCGGCGCTGTCTGGGCTTTCTGTCGGTCTTTCTGTCGGTGGGAGCGATCTGTCCCTTGAGAACTTCGCCTCTGTAGATCCATACTTTGATACCGATCTTGCCGTAGGTGGTGTTAGCCTCAGCTACGCCGTAGTCGATGTCAGCGCGGATGGTCTGCAGCGGGATAGTGCCCTCGTGATAGCTCTCGCTTCTTGCGATCTCGGCGCCGG
Source organism: uncultured Ruminococcus sp. (assembly GCA_902781565.1). Lineage (GTDB taxonomy): Bacteria > Bacillota > Clostridia > Oscillospirales > Ruminococcaceae > YE71. The sequence goes on from CACZJT010000009.1 coordinate 20,684, forward strand.
CGAGTCTTCCGCTTGCCTTTACCTTGATGCCCTTAGCGCCGAGCTTCATCGCTCTGCCGATAGCCTGCTTCATAGCTCTTCTGAAAGATACACGATCCTCCAGACCGTGAGCGATGTTCTCGGCAACGAGCTGAGCGTTGATGTCGGGGCTGTTTACCTCGATGATGTTGATAGCTACCTTCTTGCCGGTGAGCTTCTCGATATCGGTGCGGAGCACTTCGATGTCAGCGCCGCCTCTGCCGATAACAAGACCGGGCTTTGCGCAGTGAACGTGTACCTTGATCTTCTGACCGCCCTCGCTGTCAGCGAATCTCTCGATCTCGATCTTCGGAACGCCTGCATATACGCTCTTGTTCTTATTCTTCTTGCCGTCCGACTTGTCGTCGAATCTCATATTGCTCTTGGAGCGGGTGTTGAGCTTTTTCAGGATGAACTCACGGATCTTGTAATCCTCTACGAGAGTATCGCCGAAGTCGCTCTTACCTGCGAACCAACGGGAATCCCAGTCCTTTATAACACCGACTCTGAGTCCGTGGGGATTGACCTTCTGTCCCATATTAACTTACCTCCTCGGCTTAAATTAAACTCTCTCCTTGAGAACTACGGTGATGTGCGAAGTTCTCTTAAGGATCCTGTAGGCTCTGCCCTGTGCTCTGGGCATGATACGCTTCATGATAGGTCCCGGGCAAACGAAGCATTCCGCAACATAAAGGTTGTTCTTGTCCATGTTGTGGTTGTTCTCCGCGTTTGCGGCGGCGGACTTCAGGAGCTTCTCAAGATATTCACTGGCAGCCTTAGGTGTATGCTTTACAGTCGCGAGTGCAAGCTCATAGTCCTTGCCTCTTATCAGGTCGAGAACTATCTTGACCTTTCTCGGAGATATCCTTGCAGTTTTAAGAACTGCCCTTGCCTCCATTGATTCCATTTGAATTTCCTCCTTCCGCCGTTACTTCTTGCCGTTGTTCGAGGTCTTGGAGCCGGCGTGACCCTTGAACGTTCTGGTCGGAGCAAACTCGCCGAGCTTATGTCCTACCATATCCTCGGTAACATAAACAGGAATGTGCTTTCTGCCGTCGTGGACCGCGAATGTATGACCAACGAAATCGGGGAATATCGTCGAAGCGCGGCTCCAGGTCTTTACGACCTTCTTCTCGCCTGCTTCGTTCATTGCTAAAACTCTTTTCATAAGGGCTTCTTCAACGTAAGGACCCTTCTTTACACTTCTTCCCATGTGTCATCTGCCTCCTTTCGGTATTACTTGCCGTTTCTGCGCTTTACGATAAACTTATCGGTGCGGTGATGCTTAGCGCGGGTCTTGTAACCGAGTGTAGGCTTGCCCCAGGGGCTAACAGGACCGGGACGTCCGATCGGCGACTTGCCCTCACCACCGCCGTGGGGGTGATCGCAGGGGTTCATGACGGAACCTCTTACGGTAGGTCTCCAGCCCATGTGGCGCTTTCTTCCTGCCTTACCGATGTGTACGTTGCCGTGATCGAGGTTGCCTACCTGACCGATGGAAGCCATGCAGCCTATGGGAAGTCTTCTCATCTCGCCCGAGGGAAGTCTTACAAGCGCGTACTTGTCTTCCTTACCCATGAGCTGAGCCATGTTTCCGGCGGAGCGAACGAGCTGTGCGCCCTTGCCGGGGTAGATCTCTAAGTTGTGGATGAAGGTACCAACGGGGATATTCGCGAGCTTCAGGGCGTTGCCGACCTTGATGTCTGCGCTGTCGCCGCTTCTTACGGTATCGCCGACCTTCAGTCCTTCGGGAGCGATGATATATCTCTTCTCGCCGTCCTCGTATTCAACGAGTGCGATAAACGAAGATCTGTTGGGATCGTACTCGAGAGTGAGTACCTTCGCGTCCATATCGAGCTTGTTTCTCTTGAAGTCGATAACGCGGTATTTTCTTCTTACTCCGCCGCCTCTGTGACGAACGGTTATCCTGCCGTAGCTGTTTCTGCCGCTGTGCTTTTCCATCGGCTCGAGGAGCTGCTTGCAGGGAGCTACCTTGCTAAGTCCCGAATAGTCGGTCACGGTCATGCCGCGGCGTCCGGGAGTAGTAGGCTTATAGGCTTTGATTGCCATGTGAATTTCACTCCTTAATAGTGTTTTGCAGGCGCGTCTTTCAGCGCCTATACCTGTAGTCCGCTTCGGGCATTTGCGTGTCGCGGCGCTTTATGAAGCTCTCGGGGCTCCGATGCCGCCGTGAACTGCCCGGTGCGGGAGCACTCAGAACAGACCGTCGAAGAACTCTATGGTCTTATCGCCCTTGACGGTAACGACAGCCTTCTTCCAGTCGGGACGGAAGCCCGTGTATCTGCCCATTCTCTTTTCCTTGCCCTTGACCGAGATGGTATTCACCTTCGCTACCTCAACGCCGAACAGCGACTCAACAGCCTTTGCTATCTCGACCTTTGTAGCGTCCTTTGCTACCTTGAAGGTGTACTTTCCGTCGGGAAGTCTGTCAATGGAATCCTCGGTGATGATAGGCTTTAAAATGATATCGGAAGCGATCTTTTCCATTATGCATATACCTCCTCGATCTTAGCCACCGCGTCCTTCGCTACGATGAACTTATCGCAGTTCAGGATATCGTATACGCAGAGCGTATTTACGGTAGCGGTCTTTACGCCGGGAATGTTGTTTGCGCTCTTTACGAGTACGGGATCAACACCGTCGGTAACGATAAGAGCCTTCTTCTCGGAGCCGAGTGCCTTGAGCATCTCGACAACAGCCTTGGTCTTGTAGCCCTCGAGAACGATCTTGTCAACAACGATCATGTCATTGTCGATGACCTTGCTCGAGAAAGCCGACTTCATGGCAAGTCTCTTTTCCTTCTTGTTGAGCGAATAGCTGTAATCTCTGGGCTTGGGTCCCAGTGCAACGCCGCCGTGTGTCCACTGCGGAGCGCGGATAGAACCCTGACGGGCATGACCCGTACCCTTCTGTCTCCAGGGCTTTCTTCCGCCGCCCGATACCTCTGTTCTGGTGAGGGTGGACTGTGTGCCCTGACGCTGATTAGCGAGATAATTTACAACCATTGCGTGCATTATAACGGTATTGGGCTCTATGCCGAACACCTTGTCATTAAGCTCAAGGTCGGAAACTTTGCTGCCTTTCATATCAAATACTGTGATCTGAGACATATTCTATTCCTCCTTCCGTTAAGCCTTTTTCTTTACCTGATCTACGATGGTGACTACGCCGTTCTTGGGACCGGGGATAGCGCCCTTTATCGCGATCAGATTGTTCTCTGCGTCTACCTTTACGACTTCAAGGTTCTGTACGGTAACTCTCTCGTGACCGAGGTGACCAGGCATACACTTGCCCTTGTAAATTCTCGAAGGGGACGAGCAGGCGCCCATGGAGCCCGCGTGTCTGTGTACAGGACCCGAACCGTGTGTCTCTTTAAGTCTTGCGTTATTGAAGCGCTTGATGGTACCCGCATAGCCCTTGCCTTTGCTGGTGCCGCAGACATCAACGATGTCGCCTACAGCGAAGGTGTCAGCCTTTACGAGATCCTTAACGTTCAGAGCGGAGCAGTCGTCGAGTCTGAACTCTTTAAGAGTTCTCTTCATCGCAACGTCTGCCTTCTTGAAGTGACCCTGAAGGGGCTTTGTTACCTTCTTGGCTCTGATCTCACCGAAGCCCAGCTGTACAGCCTCGTAGCCGTCTTTTTCCATAGTCTTCTTCTGAACGACTACGCAGGGACCTGCTTCAACAACAGTTACGGGAATGACCTTTCCCGCCTCATCGAAGATCTGTGTCATACCGATCTTCTTGCCGATTATGGCTTTCTGCATTTTCTTTTCCTCCTAATTCGGTTATTGGTCGGGCTGACCCGACATGACCTGCGTGTTGCATTCGTTGAGAGACCGCACGCGGTCTCCGTCGGAGATCATCTGATCTCCATTACGATGCTTACACCGGCAGGAAGTTCAAGATTCTCTAAGGTAGAGGTGGTCTCCTTAGTAGGTCTGAGCACGTCGATAAGTCTCTTGTGAGTTCTCATCTCGAACTGCTCACGGCTGTCCTTGTACTTATGAACAGCTCTGAGGATCGTAACGATCTCTTTATCGGTGGGGAGCGGTATCGGACCCGATACCTTAGCGCCGCTGCGCTTTACTACCTCAACGATCTTTGCTGCCGCAGCGTCTACTGTAGCGTGCTCGTAGCCCTTGATCTTGATCCTGATCTTTTCATTGACTGCCACTTAAAATCGCCTCCTTGTGCGTTTTGGGATTGGGGGCAAAATACTGTTTTCTTCTTCACTACTTTCCCGTGTGTTCCCTGCCCTGCCGATAAAAATGACCGAAAGCGCTTCACGCTCCCGGACCTACAACAAGACACATACTCATGCCAAAGTGCGGCACAAAGTCCGCCCCTCGCAAGAAGGCACAAGCACAACACAGTGTTTCGTTATTACAGCCGCCCGGTTTTAAATCGGACATACTCGGCGGAAATTACCCGGCGCACCGCCGGCAACCTCCCGCTTCATCGCATATCATCTGTATCGGTCTCCCGATACTGTGCAGTCACGCAATATATATTATACACCATGCCCGCAAATATTTCAAGCGTCCCTCTCTTCATTTAACAATTTATTTACAATTGCCGATATAGAATTTTCCCAAACCTTCCTCCACGTTTTTGTCTATTTTGCCACATCATTCCTCGGAGCATATCACCATGCGGATAATTTGTAGAAATATGACATTGACAAAGGTGCGGTATTGTGTTATAATGTATTTAAATATGGACTATCGCCCGAAAGAAGGTCAGTAAATGGACGAATTCGATCTCATGAAGGAGCTTTACGGCGAGCCCACGGAAGATGAGCTCCCCGCAGAGGACGACGAGATACAACTGAATATCCGCGACTACCGCTCCGATGACGCTTTCGAGCAGATGCTTGCCGAGCTGAACGGCAAATACTCCGCGCCGAAGAAGCCCGCCGCAAAAACATCGGGCTTCACTCTCCGCAGTGAGCAGACCGCCCCCGCGGAAGCCGAGGTGCAGCCTGCCGCCGAGGAACATGACGTTTCCGAAGCGGCGGTGCAGACTTCTCCCGGAACCGTTCCCGCTGAGCCCCGCGAGGCTGTGGCGGCTATGGCTGAGATAGCGCCGCCAGAACCTCCTCCGCCTCCCAAGCCCGAGGTCAAGCGCAAACAGCAGCCCCCCAAGAAGACCCCCGAACAGCTGGAGAAGGAGCGCCGCGAACGTGAGCGCCGCGCAGAGCAGGAGCTTTTCGAGCGCCGTGAACGCGAAGCCCGTGAGCGTGAACAGCAGTTCATCGAGAAGATATCGAACATCTGGAATACCCCCGAGTTCGCCGAGGGCGGCAGGGTCGAAATGAATATCCGCACCGACGAGCGCAAGGAGATACGCATAAATCTCCCCGCCTCCGTAACACAGTCGGAAGAACAGGCCGCCGAGCTTGACTACACCCCGCTCATATCGCAGCCCTCCCCCGAGGAGGAGCAGAAGCGCCTTGAAGAAGCTGCCCGCCGCGACGCTAAGAGCCGCACCGAAAAAGCAGCTTCCCGCAAGATCAGTATACGCAAGAACCGAAAATAACACCCGACAATATAACGGGAGCAGCTTTAAGAGCCGCTCCCGTTTTTGTTTGCCTTATTCGGCAGATATTATATAATAGTACACGGGCTGACCGCCGCGCATCATGTTGATGTCTATGCCGCCGAACTTCTTTTGAAGCGCGGCGCAGAGCCTTTCGGCTGCGTCGTCGGTCACGTCCGAGCCGTAGAACACGCTGATGAACGCCGTGTCGTTCTTGACGAGCCGCTTCGCCAGCTTGTATGCGCCCTTGTTCACGTCCTTCTCGGTGAATACCAGCTTGCCGTTCTCCATGCAGAGTATCTCGCCCCGCTTTATGGAATGACCCTCGAAATCGCTGTCACGCGCCGCGAAAGTCACCTGACCCGTTGACACGCGTTCGAGAGCTTCGGTCATGGTCACGCGGTTGGTCGAAAGGTCGGCTTCGGGGTCGAATGCCAGCATAGCGCTTATGCCCTGGGGTATGGAGCGCGTCTGCAAAACGCACACCTCCCTGTCGGCGAGCTTCATAGCCTGCTCCGCCGCCATGATTATGTTCTTGTTGTTGGGCAGAACAAACACCGTCCTTGCAGGACAGCTCTGTATCGCCTTGAGTATATCCTCGGTGGAGGGGTTCATGGTCTGACCGCCGCGCACGATGCAGTCTGCGCCCGCGTCCCTGAACAGCGCTTCTATTCCGCTTCCCGCAGCCACCGCCACAAAGCCGTATTCCTTTTCGGGCTTGACGGACTTGACCTCGGGGGGAGCCTGCTTTTTACGCACGTCCTTCTTGCGGTTCTCGTGCTGCATCTTCATGTTCTCGACTTTCGGGAAGTTCAGCTGACCGTATTCAAGACCCTTCTGTATCGCAAGACCGGGGTCGTTTGTATGTACGTGTACCTTGATTATCTCGTCGTCCTCGACCACAACAACGCAGTCGCCTATAGTTTCGAGATATTCCCTCAGCCCCGCCGAGATATCCTCGTCGGTGTCCTTGGTGATTATCATTTCGGTGCAGTAGGTAAAATGTATCTCGTCATCATACATTCCCACCACGTCCGAGAAGTTATCCACCGTGACCTTGGAGGGGTCTGCGGGAGCTTCTGTCTGTTCCTTGGGGGTGTAGACGGGCTTTCCGCGGAAAACGTTCAGCATCTCGCGGAAGATCAGCACAAGACCCTTTCCGCCCGCATCGACCACACCCGCCTTTGCGAGCTGAGGCAGCAGCTCGGGGGTCTTTTCAAGCGTGACCTCCGCCTGCTTGCAGACGTCCTCCCACACGATTAGGGTATCGTTCGTTGCCGCTGCGGAAACCCGTGCTTTCTCGGCAGCCTCCCTCGCTACGGTCAGGATAGTGCCCTCGGTGGGCTTCATTACCGACTTGTAAGCGCCCTTGACGCCCAGCTCCAGACACTCCGCCATGCGCTCCGCCGTAAGGTTCTCGCAGCCGTCCAGTCCCTTCGAGAAGCCCCGGAAGATCAGCGAAAGTATAACGCCCGAGTTTCCCCTCGCGCCGCGCAGCATTCCCGAAGCCGCGGTCTTTGCCACCTCACCCGCAGTAACATCATCGGGCAGAGTACCGAGTGCCAGCGCCGCGTTCGAGATCGTCATGGACATATTTGTTCCCGTATCGCCGTCGGGCACGGGGAAAACGTTCAGCTCGTCAACAGACTTTTTATTGTCGGTGAGCAGATTCGCGGCGCTTACCACCGCGTCGCGGAAGGTCTTACCGCTTATAACAGAATTCAATGGTCCTTACCTCCAGATCTTAAATGTCGCTGCTTGCGAGATCCTGCGTATAGATCTTTATAGACCTTACGTTGATGCCGCCCTTTGTGAGCTCATAGGATACCTTATGCGACACCGCGTCGGACACGGCAGGCAGGTTCACGCTGTCTGCGGCGCTGATGGTCAGCGCTATATCCACCGTATCGCCCGACTCGATGATCTCCACGCCTTCAAGTCCCGCAACGCCGAAGCAGCTCTCGGCAAGGGAGGTAACGAGCTTCACGAGATATTTTTTCGACACTGTGATCGTACCAAGATGATTGCTGTAGGTTATCATGATATCACTCCGTCCTTTCGGGTAGATATTGTCTTATTTTCAAAGCCGACAACAGTTCCGTGCAGAAAGCGACCGCGTTTCTGCGGCTTGCCGGCAGAGGTCTTCCCACCTGCACTTACCTCTCCTATACTATACTAACCTAACTTATCTTATCTTAACTTAACTTAGGTTTCCAAATGGCTGCGGGTCGGTTGTCATATGGTTGTCATACGGTTGTCGGCAGTCCGCGCGGGAAGCCCCGCCAAGAAGCCCTCTGTTACTATTATACCCTATTTTTCCACTTTTGTAAAGAGCCTTAAAACATTTTTTCCTAAGCCTGCGCCCTTATGCCCTTCCTCGCTGTTTCTCCATTCTCGCCAGCTGTTTTTCCCAGCGGCGCACCATCGCGGGTATCTTGTCCTGCCAGTAGGCGCCCATTATCTCGCGGGCGAGGAGTATCCTGCACTCCGTCACGAAGGGGTACACTATCAGCAGAGGATAGAACAGCACGCCGCTCAGGAGCGCGGGGACTATCGAGAGCATGAAGCTAAACACTCTCAAATGCTTGCCCTCCATGAGCTTTACCGACAGGTCGCAGGCGGCAAAGAAGCTGGCGCGGGGATTCAGCCTGCTTATGTAGGGCACAAGGCACAGAGACATATGATAATGTATCGTCACCGATATCCACACGATGGTAAAGCCCGTGGCGAGCATGAAGCAGAAAAGCTCCCACATCGCAAGGTCTTCCCTGACGCCCGTGCGGTAGGTCTTTACCATAAAATACCCGCTCACCGCCGCAGGGGAGGCTGTCAGCACCTTCAAAAAGAACAGACTCACGCTGTTTCTGAGACAGGGGATTATAAGCCGCCTGATATGCCCGTACAGGAACTTGTTTGTGCGGACGTTCTTGTCAAGAAAGGTAAAGCTCATAAAGTTCCTGCAAACGAAATAAGAGAGCGTCGAGAGCAGAAGTCCGTAAACCGCCAACCTCATGACCGCAAGTGTCAGCGCCAAACGGTGAGCTTTGTAGAAATTCACCGAGAAGGGCTTATAATCATGGTAGCCCGCCATTCTTGCGAACACGACTATGCCCAGCTCTATCAGGGTGATGAACACCAACGTCGTAAAGAAGCAGACCGTGGATTCCGCCGCCGTGTCCGAAAAGCCCTCGATGTTGCGGAAGGCGTTGTGCCGTATCTGCTTGTTGGTCAATCCGCTCACCCCCTTATTGTCCGAAGCGCCCTCATGCGGGCGGTTCAATCGCCGTCATAGTCATCGTTGTAGTCGTCGTAGTATTCGTCATCGTCTAAGTCGATGAAGTATTCCCCGCGGCGCTCACCTGCCTCGGGCGGAAATTTTCCGATAAGCTCAAAGGCTCCCGACCGCTGCCAGAGCTGTGCCGTCACCAGCACCTCGAAGCCGCAGCCGAATCCGCAGGTATACGCCCCGGGAGCCTGCTTTGGCAGTCCGAAGCAGGTCATCATGTTCATGATTATCCCCGCATGAGTGACAACAGCCGCGTCGGTTATGCCCTCCTCCATCATATCGCCTATGATGAGGGACAGCGCCTTGTAGCACCTCGAAGCCACCTGCCTTGCCGACTCGCCGTTCGGGGGAGCGTTGTCGAGCCCGCCCTTCAGGAATTTTGCGTAGGCGGGGTCGTTTTTCAGCTCATCGGGGGTCTTGCCCTCGAAGTCGCCGAAATCCATCTCCACCAGCTCCACCACCTCGGAGGTGGGTATGTTCGGCGTCATGATATGCGCCGTCTGCACGCAGCGTTTGAGCGGCGAAACGTAGACCTTCTGAAACTCGGGGTACCCCGCCTGCTCCGCGCGGTCGTAAAGCTCGTCCGCGCCCTCCCGACTTAGCGGCAGGTCTGTCACGCCTATGTATCTGCCCTCGGCGTTGCCCTGTGTGGCGCCGTGGCGTATGAATGTTATCCTGTAGCCTTTCATCCGATCCTCTCCCGCGGTTCAGTATTTTCTCAGCCGTCTGACGTAATCGAAGGTATAGTCCTCGCCCTTGACTGCGAGCATTCTTAACAGCTTTTCCAGCAGCCGCGAAGTATCGGGGTGTATCATGCGTGTGCTCTTCGCCTTCATGAAATACGCCAGCGGATCGCCGTCGGTGTATCTCTCACCGTTGTATATCTTGCTTGCCGCCACGCGGTCGCAGAACATCTCCTTGACGTACTTGACGGGCATCTTCACGGGGGACATCTTTCTCGTCACGGGATCGTAGTCTGTCCAGTATTCAAAATGGTGCTTGTTCCTGCCCTTGTGGTGCATCCATGCGTAGGAGAAGCCGTAGTCCTCCCGCTCGCCCTCGTTGGGGGAACGAGTTCCCTGATAGTACAGCACCCCGTATATGAACTCCCCCGGGCAGTACTTCGAGAGGTCGTGTACCAGCCCCCGAAAGGGTATTCCCGCCCTTACGCAATGCTCGAACACCTTTTTCCTGTGCTCCGAAACGGTGTGCCAGTGTCCCTTTGCGTTAGCTATCAGCTTTGCGGGGGTCATGCGCCTGCCCGCCTTGTCCTTCTTAAATATGACAGTCATATCCATTATCCTTTAGAAGTAAATATATCCCGAGCCGCCCCATACGCTCTCGGAAGCCGTGATCTTTACGGGCTGGTCTATGGTCAGCGCGTCAAGCTGACGCTGTATGGGATTAACGATCTCATCACTCACCGCAAGGAGCTCCTCGGGCTGACGTTCTACCGTTACCTCGCAGTGCTTTTTCTCCTCCATGCCCGCAAGACCCGAGGTCTTGGGAGCGGTCTGTGCCAGCGGCACCGCGTCGAGGGCTATCACGAAGCCCACGGTCTGCGTGCCGATGAAGTTGCCCCGTCCCGTAACGGTAAGGGTAGCCGTACCCGCGCCGAGATTGTCGGCATAGCTGTATTCGTAGTCAACGCTGGGGATAAGCTCCCTGCCGCCGTAGCTCACGCTGAAGGAGGGCTCTATCGGTCTGCCCGTGAAGCCCGCCTGCTCCGCGCAGATAATCTGCACATCGTCAAGGGACACCTTCGTTCTCGCCGCCAGCTCGTCCGAGGGGGTGTTCTCCGCCGACTCATCGTTGATGATTAGGAACGGCACGACCTTATAGACGTAGTTGGTACCCGGGTCGAGCATTTCGTCAAGGAATATAGACCCGCTGTCACCCGTGGCAATAAGGGCATACTCCCCGCCCGCCCGCTTGCGGTAGACGTTTATGCCGTCAGCCTCGCCCACAGCCGTCCATGTGAGCTTGATGTTATCGGAGGTCACTTCCTCCACGTAGAATGAGCGGGGCTTCGAGAGCGTCACCTGCCCGACGGTCTCGGCAGATATCTTCCTGCCCACCGCCTCGAAGGAGTTCCCCACGAGGTAAGCCATGCCGCCGTTTGCGAAGGTCACGCCCACCTCCGAAGCGGAGATGTCGTTGTTCTTTATCTTGATATCCTTGCCGCCGCCCGAGCTGTCCACCTTGACGGCGTAATTGCCGCCCCTGATGACATTGCCCGAGAGGGTGATACTGCTGCTCGCGTCGTCTATCTTGACGCCGCCCAGCCCGCAGTCCGTGAAGCCGCTCTTGCCGACGGTCGAATCCGAGACTGCCGAAAGGAGCATAGCCACGTCGCCGCAGCTGCGTATAGTGTTCCCCTCGGCGGTGAGCCCTGCGGAATTCTGAGCGCAGAACCCGCTCTTAACGCCCTCCGAGAGAGTGTTGTTCTTGAAAGAGCTGTCATAGCACCAGTTCGCGGATATGAGATATCCTCCCGCGCCGTCGGCTTTGCCCTCTATCTCGTTGCCCGTCACGGTGACGCCGTAAACATCGTTCAGTATCAGCCCGCAGTAGGCACTGGTTATCTTGTTGTCCCTGATGTCGATATTGCTCATGTAGTAATCCGCGGCGGGGTAATTGGAGGTAGCGGAAACGTTCGCGCCGTAGAGCTTTATGGCAAAGGGGAAGGATTGCAGGCTCGTCACCACGGTGTCTATGGTGTTGCCCTCTATCACCGTATCGGTGTTGCGGTCTATCCTCGAAGCCGAGCCGCTGACGCCCGTGACCGAGGGGAAGAAGTGTCTGAAATCCTCATCGGTCATGTGGTTGAAGAGTATCCCCGCCCCGCAGTTCGAGAAGGTATTGTTTCGTATGGTACACCTTCGGTAGTTATACAGGAACAGGGCGTAATTCGTTATCCCGCTGAACGTATTATCCGCGATGGTGACATTGGTGTAATAGCACCCCGCCACCGCGGAATGCGAGCCTACGGCGCGGGGGATATCGTAGAACCCGCAGCCCCGTATTATGACGTTATCACAGGCGGTATCGTCAAAGGGCGAGTACCCCGCGAAAAGGCTCTCGGAGTTCATGACGTCGAGCTGTATAGCTTCCTTCATGAGCGTGCCGTAGTACCCGCTGAAGGTGCAGCCGTCAATGGTTATCCCCGAAGCGCCGCCTATCTCTATGTGATGACCGTTCTTGTTGTTGATTATATTCATATCGCGAAAAAGTATGTTTTTCGCGTGACCTATGCGTATATTCGAGAATGTGGTGACATTGCCGTAATTGGCGGCGTTGCCGTCCCATGTGCCGCCCTGTACCAGAATGTTCCTTGCGCCGTCATAGCCGTAAGCCGAAGCGGGCGCGGTGCTAAGTATCGCGCCGCCGTTGAAGCAGCGGTATATCTTCACATCGTCCCCGCAGATTATGCGGGTATTGCTGTATATTTTCAGACCGCGTTTAAGGACGTATTCGCCGTTCGGTATATCTATCTCGACGCAAACGGTGTCGTCCGTATATTTTTTGGCGAGATCGAGGAGCTTCTGGAAGCCCTCGTAGCAGTCCTCCGTTCCCGTGTTATCGACCTTGCCCTTCTGCACGAGGTCGTAAGCCTTGACCTTTGCGTATTCGGGCAGAGAAGCCCCCCACGCCCCCGAGCCCTCGGCGGCGTGCGCCGTAACTCCTCTTCCGAGCAGCGGCAGAGCGACAAGAATAAGCAGAGCGAAGACCGTGAACCTTGCGGCAAAGCCTTTTGTTCCTCCTGTCATTATGTACCGATTTCCTCCGTTCTTTTTCATTCCTTTGACCGAACCCCGTTTGGGGGAGGTCACTTTCCTTTTTTACACAAGCGTTTTCTATATTTAGTGATACACTATTATTATAACACAGCCGAGGGCGATTGTCAATTATTTCGCGAAATTCCCTGTTTTTTTCACATTATGCCCATAATCTGCAAACCGCAAATCCTTTGGTTCGGAGCGGATCCTGTCCGCCTTACGGCGGTTTGGGGTTGTGCAATAATCGCATTCGCTCTATTGCACAATTAAATCGGCGATACTTCTGTTCACGTTACTTTGTGCGGGGCTGTTGCTTTGTCCCTTACTGAACGCTGTTCTTTTAGGGATCAGTATTACTTTTACTTTCCGCAAAGGACACTATTTCGCTCCGTTTATCCCGCAAAAAAGCCCCCGCTCAGGGGGGCTTGCTTTATACCTTTAACCACGCACAGGCGATGTCGAGCGCTTCGTACAGGCTCTCCTTCTCCGCCTTCTTTACTATCTGATCCTTCGGCGGGAGCGTGATGTCCGTCGCCATCTTCCTTATCCTCAACTTGTCGGCTACGTCCATGCCGCCGACTTTCTTCGTTCCGAGTATCTCTATCATAACAACGTATTCATCATACATATTGCCGAAATAGATCGTCTTCCCGCTCCTTACGAGCGGCACACCCTTGTAGGTGAAAAAGCTGCTCTCTGCCATTATCTCTCTCCTCTTTTCTCCGCCGCTTTCTATCAGACAGCACGCTCCCGCGGCGGTCGCACGGAACGTACACTTTCTTATCAACGAGTGTCGGCTGTAAGCCCGATATTATTATAACATATTTTTTTGCGCTTGAAAAGACCTTTTTATAAAAACTCAACAAATTTTCACAATCAGCCCCGCCGCACCCGACATTCTTCATTATAACACACGCCCGACGCCCTTTCTGCCGAAACTTGACGGCGGTGTACAGCGTATCAGTAATCTTCTTCCACCTTGCCGCCCGTCTTGACCGCTTCGATGTTCTTCGTGAGCCTGTCAGCCCACTTGGACTGTATGCGGTAGGAGGGTCTGCCGTTGAGCTTCACGATAGCGCGGCGGTCGGTGTCCTTGTACAGCTCTATCACGTCCGAATGTCCGTCCGCGCAGACTACCTCTATGCGCCTGAACGCTTCGCCCGTCGGCTCCTCGAACCATATGCCGTCCTTGGTCGGACAGGTCAGTATGTACTGATACAGCGCCTTGAAGCTCTCAACGTCCACCTCGCTCCCGTTGCAGGTCACGGCCGCTATCTGCGCGTCCTCCCCCTCGCCCTCTATGGTAAGCGCGAAGGTGTCCTCCGTCTCGCCCGAGAGCTTTATCTCGCTGACGTCCGTCACCATGTTCCATGTCATAAGGGTGGATATGATATCGTTCGGCATTACCGTCACGAAGGGCAGAGCCGAAGCGTCCACCTTCCATATGCAGTCCTTGCCGTCCACGCCCTTTATTGTGCAGTAGTAGGCGGCTGCCGCCGTCTGCTGCTCGCCCTTATCGTTCTCCTCGTGGAACTCATTGCCGATATCGAGCTTATAATCGTAGTCCTTCCCCGTGAAGGTCACGGTGCAGCGCGGCTCGTCGAGCCCGTATTCCGCAAGGTCGGCTTCGGTCGGGAACACCTTCTCCGCGGTCATGGCTGTTAGCCCGTAGAGCGCGTAGATGACGTTTGTGGAGCGCGTTCCGTCAAGGTACGCGAATATCGGCTCCGTCATCACCTGCGCCGATACCATGTTGGACGAGGACTGCGCGAAGTTGCCGTCGTCCTGCTCGAACACCATGTCGTAATCGAGGTCGCTGCGGTGTATCGTCAGCTTGCCGAACTCTATGGTGCTGTCGGTGGTAGTCTGCTCGGGGGATTCTATGAGCGTGGTGTCAACAAGATCCTCCTTGGGGTTCAGGTAGGGCTTGATAAGGCTCTCCATTACCATATAAACGTCCGAACTGCCCTTCTCGCAGAGATAGCGGTAGCGGTTCTGGGGCGCTTCTATGCCTATGAGGAAATCCCTCTCGCTGCCGTCGGCGAAATGAACATCGAACTCCGCTTCGGCGTCCGTGAGCCCGTATTTCGTCAGGTCTGCCGCACCGCTCTCCACCAGCTTATACGCCTTGAGCTGTGCCGTGTCCTCGCCTATGTCCGAAACGGTACGGGTCTTGAGGGCGAGCCCTTTGAGCTCCGTTATGCCGCTGTTCTCCTTGCCGCTCTCGGAAGCTCCCGTATAGGTAAAGCCCCCGAACCCGTTCTTAACGTCTATGCTCGTGATGTCGGCGGCGGTCTTGTCGATAAGCTGTACCGATTCATCGACCTTCGAGCTGCTCGAAGCCGTTTCCGAGGAGCTTTCCGTCGGGGTATCCAGCCCCGTGAATTTCATCACCGCAAGAGTTCCTCCCAGCGCCGCCAGGACAACTCCGCCGATGATTATTCCCTTTAGCTTGTCGTTCACGCCCTCACCTGTTCTTTCTTCTAAGCCAGATCACAAGACCCGTTCCGAGGGTCAGCACCGGTATAACGCCGATGAACACGATCTTCAGGAGCCTTATCTGACTCGCCGTGATGTCGAAGATGTTGCCCGTGATGACCTTCGGCTCTATGACAAGTCCGTTCGAGGTCTTGCCCGTCATGCCGCCCAGCACGCTAAGAATGTACTCGCGGTTGGCGTACTGGTTGAATCTCAGGTACTCGCTCGAAAGCATCTCCTGCGAACCCACGAGCAGTATGTTTGAATAGCTGGTATCGCCGTTGTCGCCGAAGCTCGCGCGGGAGCAGAGCGCCGCATATACCTGCTTGCCGTTTTCGAGGGCGTCGCCCGTCTTTTCGTCTGCGACGTAGGCATTATCGGTGGTGCTTATGAGGGCTTCTATCTTCATCTTGCCGACCTCGCCCTCGGCTTTGAGCTTTATGGGGCGGGAGCCGAAGAGAAGTATCTTGGCGTCCTCCCCGATGTCCTCCGCAAAGGTGGTCGAGATGTCGTCCGATACCGTCCAGAAAGGCTGGGTGTAGTAGTGATCCTTGTCGTTCTCGCAGACAAGCCCCGTCCCGACCGCGAGGTTGTACTCCTCTAAGAACTCGTCGAGGTTCGGTGTCGCCTGCTGGTTGTAGCTTGCGATGTAGAGAAGGTTCTTGCCCATGTTGCCGTCGTTGCTCACGAAGTTGTCGAGCTTTGTGATCTCGGCTTCCATGTAGTCAACGGTAGGCGAGGGCACGATACACAGATCGGTGTCCGCGGGTATCTCCTCGGAGGTGATGTTCACGTCCTGCACCGTGTAGCCGTTCGCCAAAAGCAGCTTGCGGAGGTATTCCACGTCCGCGCTCTCCTCACGTCCCGTCAGAACGCTCACGACCACGGGATCGGGGTCGGTGACGCCCATTATCGCCGATACAAAAGCCTGATCCGCAGTCGAAGCCGCGATCAGATTGTTCTGTACCGCTATGGCGAAAGCCGTGGTCTCGTCGCCGCCCGTGTAGTTCAGCACGTAGTCCTCGGCGCTCATGCCGTAGCTCGATACCTGCTGCTCGAAATCATCGGTGAAGCTCACCATGTCAAGGAGCGATACGGAGCGCACGCGCTTTAATTCCTTGCCGTCCTCGTCCCGCATGACGGTACCGTTCGAGTCCTTGGAAAGCGATTCCACGATTATGCTGTAAGCCTTCACCGACTGGTCGGTATACTCGCTGACGATATCGGGGTTCGAGTCTATATCCACATACTCGACCTTGATGTGCGGATTGTTCTCGGCGTAGCGTTTCAGCACCTCGTCCGCCTGCTTGGTGTAGTCGTTGACGGCGATGAAAGCGTCCTCCTTGGCGAACACCTTCACCGTCACATCGGTGTCTATGCTCCTGACGTACTCCTCCGACTGCTCGGATATGGAATATCTTCCCTCTTTCGTAAGGTCGAGGGTCAGGGGATAGCGCTTGAAGAGCATGGTCGCTATTATGTTCACGAGCACCACAGCCGCCACGAATATCACCGTCGAAACGGTGCTCATAGCACCGTGACGCAGCTTCTTGTGTTCCTTTTTCTTTTTGGGAGCGGGTGCGTCCTCGGGGTCTTTCGCCTTTTCGGACTTCTTGTCTTTGGGCTTCTTCTCCTCGCTTATGACCTCGCTCAGTCTGTCGGCGGCGGTGGAGGTGACAGTTTCGCTCTCCTCTGCGCTTACCGTTTCGTATCCATCTTCGGGTCTGCTCATTTCGGAATGACCCCCTTTCACGACCAGCGGCGCTTTTCAAGCACCCGCACGGTAAAGAACAGGAATATGACCGACGCGCTTATGAAGAAAAGCACGTTTGAAAGGTCGAACATCCCGTATGTAAAGCCCGAATATCTCTCGTAGAATGACAGCGAAGCGAGAAGCTCCTGCGCGGGCTCCCAGCTTATCAGTCCGCCGACTATGGAGAGCATGGAGAGCGCCAGTATGCTTATGAAGCTGATGACTGCCGCGACTACCTGATTCTCCGTCAGCGAGCTGCAAAAGATGCCCACGGCGATGAACGAAGCTCCGAAAAGCTCCAGCCCCACCACGTTGCCGATGATAACGAGCCAGTCAACGCCCGCACCCGTTTTCGCAAAGCCCGCGATGATTATGGCGTATACCACAGTCACCGCCACCGCACAGGTGAACACGAGCAGAGCCGCCAGGAATTTCCCCGCGACTATGCCGCCCAAGCTCACGGGAGCGGTCAGAAGGCACTGGTCTGTTTTGGTCTTTTTGTCCTCGCTCATGGTGCGCATGGTGAGTATGGGTATCAGCACCACGAGTATTATCATGAGCTGTCCGAACATTCCCGTCATCTCGGTGCTGCCGTTCATCAGCGATGAATTGGTGAAGAACACCGCCGAGAATGCGTAGAATGCCGCCAAGAATATATAGCCTATCGGCGAGGTAAAGTAGGAAAGCACCTCGCGTCTGAAAATAGCGCCCATTTACTTTTCCTCCTTCTTATCCGATACGCCCGCCGCGTCGCCCATCGTGAGCTTTAAGAATATGTCCTCAAGGGACATCTCGGCGTTTTTGAGCTCCAGTATAGGGCAGTCTATCGCCGCCATAGCCCTGAAAAGCTCACGGCGGATATCGGTGCCCTCCTCAGATTCTATGCGGAATTCGTAAGCGCCGTCACGCTCGTTTATCTGCTTGCAGAGCTCAACGCCCTCGACCGCAAGCACCTCGCGGGCTATCCTCTCGGGGTCGCCCTCTATGAGAGCGGTAAGTATATGCGCCCCCGTCAGCTTATCGGAGAGCGCCGTTTCGGTATCGTCCGCGACTATCTTCCCCTCGTTTATGACGATGATCTTATCGCAGACCGCCTGCACCTCGCTCAGGATATGTGAGGACAGTATGACGGTATGGTTCTTCCCGAGCTTTTTGATGAGCGTGCGTATCTCGATTATCTGCTTTGGGTCAAGACCGACCGTCGGTTCGTCGAGTATCAGCACGGGGGGGTTCCCCACCAGCGCCTGTGCCAGACCCACGCGCTGTTTATAGCCTTTGGAGAGGTTCTTGATAACGCGGTCATAAACGTGGTCTATCTTGACAAGCCCGCAGATGTCTTTGAGGTGCGACACTCTGGGGAGCTTGCATTTTTTCAGGTCATAGATGAAGTTCAGATACTCCTTGACGGTCATATCCATATAAAGCGGCGGGAGCTCGGGCAGGTAGCCGATATTCTTTTTCGCCTTGATAGGCTCCTCGAGGATATCCACCCCATCTATGAGCGCCTTTCCGCTCGTAGATGAGATATAACCCGTGAGCATATTCATGGTAGTGGATTTTCCCGCGCCGTTGGGACCGAGAAATCCCAGTATCTCGCCGTCATTTGCGGTGAATGAGATACCGTCCACCGCCTTTTTATCGCCGTAATGCTTACTAAGCTCACTGACTTCTATCATAAGTAATTATCACTTCCGTTACAAGCTGCGGATATCCGCGCCCGATTATTGTACTATCCCGCTGTGAAAGCAGCGTGATAGATGTGTTATGTTATCATAAATCATAATTTATAAGGCTGACCTCGTTGCACTATTTGGTGTAGGGTCGGCGCACCACGGCGTGGGTGCCGTTGCCCCGACCTCTTGACCCGAACAACGTTACGTTGTTCCATTTGTGTAGGGGCGCACCTAAAGGTTTCCGTGCGCCCATGGATAACGTAGGGCGTACCTTGCCCCCCGCCTGCCTTCCGGCAGGTTTGGGGGTTGCACAAAAATCGCATTCGCTCTTTTGTGCAATTAAATCGGCGATACGTCTTGTTCACGTTACTTTGTACGGGTCGGGACGTTTCTGCCCTTACTGCACGATTTTTTGTATCGCCGATTTAACTTGGACTTTCGGTCTTGCGTTTCTCGGGGGCGCTTTGTGTTTGCGGTTCGTGTGCTTTTTGCGCCTTCGGCGCAACGGGGGCTCTGCCCCCACGCGCTTCGCGCTCCCCTGCCTAAGGGCTCCTCGCCCTTAGGAATCCTCGCCAGCCTCGGGCTGGACCCGCTTTTTTGCTAACGCAATTTCTCCGTGTAGGTTGTCTTTAAAGCCAAATAAACGTGGTTCAAAGTCCCTTGAACGACTGCCGCGGGTGTCTGATATTTCAGCTACAAATAATTTTGGCTACGCCAAAATGCCGCGAACTTCGTGCAGGGCTCTGCCCTGCCAAATTATGATTTCTGTTCAAGCCCAAAATACTTCTTCGTGAACTCCGTGTTCCTTGCTATCTCGGCTCTGAGCTCCCCGAAACTCCCGAACTTCATCTCGGGTCGGACGAACTCGCAGAATTCTACCTCCGCAGTCTTGCCGTAGGCGTTCCCGCTGTAGCCTATGATGAAGGTCTCCGCAAGCGGCGGGGATTGCTTCCCTACCGTCGGCTTCGTCCCGACATTGCATACTCCCGCATACTCGCCGCCGTCTATGCGCACCTTCACACAGTATACCCCGAACCTCGGCTTTATCAGCCGCTCGGGTATCACCTGGTTTATCGTCGGGAACTCCCACGTCCGCGCAAGCTCCGCTCCGTGTACTACCTCCAGCCTGTAGGTGTACCTGTAGCCTAAAAGCGCGTTCGCCGTGGCTATGCCCCCCGAACGTATCAGCTCCCGTATCCGCGTGGTCGATACCCGCTCACCGCCTATTTTGAGCGGCGGTACGGTCACGACCTCTATCCCCCGCTCCGAACACAGCCGCGTGAGCTCGCCCGCTCCCGCGATACCGCCACGCCCAAAGTGGAAATTCTCTCCGCAGACTACGCTGACCGCGTTCATTCTGTCCGCAAGGATATCCCTCACGAACTCCGCAGGCGTCAGCTCCTTGAGCTCCGCGAAATCCGCACAGCATACGCTCTCTACCCCCAGCCTGCCGAACTGCGTGAGCTTGTCGTCATCGGTCAGGAGCGCGTCGAGCCGCCCTTTTGTGGTCACGGTCGAGGTCTTAAATGTGAACACCGCGGGCTTCACGCCCTGCTCTTCGCCGCGCTTCACCGCCGCGCCTATGACGCTTCGGTGTCCGAGGTGTACCCCGTCGAATATCCCGAGCGCCACGGAAGTCCTGCCTTCGATGCGCCCGTAATTGTCTATTATTTCCATGTGTATCAGTTCTCAAAAATTCTTTATGACCGCGAACTCGCCGTTTTTCATACCGCCGAGCCCGATAAATGCGCCGTCCGCGCCGTAAACGCGGTACTGCTCCGCCTCGCGGGGGAGCGTCACCTGATCGGGTCTCAGCCTTACTCCGCTGCGGTAGAGCTTAGTCTCCCTCTCCCCGAGCTTCACCTCGGGATAGCTTCGGAAGGCTCTGTCAACGGGTATCAGCAGTTCCGCCGCACGTCCCGCCGACGCTATCTCCTCTATGCGTTCGAGGGTGTAGCACTCCGCCAGCGTGAAGCCGCCCGAGCGCGTCCTCGTCAGCGAGGTCATGACCCCGCCGCAGCCCAGCGCCGCTCCGAGGTCGTCTATGACCGTCCTCACATACGTCCCCTGACCGCATTCGAGCTTTATCACGCCCTCGCGGGTCTGCTCGTCGTAGTCGGCTATGGTCAGGCTCTCGATGTGTACGCGGCGGGGCTTGCGCTCTATGGTCTTTCCCTCGCGGGCAAGCTCGTAGAGCTTCTTCCCCCCGACCTTGACCGCCGAATACATGGGCGGGAGCTGGGTTATCTCCCCTGTGAATCTCGGCAGGAGCGCCTCGATCTCGGGCAGCGTCACGGGCTTATCGCTCCTCGAAAGCACGTTCCCCGTGATGTCGAGGGTGTCCGTTGCTTCTCCGAAGCGGAATCCCGCTGTGTAGCTCTTTTTCTTGTCGGGTAGTATATCGCAGCATTTCGCGGCTCTCCCCACGAAAACGGGCAATACCCCCGTTGCCATAGGGTCGAGGGTGCCGCCGTGACCTATCCGCCTTGTGCGGAACACTCCGCGGAGCTTTGCCGTCACGTCGAATGACGTCCAGCCCGCCGGCTTCATCACGGGTATCATGCCGCAGAGTTCCTTATCGTTCATCAGCGAAAAGCACCTCCGCCGCCGCAAGCACCTTAGCCTTTACCTCAGCAAGAGTTCCCTTTATCTCGCAGCCCGCCGCACGGATATGACCGCCGCCGCCGAACTGCCTGCAAAACGCCGAAGCGTCCGCTTCCTCCGTCGTCCTAACCGAGAGCTTGAAGCCGCTTCTGTCTTTGAGCTCCTTTAAGGTGATACCTATGACAGCCCCCTCTACTTCGAGGGGTATGGAAGCCAGCCCGTCAAATTCCGCGGGGTCTACCCCCGTATCGTTTATCATAGCCTGCGTCACGCAGATGACGGTACACCTGCCGCCGAAGTAAAACTCCATGTCCTTGATGACGATGTTCTCGACCTTTATCCGACCCATGCTCTTTATATCGAACATACGTCTGTTGACGTTCACGAAGTCGATGTCATACGCCATAAGCTCCGCCGCCGCGATGTGCGCTTCGGGGATAGTGTTCGAGAACTTGAAGCAGCCCGTGTCTGTCGCGAGCCCCGTGTATATGCACTTGGCGATGATGTCGGTCATGGGTATCCCCTGCTCCTTCATGAACCTGTACAGCACAAGGGTAGCCGACGAAGCGTTCCCGTCAACTATCGTTTCCTTTGCGTAGTGCTTGTTGGAGATGTGGTGGTCTATGCAGAGGTCTACCCTGTCCGCGTACTGCATGAGCGTATCGCCGAGGAGCTGCTTGTCGGCAACGTCCACCGCGACTATGGTCTTAGGCTCGAAGCTGCTCTCGATGTAGCCTTCGTAAAGGAAATCGTAGCGTTTCGGGAAGGGCTCGCAGTTGAGCACTTTCGCAGTCTTGCCCATGTCATGAAGTATATTCCAAAGCGCGAACCCGCAGCCGACGGTGTCCCCGTCGGGGTTGCGGTGGGTAAGGATAAGATAATCGTCGTGCGTTTCAAAAAAGCGCCTGAGTTCCTTAAAGTCCATTTCAGCTCCGTTTCTCATCGGAAGCCTGCTCTTCGGCTCCCGCTTCACGCGCGTCCTTCTCCTCGAGCTCCCGCCCGATGGTCTTTAACTTATCGAATATCTTCTGCGAGCTTTCGCCCGAGAGATCGGCGATGAATTTAATGTCGGGGCATTTGCGGAGCCCCAAAACGTTCGATATCTCCCGCTTGAAGATACCCGTAGCGCTCGTGAGCCCCTTTACCGCGTCGGCGGTCTGCTTTTCGCCGCCGAAGCCCGACACATATATCTTGCAGTAGCTGCCGTCATTCGACACCTCGCAGCGTGTAAGGGTGAGCTGTTCCCCGCCGCCGATACGCGGGTCTTTGAGCTCCCTCATCTTTCCGAAGACGATACGCCTGATATCCTCAGCCATACGTCCCGCTTTATAACTTGGCATTTGTATGCTCCTTTTTCGGGGACATTTATCCCGCTGTCACTGTAACTATTTACCTTTTCCGCAGCACTTTTTATACTTCTTGCCGCTTCCGCAAGGGCAAGGCTCATTTCTTCCGATCTTCGTTACCCTGACGGGAGTATTCTCGGGTGTGCCAAACAGCGTCCTCGCAAAGGCACTGTCATCGTGCTTCATCATATCAGCTTCAAGGTCAGATCCGAAAGCATCTCTGATGCGCTGAAACGCATCTTGTCTTCCTGTTGCTTCCTCTATAGCCCTGCGGTCGGCTTCCTCATCTATGGTGACCTCGTCAGCCTTAACATACCCCGTCACGTATGATGTGCCGTTCTCCGCATTCATTTTTTCGAGTTCTTCCGGTGTGAAACCGCGGTTTACCGAAAGACGCAGATGGTTCTTCACGTCCGCAAAATAAGGTATAAATTCCCTCGCGTTTTCGGTGGAGAAATCGGGGGCGCTGAATCTTATATCCTGCAAAGCCGATTCATAGTCTCCCCTCATCTGCAAGCCTATCATCATGTCATGTATATGACCCTCGGCTGTTTCGTGGTCTTCCCCCAATACCTTCATGAGGAACTCTGTTGCCGCCTCGGTGTATTCATTCCTCGGAAACTCCACAAGGTTTTCGTAATCGAGAAGCTCCTCCTTCGTGATCTCATAGTACGGCTTATCTGCCTGACTCTCCACAAGAGATTCGTAATCCTCGGAGAACTCTATATAGACCTCCGGCACCAGCAGTCGGTCAAACGGCTCAGCGTCACTCTCCTCCTCATCATCATAGCCGAACAATTCGTCCTCGGTGATCATCGAAAAATGTCCGTGCCAGCTGTGCCTCTGCCATTCCATGAACTTAACGAAGCTGTCCTCCGTGATATCCTCACCCAAGATCTGCGTAAGAATATCATACACCTTTCTCACAGGAATAACACCGTAAAGATCCGCTATGCTTTCGAGATATCCCGTTATCCTTTCGCGCTGCTCATCGGACATGACCTCCGAAAGCGGTGCGGAGAACTTCTCCAACAGCTCGCCATCGTATTTCTCGGGAAACTTTGCCATCTGTATCACCCCTTACCCTCTGCGTCGATCAGTCTCTGTACTCCTCCATCTGATAAGCCTCGAAGATGTCGCCCTCCTTGAAGTCGGAGAACTTTTCGAGGGTTATGCCGCACTCGAAGCTCTCGGCGACTTCCTTAACGTCGTCCTTGAAGCGCTTTAAGCTCGACATCTTGTCGTCGGCTATGATTATACCGTCACGCACTACGCGGATAAGGTCGTTCCTGCCGATCTTGCCGCTCTGTACATACGCACCCGCAACGGCGCCAACGCCCGTGATCTTGTAGACCTGGCGTACCTCCACGCGGGCGGTGTCGATCTCGCGGTACTTGGGAGCGAGCATACCCTTCATGGCAGTCTCTATCTCCTCTATGGCGTCGTAGATTATGCGGTAGAGCCTGATGTCAACGCCGCTCTGCTCCGCGCTCTCCTTGGCAACGGGGTCGGGACGAACGTTGAAGCCTACGATTATCGCATTGGAAGCGTTCGCGAGCATTACATCGCTCTCGCTCACGGCACCTACCGCGCCGTGGATAACGCGGACTCTTACCTCGTCATTGGAGAGCTTTTCGAGGGACTGGCGTACAGCCTCCACGGAGCCCTGAACGTCCGCCTTTACGATGATGGGCAGCTCCTTCATCTCGCCCTCGGAGATGCGGCTGAACAGGTTGTCGAGCGTTACCTTGGTGTAGGCGCTGAACTGCTCCTCCTTAGCCTGCTGCTTGCGCTGCTCTACCAGCTCTCTCGCCAGCTTCTCGTCCTTTACGGCGTTGAACTGCTCGCCCGCGCCGGGAACGTCCGCAAGACCCGTGATCTCAACAGGCGTCGAGGGACCCGCTTTGTCGATGGAGCGTCCCTTGTCGTTTGTCATGGTACGTACTCTTCCGACAGCCGTGCCCGCGATGATTATATCGCCCTTGCGCAGCGTGCCCTCCTGTACCAGCAGCGTCGCAACGGGTCCCTTGCCCTTGTCAAGACGCGCTTC
This sequence comes from uncultured Ruminococcus sp., assembly GCA_902781565.1. Taxonomy (GTDB): domain Bacteria; phylum Bacillota; class Clostridia; order Oscillospirales; family Ruminococcaceae; genus YE71. The sequence continues at coordinate 45,233 of CACZJT010000009.1, forward strand.
GATGACAGCACCCTTCGCAGCCTTGTCGGGATTTGCTTTGAGCTCCTGAACGTCCGATATGAGAAGTATGCTCTCCAGCAGGTCGTCAATGCCCATTCCCGTCTTAGCCGATACGGGGATAGCCATAACGTCACCGCCCCACTCCTCTACAACGAGGTCGTGCTCGGTGAGCTGCTGCTTTATCCTCTCGGGGTTAGCACCCTCTTTATCCATTTTGTTTATCGCAACGATGACCTGTACCCCCGCAGCCTTGGCGTGGTTTATGGATTCAATTGTCTGGGGCATGATACCGTCATCTGCGGCAACTACCAGCACCGCGATATCGGTGATGTCAGCACCTCTCGCTCTCATGGAGGTGAAAGCCTCGTGACCCGGGGTATCGAGGAAGGTTATCTTGCGGTCGTTGTGGTATACCTGATAAGCGCCTATGTGCTGTGTGATACCGCCCGCTTCGCCGTCGGCGATGTGAGCGTTCCTGATACGGTCGAGTATCGAGGTCTTGCCGTGGTCTACGTGTCCCATTACGACTACGACGGGGCAGCGTTCCTTCAGGCTCTCGGGAGCGTCGGCTTCGTCGGAGATAAGTCTCTCCTCAATGGTGACGATGACTTCCTTCTCTACCTTTGCACCCAGTTCCTCTGCCACGAGGGAAGCGGTGTCGAAGTCGATAGTCTCGTTCACCGAAGCCATGACGCCCAGCAGCATGAGCTTCTTGATGACCTCGGAAACGGTGACTTTAAGTCTTGTTGCAAGCTCCGATACCACGATGTTATCGGGGATAAGGACTTTGAGCTGCTGCTTTCTCGCACGCTCCAGCTCTAAGCGGCGCAGCTTATCCTGCTCGGTTTCCTTCTTGTGGGAGAAGCGATCCTTCTTGTGCTGCTGCGACTTCTGGGTGATCTTCTGCTTCTTGCGGAAGGCATCCTGCTTGTTGCCGCCTCCCTGCTTGGAGTCAGCCATATTGTCGTACTTCTCATTGTACTTGTCGATCTCGATATAGCTTCCGCGGGTATCAACGCGGCTGAACGTACCGCTCTTCGAGCCGCTTCCCTCGCTGCTCGAAACGGTGTAGCCCTCGCTGCTCCCCTCCGACTGCTTGCCGACGAGAGTTTTCTTCTCGCCCTTTTCCTGCTTCTTTGCCTTTTCCTTTTCTTTCTTCTTCTTTTTGTCCTTCGGCTTTTCCTCGGGCTTCACCTCTGCGGGCTTGCTCTCGGGCTTTACCTCCGCAGGCTTTACCTCTGCGGCAGGCTTCTTTTCCGCAGGATTCTCCGCCGCGGGCTCTGCCTTCTCGGGCTTTGCTTCCGCAGGCTTTTCGGCAGCGGGCTTCACCTCTGCGGGCTTGTCGGACTTCTTCTGCGCGGGAGCCTTTGCGCTCTCGGCAGGCTTTTCGGTCTTGGTCTGCTTCGCCTGCTTATCCTGCTTATCCTGCTTCTCGCTCTTTGCGGGCTTTTCCTCCGCCTTTTCGGGAGCTGCGGGCTTTACGTTGTTCGCAAAGTACGCATTGAAGTTCTCGACCTGATTCTTCTGTGTAAAATACTCCATAACGAAGCTCATCTCTTCGGGAGTGAGCGCCGAGGAGGTCTTCTTCGGCTCGCCGCCGAGCTTTGTCAGACACTCTATTATCTCCGCGCTTTGTACGTTTATATCCTTTGCCAGCTCCGAGAGCTTGGTCTTCTTCGCCTTCGTCTTCATGGGCACCCTCCTGTATATCAGTCGGCAGATGATCTGTTTACCGTTATCGTTAAAAGATCTCCTCTGCCGCAGTCGTTTCGATCTCCGTCAGTCCCTTCGCAAATGCCTTTGCAAAGCCCGCGTCGGTGACTGCGAGTATACCCGTTCTCTTTCCGACAGCGTCGGCTGTACTGTCCATGGTCATTCCGAGAGCGTACAGCTTCACGCCGTATCTGCCGCAGCTATAGCTTATCTCCTTGAGCGACTTTGCGCTTATATCGCTCGCCGCGAGGACTGCCTTGGCTTCCCCGCTCGCACAAGCCGATTTCGCCATGTCCATGCCGAGTTTCAGCTTTCCCGCCTTTCGGCATATGCCGAGAAGCCCCGACTTGTCGCCGTTATTTCCCGCCATTTTCAAGCTCACTCTCCATTCTGTCGTACAGCTCTCCGCTTATCATGCAAGAGAACGCTTTCTCGAACCGATGTGCCTTACGTGCCGCCCGAAAGCATTCGGCGCTGCGGCATATATACGCGCCGCGCCCCGCTGCCTTCCCCGTGAGGTCGAGCATCAGCTCCCCCTCCTTGGGCTTCACCACGCGGATAAGCTCCTTCTTGGGCTTCATCTCTCCGCAGCCTAAGCACATTCGCATCGGTATTTTCTTCTGCTTCTGCATAACGCCTTATTCCTCTGCGTCAGCCGTTTCTTCCGAAGCCGCTTCCTCCGCGGCAGCCTCTGCTTCGGGCACTGCTGTTTCAGCGGCAGCTTCCTCTGCAACTTCCGTGGCAGCCGTTTCCTCGTCCTGCTCCTCGGAAGTCTCCGCTTCGCTCTCCTCGGCGGCAGCGGCAGCTGCTTCTGCGGCAGCCTTCTCCTCGGCTGCAAGCTCTCTCGCCTGAACGTCGGAGATTATGTCTATCTTATAGCCCGTCAGTCCTGCCGCGAGCCTTGCGTTCTGTCCCTTGTTGCCTATCGCAAGCGAGAGCTGATTAACGGGGACTACCACTCTGCAAGAGGGGTTCTCGCCGCCCGTCAGCAGCTTCACCGAGATGACCTGCGCGGGAGCCAGCGCCCTTGCGATGAATTCCTCGGGGTCATCGCTGTAGGGGATAATGTCTATCTTCTCACCATTGAGCTCCTCGACCACCGCCGAGATACGAGACTTTCTCGCACCAATGCAGGCACCTATGGCGTCAACGTTGGGATCGTGGCTCATGACCGCTATCTTCGAGCGGGAGCCTGCCACACGGGATATGCCCTTGACCTCTACCACGCCCTCGGCGATCTCGGGTACTTCTGTCTCAAAAAGTCTCTTGACCAGATTCTTGTGCGTTCTCGATATTTTAAGCGTGGGCTTCTTGTCGGGGTTCGCGATATCGACCACGTATATCTTCACCATGTCGCCCGGCAGAAGCTCCTCGCCGGGTATCT
>CACZJT010000010.1 GCA_902781565.1 uncultured Ruminococcus sp.
AAGCCCCTTGAACGACTGCCGCGGGTGTCTGATATTTCAGCCACAAATAAATTTTGGCTACGCCAAAATGCCGCGAACTTCGTGCAGGGCTCTGCCCTGCCAAATTATGATCTGTCTTACTGCTCCAGTCCCTTTACCCGTATGTCTCCGTCGCTGTCAAGGAACACCGCTATCGCGTGTCCCGCAAAATAGTCGGGGGAACATACGATGTATATGGTGACGTCGTTCACTTCCAGCTCGTCGTCAAAATAAATACAGACGCTCTCGACAAAAAGACTGTCGCAGAAACCGTCCTCGTTTAAGGGCAGATATACCTTGTTCCCGTCGTCCAGCAGATAACAGCCCTGCTCACGCTTCGAGACTTTGCCCTGAGCCGCCCAGTCCTCGGCAGTCTCCAGCCAGCCGTCGTCAAGAAGCGCCTGCTCCAGCTTCGCACGCTTCATGTCTACCCGCTGAACTATCCTGTCAATGCAGGGATATATCTTCTCTATGGTGTGGCTGCCCCGCGGCGTTTCTTCGTCCAGTATTATATCGACAGCCGCCGTGCTGCCCCATATATTCGCTTTCGCGGTAAATGCAAAGGGCTCCGTCCCCCTGCTGAAATCCGTTATCGTCATGATAGGGTGTTGCTCCTTATATAAAATTATATCCCCTCACAGCTTATCTCGTTTTCCTCGTCTATCTCGATATGTATGCGGTGTCCGCCGAAATAGTCGGGGTCGCAGTTAAGCTCAAGGTATGCCTGACAGCTTTCAAGGCTGTCCGAAAACTCAAAGCCCAGCGCCGCAGGGTAAAGGGACTTCACGAACTCCTCGGCTGTGATGTCCTCGAAGTCGTCCTCATCGCCCTCGAATTCCTCGAAAGCCCGGTCGCTCGCCGGCTCGTCAAGATGAGCGTCGTCTATCGTTGACTGCATGATGCGGGCGGCTTCGCTCTCGATGAAGCCGAGCTTTTCGTTTATCGCGGTCATCGCCGCCGCAAGCGTTTCCTCGGTCTTGCCGAGCTCCTCCTCGAAGGAAACGTCTATAGGTATGGTCTTTGCCCATACCGTTCCTTCGGTGATAAAATCCGTGTAGCGGGTGTCGCCGCGCCTGAAATCGCTCGGTTTAAGCATTTGCGATTCTCCTTTTTCCTTTTCCTTTACTTTCACTTTCCAAACCTGCTGTGCTCAGCAGATGATAACTCCCTCGTCGCTCTCGGTGAGCTCGCCCAGAACGTATGCGGTCTCGCCCGCGGCTGTCAGGGCTTCTATAGCCTTGTCCGCGTCGTTCCTGTCAACAACGACCGCCATTCCGACGCCCATGTTGAAGGTGTTGAACATATCGCGTTCGGGGATATTGCCCGTCTGCTGTATCACGTCGAAGATGGGCAGTACGCGCACCGCGCTGCGCTCTATCTTAGCCGAAAGTCCCTTGGGGAGGGAGCGCGGTATGTTCTCGTAGAAGCCGCCGCCCGTGATGTGGGAAATGCTCTTTACCTTTACGGCGTCAAGCAGGCTCATGACCGCCTTGACGTAAATGCGGGTAGGCGTCAGAAGCACGCTCCCGAGGGGTGCGCCGAGGTCGGCGTAGTGCCTTGCGAGGTTCTGCTCGTTTATGTTGAACACCTTGCGCACCAGCGAGAAGCCGTTTGAATGGACGCCGCTCGAAGCAATGGCTATCATGACGTCCCCCGCCTTCTGGGTGTTCGGGTCGAGTATCTTGTCCTTATCGACTATACCCACCGAGAATCCCGCGAGGTCGTACTCCTCCTCGGGCATGAGCCCGGGGTGCTCGGCGGTCTCGCCGCCGACGAGGGCACAGCCTGCCTGAACGCAGCCCTCCGCAACGCCCGAAACTATCTCCGCTATCTTCTCGGGGATATTCTTGCCGCAGGCGATGTAATCGAGGAAGAACTGGGGCTTCGCGCCGCAGCAGATGATGTCGTTTACGCACATCGCCACGCAGTCGATACCCACCGTGTCATGCTTATCCATGAGGAATGCGAGCTTGATCTTGGTGCCCACGCCGTCGGTGCCCGAAACGAGTACGGGCTTGGAAATGCCCGTGAGATCGAGCTCATACGCTCCGCCGAAGCCGCCGATGCCGCCAAGCACGCCCGCCGTCATGGTGCGTGCCACATACTGCTTCATCAGCTCCACCGATCTGTAGCCTGCGGTAACGTCAACGCCCGCTTCCTTGTAGCTGTCGGAAAAACTTTTCATATCTATGTCCTTTCGCCCCGTTAAGGGGTAATATATTTATCGAAGTAAAACTCCGCGAACTCCCGCTCTATGCCGCCGCAGAAGCCCTCCGCGTTATCGGAATAAAACAGCTCGTATTTCGCGTTTATCTTCACCGAATCGTTGAAGAAATGCCCGCCTTCGCCGTTCAGATACCACTCGAAATGCTTTTTGTATGTATCCTCTATCCCGGGGACGGTGTGCCTGCCGTACTTATCCGCGAGGGTCAGCCATGTTCCGCGGTCCTTCGCATAGCACATTCCCGCGATGAGCTCTCCGCAGCCGGGGACTTCGCCGCCCCTCGGATAGACCCACCACGCCGCGAGCTCTCTTCCGCTCACCATACGTTTTGACGGCTCGAACTTGTAGCTCTCGATACGAAGCCTGCCGCTGTCCTTATCGGTGACAACGAGGAATATGACCTCGCCCGCGTTTAAGTGCCGCATTATCCCCGTGGGGGTGCAGCCCTTGCTTTTCTTAAATACGCTCAAGGCATATCACTTCCTTTGTCTGCCGATCACCACGCCGAACCAGTATGCCGCGAACTCCTGCTCTATGCCCTTGCCGAAGCGTGAAGCGTTGTCCGAACGGTAGAAGAAATACTCGCTGCCCTCGGGGTGCTCCTTTTCGAGCTCATCGCCCAGAATATAGTCGAATATGAGCCTTAGCTCATTGCCGGGCACGATGCCCGCAGAGGTATAGCCATCGGCTATGAGCGCCATAAGCTCCTCGAAGGAAGCTGCCTCGGATTCGGCAGATCGTGTGAAGTTTTCCGAGATACGCTCCGAATGGTATGCTGCCCACATGAACAGCCTGTCGCGCCCGTTTCGCTTGAAGAGCCTGTAGCTCCTGATGCTGTATCTTCCGTCCGCGCCGTTTTTGCAGACGCGGAAAATAATGCTCTTGTTTCGCAGATGCCACAGCAGCTTTGCGGAAGTGATCTTATCCATGCGCACAAAGCCGGTGTCCTTGCCCTCTGCTTTTCCGCCTGTTTTTATCATGATGCTTTACCTATCTGCCGAGTATCATATCCGCGCACTCCGCGGGGGTCGCCGCCGTGAAGTCCGCACGGTGTTCACGCGCTTCTTCGGCACTGCCGTAGCCCCAGAGGGCGTACATACAGTCGAGCCCCGTCTGCCTTGCGCCGATAACGTCATGCATACGGTCGCCGATCATCAGCACCTCCGAGCGGTCGGTGACGCCCATTCGCCCGAGGACTGTTTCTATGACCTCACGCTTCTCGTTGCGCTCTCCGTCGCTGCCGTCAATGACCGCACCGCCCACGGTCTCGAAATACTGCGACAGCCCGAACTTGTCGAGTATCCTCACCGCGAACACCTCGGGCTTGCTGGTGGCAACAGCCATACGCCTGCCCGCCGCCCTGAGCCGCTCCAGCATTTCGGGAACGCCCTCATAGGGGCGGTTCTCGAAAAGCCCCTTGTTGGCGTAGCGGACGCGGTATATCCTCACCGCCTCGACCGCCTGCTCATGCGTCATGCCGCAGAAAGTCTCGAAGGACTCAAAGAGCGGGGGACCCACGAAGCGCATCATCTGCGGCGGGTCGTCAAAACCCATCTCCCGCAGAGCGTACCGAACGCAGGCTAAAATGCCCTCTGCCGAATCGGTAAGCGTTCCGTCGAGATCGAAAAGGATCGTGCCGTATTTCTTCATCACAGTGCCGCTATCTGCTCCTGCAAAGCCTTGTCCTTGGCGATAACGCCGTCTATCATGGACTGCTTTGCGGCTTCGAGCTTTTCGGCAAGTGCGTCATCGGAAAGCGCTAACATCTGTATCGCCAGCAGAGCCGCGTTCTTTGCACCGTTCACCGCAACGGTAGCCACGGGTATGCCCGAGGGCATCTGAACGGTGGCGAGCAGGGCGTCGAGCCCCTCGAACGTTGACTTTATCGGGATGCCGATGACCGGCAGGGTGGTGTTACCCGCGATGACTCCCGCAAGGTGAGCCGCCATTCCCGCCGCGCAGATGATGACGCCGAAGCCCTCTGTCTTTGCGCTCTTTGCGAACTCCGCCGCAAGAGCGGGCGTCCTGTGAGCGCTCATTACCCTGCACTCAAAGGGCACGCCGTAGGCTTTAAGCTCGGCGAGAGCGTTTTTAACAACGGGAAAATCGCTGTCACTGCCCATGATGACCGCAACTTTTTTCATATCTCATACCTCCGTTTTTCGGTCAAAAAATGAGCGGCAGCCCGAAAAAGGACAGACTGCCGTCGTTTGTTCAAGACTCGGGGGACGAAAAACAAAGGGTGCTCCCGCGCTGTGCGGAAGGATCCTTGCTCTCGTATGAAAAGTAACGCCCGGATAACAACAGCACAGACCGTTCACCCCTCAAAATAAAGAGTCCCATACTATTATTATAAAACATTTTCGCCCGAAATTCAACCGAATGAGGTATAAAAATCATCAGTAAAATCCACGGTCTTTTTGTGAGGTTTGCATAAATATCCCATCTCGGCAGCGGTATTCGGCAGAACATCGGCTCCCGCTTGCCGCGGAAGCGCAGATATCCGCGAAGGCGGCGCGTTCGTCGGGGGAAAATGCGCGGAGCGCATCGCCCGCGCCCTCGGCTCTCGTGAGAGCGTGGGGCAGGTCGCGGCGCAGAAAACCATCGTATTTCGGCATGATATCACCTCCAATTATATTTTTGTACAATCTCGGGAAAATATTCACTCGGTGTATTGACTTTTTTAGGGATAAGTGTTAAAATGAAATATGTTGCATTCCGAAGAAAGGGGGTATCCCGAATGGAGGGACTTTACGAGCCCGCGAGGATACGGGAGATACTTGACAGGCACGGCTTTTCGTTCTCGAAAAAGCTGGGGCAGAATTTCCTCACGAACCCCACGGTCTGCCCGCGCATAGCAGAAATGGGCGGCGCTGCGGAGGGCGTGGGGGTCATAGAGGTCGGGACGGGCATAGGCGTCCTCACCCACGAGCTTGCGAAGCGTGCGGAAAAGGTCTGCGCGGTGGAGCTCGACAAGCGGCTGCTGCCCGTGCTCTCCGAAACGCTTGCGGAGCATGGCAATGTGAAAATATTCAACGACGATATCTTAAAGATAGACCTGCGTGAGCTGATAGATAGGGAGCTTTCGGGGCTCGATGTCGTGGTCTGCGCGAACCTGCCCTACTACATCACCTCTCCCGTCATAATGCGGCTATTGGAGGAGCGCCTGCCTATAAGCTCCGTCACCGTCATGGTGCAGAAAGAAGCGGGAGCGCGGCTCTGCGCACCCGTGGGCACGAGGGAGTGCGGGGCTGTGACATACGCGGTCAGGTACTTCTCCGAGCCACAAAAGCTCTTCGACGTTTCCCGGGGAAGCTTCATGCCGCCCCCGAACGTTGACAGCTGCGTGATAAAGATGGTATTAAAAAATGAAACTCTTTTCCCGCCTTGCAGCGAGGAGGAGAAAGCCTTCTTCCGCACCGTTAAGGCGGCGTTCTCCCAGCGGAGAAAGACCCTCGTGAACTCGGTGTCCTCTGCCCTCGGCGTTGATAAGGCGGAGGTGACGGCAGCTGCCGAGCGTACGGGACTGTCCCCGACCGTCCGTCCCGAGGCGCTTTCACTCACGCAAATGGCTGAGTTTTCGGGAGAGCTCATGCGGCGGTGATATCCCCGATTCCGACAAATTCCGCGCTCACTTCGTGGTATAATCCAATTACTGATTTGTAATTGAAGGAAGTGCATGAGTTATGAGCAGCGGCGTCGGGACGAGTACGGAGCCGAAGGGGATAAGGCTCACCGAATATCGCGGGAGCATGGCGGGCGGCGCTCCGCCCTCGGGGACGAGCCGCGGGGCAGTCCTGCGCTGCCTTGCCGCAGCCCTTGTGGGATTCCTTGCGGGCTTCGGGAGAATGGTGGGCTTCGCGGGGTATATGAACGTGGCGGCAGCTGCGGCTGCGGGGAGCTGTTCGTGGGCGGTGCTGGCGGGCTCGGCGCTGTCCTGTATCGTGAGCGGCAGCTTCGCGGAGCAGGCGGTGCAGCTGGGGGCGATGCTCGCGATAACGGCGCTGAACGTCTTTTTCCCCGAACGCCCACACAGGCACGACCCCATACGGCTCTCACTGACCGTGACGGCGATATGCGTGATACTTAGCTGTATCGTCAGCGCGGGCAGCACCGACGGCTTTCTTATCTCCATGCGCATGATAAGCTCCCTGCTCTGCGGCTGCGTGGTCTATGCGGCGGCGTACATAGCCGAGAGGTGGCGCTCGGGAGAGCCGCTAAGGGTCGGCGGGCTGACGGCGGTGTTCCTTGCGATGATCTACATAGTGACGGTAGCTTCGCTGTGCTCCTGCGCGGCGGGCAGGTTCAACCTCGGGCGCATACTCGCCTGCGCGGTGATACCCGCCGCCGCCAAAAAGCGCCGCGCCGCAGGGGGAGCGGTCATGGGTGCGCTCTCGGCGGTAGCCGTCACCATGTGCAGCGCAAACTTAGCGGTGAACACCATGCTCCTTGCGGCGGCGGGGCTCATATGCTCGGCTTTCGCAGACCTCGGACGGGTAGCCTGCGGAGCGGCATTCATGCTCTCGGCAGCGGCGGCGCTGGCGGTCTCGGGGCTCAATCCCGATACCTTCAATATGCTCACCGACATCATAGCGGGGACGGCGATATTTGCGGTGCTGCCCGCAGGTACGCTGAGAAGGCTCTCGGCGCGGTTCATGATAGTGACCTCCCCCGCCGACTGCGCGGGGCAGACCGCTTCGGCGCGGCTGACCTTCGCGGCTATGACCATTGCGGACATCAGGCAGAAGCTGGAGCGTGTCTCGGAGACCGTGGAGGAGAACGCGGAGAGCCGCACCTTCGGAGAGCGTGTGACCGAAGCCCTCTGCGCCGATTGCAGGCGTTACGAGGAGTGCCGCAGTAAGGGCTGTTCCGAAGTCCCCGACCCCGGGAACTGTATACGTGCGGACGAGCTTGCGGAGATAAGCGCCGCCTGCCGCGACCGCGAGATATACGAACGCGCCGAAGCCCTGCGCATGAGGGAACAGGGAGAGCTCCTGCGGGAACAGCTCGGCATAATGACCGATCTGCTGAACGACCTTTCATGCAGGCTCTCGCGGCGGCGGGAGACAGATGTAAAGCTCTCGGCTGCGGCAAAGAGCTTCTTCGAGCGGCGGGGCTTCAAGGGAGTACGCGCCTGCGTCTACACCGACGAAGCCCTCGGACGTCACGTCGAGATATACATAAGCGGCGAGGCGGTGGAGGAAACGCTTTCCCTGACGGCAGGGCTCTGCCGCGTGCTGGAGCTCGACCTCGAACTGCCGGGAGTGACCGATTCGGGCGGCATGACAAAGCTCGAATTCGACGAGCTGCCGCCTTTCACTGCGGACTATGGCTGCTGGTCGTCGGCGGGAAGCCCCGATGAATGCTCGGGGGATTCCATCGAATGCGTGGGCGCTTCGGCGAGCGAACGCTTTGTATTGCTCTCGGACGGAATGGGTTCGGGACGGCGGGCGCGGCTCGATTCGGAGATAGCCGTGAGCCTTGCGGAAAGGCTCCTGCGGACGGGGCTTTCGATGGCGACCGCTCAGCGAGTGATAAACTCGGTCATGCAGTCCTACGACCGCGACGAGAGCTTTGCAACCCTCGATTTCCTGCGGCTCGACCTGTTTTCGGGACGGGCGGAATTCCTAAAATCGGGAGCCGCCCCCGCCTACCTATGCCGCGACGGGAACATGGTGAGGATATCATCGGACTCCTACCCCGCGGGGATATTCTTTTCGGCAGACCCCGACATCGTTTCGATGAAGGTATTCGAGGGGGATATGCTGATACTCGCCACCGACGGCGCTCCCGAGGAAGCACTCGAGGAAGCGGCGCGGCTCTGCTTCTCGAAGCCCGAAATGAAAGCGGAGGACATCGCCCGCGAAACGGGGCGAAAATGCCGCATACTTTCCTCGGTGCGGCTTCGCGGCGATGATGTCACCGTGGCGGTGGTGAGGATATCCCGACGGGAAAAAAATATGCATAACAGGCGTTTTTCGGCGTTACATACCCCCGAGGTGCGGTAAAACGCCGAAATCTCCGTTATATTGCACAATTATGATGGTTTAAATATGTAAGAAAATGAAAAGTATAACTAAAACACTTGCATTTTTGTTCAAAATAAGGTAAAATGTTATTATGAGGGTACTGTGTGCGGAGATACCGCATAGGTTTGCGGAGTGACACGGTGCCGCGGCGCTTTTGCGCCTATCCAAGAAACAAGGAGGATCGAATATGGCAATGAAAATACCCGGTGATTACGAGCTTCCGCTTTATCTCTTCCACGAGGGCTCCATGAAGACCGCTTATGATTTCTTCGGCTGCCACCCCGCGGAACGGGACGGCAGGAAGGGTCACGTTTTCAGAGTATGGGCTCAGAACGCAAAATATGTCGCGCTGGTCGGCGATTTCAACGGCTGGAACGACGGCGCTTCGCGTATGGAGCTGATCGGCGATACGGGCGTGTGGGAGATATTTGTCGAGGGCTTGAAGACCTACGATAACTATAAATACGCGATAAACGGCGTTGACGGGGAAACGCGGCTCAAAGCCGACCCCTACGGCACGCATATGGGCGTCACCCCGAATACCGAGTCGAAGGTCTTCGACATATCGGGCTACAAATGGGGCGACAAGAAATACCTCGACAAGAAGAAAAAAGGCAATGTTTACGACAGCCCCATGAATATATACGAGGTTCATCTCAACTCATGGAAGGCCTGCACCACGGGCAAGTATTACAGCTATCCGGGCTTTGCCGAGGAGATAATCCCTTACTTGCAGGATATGGGCTATACCCACATCGAATTCATGCCGCTGGCGGAGTTCCCCTTTGACGGCTCGTGGGGGTATCAGGGCATAGGCTACTACGCCCCGACCTCACGCTTCGGAACGCCCCACGACTTCATGAAGATGGTAGACCTGTTCCATCAGGCGGGGATATCCGTTATCTTAGACTGGGTGCCCGCGCACTTCCCGAGAGACGCGGCGGGACTTTTCGAGTTCGACGGCGGTCCCTCCTACGAGTATTCCGACCCCAAGAAGCGCGACCATTTCGCCTGGGGCACGAGAGTTTTCGACTACGGCAGACCCGAGGTGAGGAGCTTCCTTATCTCCAACGCACTCTACTGGATAGACAAGTACCACATCGACGGACTGCGCGTTGACGCGGTGGCTTCAATGCTCTACCTTGACTACGACAGGCGCGACGGCGAGTGGACGCCCAACGAGTACGGCGGGCATGAGAACCTTGAGGCGATAGAGTTCCTGCACAGGCTCAACGAGGCGGTGTTCGCCTTCGACCCCCAGACCCTCATGATAGCCGAGGAATCCACCGCATGGCCTATGGTGACAAAGCCCGTTTCGGACGGCGGCTTGGGATTCAACTTCAAGTGGAACATGGGCTGGATGAACGATATGCTCAAATATATGCAGATGGATCCGATACACCGCGCATTCCACCACGATATGCTGACATTCTCGTTCTTCTATGCATTCTCGGAGAATTTCATCCTGCCGATATCCCACGATGAGGTGGTACACGGCAAGGCTTCGCTCGTCAACAAGATGTTCGGCGGCGATGTGGATATGAAGCTCGCACAGGCAAGGCTGTTCATGGCGTACATGACCGCCCACCCGGGCAAGAAGCTGCTGTTCATGGGAAGCGAGTTCGCACAGTTCAGAGAGTGGGACTACGAGAACGGTCTTGAGTGGTTCATGATAGAGGACTACGAGCACCACCGCAATTATCAGAAGTTCGTGAGGACGCTCAACCACTTCTACAAGGACACTCCCGCCCTCTGGGAGAGGGACTTCTCGTGGGAGGGCTTCTCGTGGATATCCAACGACGACTACAAGCAGAGCATAATCATCTTCCGCCGCTTCGACAAGAAGGGCAATGAGCTGATAGTGGTCTGCAACTTCGTACCCGTCGCGAGGACGAGCTACTGCTTCGGCGTTCCCTATGACGGAGAGTACACCGAGGTACTGAACTGCACCTCCCTTGACGGCGCTCCCTGCACAAACGGCACGGTACACTCAAAGCCCGTACCCATGCACGGTCTTGACCATTCGATCTGCATAGACATTCCCGCATACGGCTGTATGTACTTCGAGGTCAAGCCCGATAAGGCTAAAAAGACCCGCACAAAGAAGTCCGACAAGACCGAGGGTGGCGAGGTGAACTCCGAGGAAGTCAAGGCGGAGCCCAAGAAGCGCGGCAGGAAGCCCAAGGCGCAAGCCGAGGAGAAAGCCGAGGAGGTAAAGGCTGAGCCCAAGAAGCGCGGCAGAAAGCCCAAGGCGCAAGCCGAGGAAAAGCCCGCTCCGAAAAAGCGTGGCAGGAAGCCCAAGACCGAAGAATAAGTCGATCATCGGTGAGCGTTCCCGTTCGGGAGCGCTGCCGTGATATAAACAAGCTGATAAAATTTAATTAAGTGGGTGAATTTATTATGTTCAACAAAAAAGAATGCGTCGCCATGCTGCTTGCGGGCGGACAGGGCAGCCGTCTTTACGCGCTGACTCAGACCGTTGCAAAGCCTGCCGTGCCGTTCGGCGCAAAGTACAGGATCATTGACTTCCCTCTCTCGAACTGCATCAATTCGGGTATAGATACCGTGGGCGTGCTTACCCAGTATCAGCCGCTGGTGCTCAATGAGTACATCGGCAACGGTCAGCCGTGGGATCTGGACAGGCTGCACGGCGGCGTACACGTACTCTCGCCCTATGAGAAGGCGAGCGGCAAGGACTGGTACACCGGCACCGCCAATGCCATCTATCAGAATATCCCCTTTATCGAGAGATACGACCCCGAGTACGTTGTAGTGCTCTCCGGCGACCACATCTACAAGATGGACTACAACAAGATGCTCGAATTCCACAAGGAAAAGAACGCCGCCGCGACCATAGCCGTCCTCGACGTTCCCAAGGAGGAAGCGAGCCGCTTCGGTATCATGATAACCGACGCGGAGGACAACATCATAGACTTCGAGGAGAAGCCCGCGAACCCGCGCTCGACCCTCGCCTCTATGGGTATCTACATATTCGACTGGAAGAAGCTGAAAAAGTACCTCATCGCCAACGAGGAGGACGAGAACGCTTCCAAGGACTTCGGCAAGAACATTATCCCCGATATGCGCGAGGCAGGCGAGAAGCTGGTGGCTTACCGCTTCGACGGCTACTGGAAGGACGTGGGAACTATAGATTCCCTCTGGGAAGCCAACATGGATCTTATCAATCCGAATATCCCCATAGACCTCTACGACCCCGCATGGAAGATCTATTCGAGAAACCCGATACTTCCTCCCCAGTCCATAGGCAAGAACGCCGAGATACAGAACTCTATGGTAACGGAGGGCTGCTTCATCGACGGCTCTGTTGAGTTCTCGGTCATCTCCGAGGGCGTTACCATTGAGGAAGGCGCAGTCATCTACGATTCTATCCTCATGCCCGGCGCTCACATCAAGAAGGGCGCAAAGGTAGAGTACGCCATAGTCGGCGAGGATACCGTTATCGGCGAGAACGCGCAGATAGGCGCCCGTCCCGAAACGATAGAGGACAAGGACACCTGGGGCGTTGCGGTAGTCGGCAACAAGCTCAGTATCTCCGACGGTGCGAATGTCGCTCCCAAGGCGATAATCTATGAAGATATGTAAGAAGGGAGAACAAAAAGCCATGAGCATAAATATGGGAAACGTACTCGGTCTGATCTTTGCGAATATGCATGACATGACCGTAGGCGATCTTACAAAGAACAGAACGATGGGATCTGTTCTCTTCGGAGGAAGATACCGTCTTATAGATTTTCCGCTGTCCAATATGGTAAACAGCGGCATAACCGCGGTGGGCGTCATCACAAAGGACAACTACCAGTCCCTGCTCGATCACCTGGGCTCCGCCCGTGAGTGGGACTTAGCCCGTAAGAAGGGCGGTCTGTACTTCCTGCCGCCTTTCGGCAACACCAACGCCGCGCTGTATTCTGGCAGGCTCGAAGCCATAAATGGTGCCATGAGCCTTATCCGCCACTCGCTCGCCGACTATGTCGTTATGAGCGACTGCGACGTTGTTACCAACATGGACTTCCGTCCGATAGTTGAACAGCACGAGGAGAGCGGCGCGGACATCACCGTAGTCACTCACACGGGTCAGTACACCAACGAGGACTGCCTTGTTTCCACCATACTCAACGTGGACAGCGAGAGCAGGGTAAAGAGCGTGCTTATCCGTCCCGACCTGAGCGGCACCTGCACCGCTTCCCTGAACATCTTCGTTATGAAGAAAGACTTCCTCATCGACCTCGTGAACGACTGCATAGCCCGCGGCAAGGTCAGCTTCGAGACCGACGTGCTCCAGGCTAAGTGCAGTGAGCTCGTTATCAAGGCTTACGAGTACAACAACTACTTCTCGAAGATCACCAGCGTCGGCACATACTTCAAGGCGAACATGGATCTTCTCGACCCTGCGAACGCTCGTCAGCTCTATCTGCCCAAGCGCTCGATCTACACGAAGGTATCCGACAACGCTCCCGCGAAGTACGACCTCGACTGCGTAGTGAAGAATTCGCTCATCGCCGACGGCTGTATCATCGAAGGCGAAGTGGAGAACTCCGTTGTGTTCCGCGGCGTAAGAGTAGGCAAGGGCGCAAAGGTCAAGAACTGCATACTCATGCAGGGAACGACCATAGGCGCGGGCGCGGAGTGCAGCTATCTTATCACCGATAAGGAAGTCACCGTAGCCCCCGACCGCGTACTCACAAGCTCGCCCGAGTACCCGATGTACGTGAGCAAGGGAGCCTATCTTTAATTCGGAATTCGGAATGATGAATGCGGAATTATTCAGACCGATATGACCGCATTCATCACCCTATAATAACCTTTCTTCGGAGAGGACGAAAGAAGGTCAGAACATGAACATACTTTACACAGCAAGCGAGGCACTGCCCTTTATAGCTTCGGGCGGACTGGCAGACGTTGCGGGCTCGCTCCCCCGCGCCATAAACGCGGAGGGACATGACTGCCGCGTCGTTATACCCTATTACGGTCAGATCAAGCAGGAGCTTAAAGATCAGTGTACCTATATGACGAATTTCACCGTGCCCGTGGCATGGAGGAACCAGTACTGCGGCGTTTTCACGGCAGTCGTGAACGGCGTGACCTATTACCTGCTCGACAATGAGTATTATTTCGCAAGAAACGGACTTTACGGCTTCTACGACGACGCGGAGAGATACATATTCTTCTCGCGCGCTGTGCTGGAGCTGCTCCGCTACATCGACTTCAAGCCGAATGTCATCAACGCCAACGACTGGCAGACGGCGCTCGTACCCGTTTACTACGACATCTTCTACCGCTATCAGGGCGGCTTCGAGGACATCAAGACGGTGTTCACGATACACAATATCCAGTATCAGGGACGCTACGGTCTCGAGATCATAAACGACCTCATGGGCATACCGCTCTATCACACCGACCTGCTGGAATACGACGGCGATGTGAACTTCATGAAGGCGGCTATAGAGTGCGCCGACAAGATCACTACCGTTTCCCCGAGCTACGCCTGGGAGATACTCGACCCCTGGTACAGCTACGGACTTGACAGGATACTCGTCAAGAAGCAGTACAAGCTCTGCGGCTTTCTGAACGGCATAGATCAGGAGGTCTACAACCCCGAGACAGACCCCAATATCCCCGTGCATTTCTCAGTCACGAACCGCGCGGGCAAGAAGATCTGCAAGGAAAAACTGCTCGAAGAATTCGGGCTTGCTCCCGGCGATGAGCCTGTTATCGGCATAGTTACCCGCTTCGTGAGCCACAAGGGTCTCGACCTCGTGAAGTATGTCTTTGAGGACATGGTGCGCCTCGGCTGCAAGTTCACGATACTGGGTTCGGGCGAGAAGATCTACGAGGACTTCTTCCGCGAGATGCAGTACCGCTATCCCGACCGCGTGGGCGTTACCCTCGGTTTCGTACCTCCGCTCTCGAAGCGTATCTACGCGGGCGCGGATATGTTCCTCATGCCCTCCCAGAGCGAGCCCTGCGGACTTGCGCAGATGATCTCCCTGAGATACGGCACTATCCCGATAGTCCGCGAAACGGGTGGCTTACGCGACTCCATAAGGGACGCGGGCGGTGAGAACGGCAACGGCTTCACCTTCAAGACCTACAACGCCCACGATATGCTCGATGCCGTGACCCGCGCGAGGGTCGCCTACGACGACAAGTCACGCTGGAACGAGCTGGTAGGACGCGCCATGCGCGAGGATTTCAGCTGGAAGCGCTCGGCGGTGCTGTACATCGGGCTGTATTCGGATATCCACTGATAATTGCGGCTGAAAATGCGTGATAACTGTCCCCCGATACCCTGCGGTGTCGGGGGGCTTTTTGCACTCCCTTCAAGTTTGCGGCATAATATGAGTTAGCTTATACTATGCGAGGTGTGCGATATGAACGATGTGATAGGGGGAGTAATGCTGCCGTTTATCGGGACGTCCCTCGGGGCAGCCTGCGTTTTCCCAATGAGAAAACAGCTCGGGGATACGGTGCAGAGGGTGCTTGCGGGCTTCGCGGCAGGGGTCATGACCGCCGCGAGCATATGGAGCCTGCTTATCCCCGCCATAGAGCAGTCGGAGGAACGCTTCGGAAGGCTGGCGTTCTTCCCTGCGGCGGCGGGGCTTCTGACGGGGGTGCTGTTCATGCTTGCCCTCGGCGCGGGGATAGACCGCCTTTGCGCCGACGGACGGATAGCCCGAAAGCTCCCGCGGAACACCATGCTCCTGCTGGCGGTGACGCTCCACAATATCCCCGAGGGTATGGCGGTGGGCGCGGCTTACGCGGGGGTGCTGTACGGCGAGGGCGGAGGACTTACGGCAGCGGCGGCACTTGCGCTCGCGGCGGGGATAGCGATACAGAATTTCCCCGAGGGCGCTATTATTTCCATGCCCCTGAAAGCCGAGGGCATGACCCGCAGACGCGCTTTCGCGGCGGGAGTGCTCTCGGGCGCGGTGGAGCCCCTTGGAGCGGCGGTGACGATACTTGCGGCGGGGCTCATAGCGCCCGCCATGCCGTACCTGCTGGGCTTCGCGGCGGGAGCTATGCTCCACGTCACGGCGGCAGAGCTTATCCCCGAAACGAACGACCCCTCCTCCCCCGCAGTCGGAGCCCTCTCCTGCACGGGCGGCTTCCTCGTCATGATGATACTCGACGTCATGCTGGGGTGAGGGCGGGGTGCAAATATGATTCACGCTCTTTAGTTTCGTGCAGAATTTATAGAAAATTTATAGGTTTCAGGCGCAAATTTGCAAAATGCTCTTGACAATGCCTGCAAAAAGTAATATAATAGTAGTGGTGCATTTATGCTTTAATGCGTTATGCTCCGAAAAGTAAGGCAACTTTTAATAAATCTAAACGGAGGTTTTTACAATGGGCAGAGTTTATAATTTCAGCGCAGGTCCCGCAGTGCTTCCCGAGGAAGTGCTCAAAGAAGCGGCAGAGGAGATGCTCGATTACAAGGGCACAGGTATGGGCGTTATGGAAATGTCCCACCGCTCCAAGGCTTTCGATGACATCATCAAGGAAGCGGAGAAGGATATCCGCGAGCTCATGAACATTCCCGATAACTATAAGGTACTGTTCTTACAGGGCGGCGCTTCTCAGCAGTTCGCGGCTGTTCCGATGAACCTGATGAAGAACAAGAAGGCTGCTTACATAATCACGGGTCAGTGGGCTAAGAAGGCTTACCAGGAGGCTCAGATATACGGCGAGGCTGTTGCCGTTGCTTCCTCGGCTGACAAGACCTTCTCCTATATCCCCGACTGCTCCGACCTCGATATCCCCGAGGACGCGGATTATGTTTACATCTGCGAGAACAACACTATCTACGGCACCAAGTACAAGACTCTGCCGAACACCAAGGGCAAGCTGCTCGTTGCCGACCAGTCCAGCTGCTTCCTCTCCGAGCCCGTTGACGTTACCAAGTACGGCGTTATCTACGGCGGCGTTCAGAAGAACGTAGGTCCCGCAGGTCTCGTTATCTCCATAATCAGAGAAGACCTCATCACCGACGATGTTCTGCCCGGCACTCCCACCATGCTGAAATGGAAGACCCAGGCTGACGCCGATTCGCTGTACAATACCCCTAACTGCTATGCTATCTACATCTGCGGCAAGGTATTCAAGTGGCTGAAGAAGAACGGCGGTCTTGAGGCTATGAAGGCTCTCAACGAGAAGAAGGCTAAGATACTCTATGACTTCCTCGACGAGAGCAAGCTCTTCAAGGGCACAGTCCGCAAGGAGGACAGGTCGCTCATGAACGTTCCCTTCGTTACGGGCAATGAGGACCTCGACAAGAAGTTTGTCGCCGAAGCTAAGGCTGCGGGCTTTGAGAACCTCAAGGGTCACAGAACTGTCGGCGGTATGCGTGCTTCCATCTACAACGCTATGCCTATCGAGGGCGTTGAGAAGCTCGTAGAGTTCATGAAGAAGTTCGAGGCTGAAAATTCGTAAGATACCGCAAGATCGGCTGAGAGGAGAGGAGCCATGTGAACGATAACAGCGTTGACGCGGAGTATGTGAACGGCTCGGGAAACAGAACGGTCGTGAACAACGTCACAAAGACGGTGAAGAGCGGCATTTCATTCGGGTCGTGCCTTGCTATGGTCATAAGCTATGTCCACCGGCACTCGGTATTCCGGGCGATAGTCCACGGACTTCTCAGCCGGGGTTATGTTATCTACCACGTCATAAGGTACTGAGGTGTCATAATGGCTAAGGAGAAAAAGCAGGAACGCTTTGTGACCGTCTACAGCAGGGACGGGTTCAGTACGGGCGAGAAGATAGTCGTTGACCGCCTGACGGGGGTGAACTATCTCGTCATATCCACCGATCTTGGCGGCGGCGTTACACCGCTGCTCGGAAGCGACGGTAAGCCTATAGTGACGCCCTCTGCCGAGTTTGACGAAAAATAACTCAAACTAAATATTACTCGAAAGGAACGTGAAGTACGATGTACAATGTACTTACTCTCAATAAGATAGCCGCCTGCGGCACGGATATCTTCGATAAGTCGAAGTATTCCGTAAGCGACAGTGCCGAGAACCCCACTGCTATAATGGTGCGCTCGGCTAAGATGCATGACATGGAGTTCGGCAATGAGCTTCTCGCTATCGCGAGAGCGGGCGCGGGCACCAACAATATCCCCGTTGACAAGTGCGCGGAGCAGGGCATAGTTGTATTCAACACCCCCGGCGCAAATTCCAACGCCGTTAAGGAGCTCGCAGTTTGCGGTCTGCTCCTTGCCGCAAGAAAGGTCCCCGAGGCTATCGAGTGGGCTAAGACCCTCAAGGGCAAGGGCGACGAGGTAGGCAAGCTGGTCGAGAAAGGCAAGTCCAACTACGCGGGCGGCGAGATCATGGGCAAGACCTTAGGTCTTATCGGTCTCGGCGCTATCGGCGGAAAGCTTGCCAATATCGCTATCTCCCTCGGCATGAACGTTATCGGCTATGATCCCTTCCTGTCCGTAGGCGCGGCTCTGAGCCTTAAGCCCCAGGTAAAGGTGACGGCGAACATCAATGATGTTTACGCGGCTGCCGATTATCTCTCCCTGCATCTGCCCTTCAACGCAGAGACCAAGGACACCATCAACAAGGAAACTATCGCACTCTGCAAGGACGGCGTTCGTATCCTGAACTTTGCCCGCGGCGAGCTGGTGAACGGTGCGGCTATCGTTGAGGCTCTCGCAAGCGGCAAGGTCGCGAGATATGTTGTTGACTTCCCGAGTGATGAGGTCATCGGCGTTGAGAACGTTGTAGCTATCCCCCACCTCGGCGCTTCCACCGAGGAGAGCGAGGACAACTGCGCTGTTATGGCGGCAAACGAGCTCATCGACTACATCGAGAACGGCACTATCCGCAACAGCGTGAACTTCCCGAACGTTGAGCTTGCGAAGTCGGGCGATATGCTGGTAAGCGTTCTGCATAAGAACGTTCCCTCCCTCATCTCGCAGATCACGACTGCTGTAGCCGACAAGGGCGCGAACATCGAGAACATGGTGAACAAGTCCAAGAAGGAATGGAGCTGCACCCTGCTCGACGTAACGGGCAACGCGGACATCGCGGCGCTCGAAGCCATCGAGGGCGTTGTGAAGGTAAGAGTTCTCTGATACAGGAATAACATTTATTCGGTATAAACAGCGGCACCGCACGACCATGTGCGGTGCCGTTCTGCTGTTCACGCGGACGAAATGTGATATTATACTAATCCCTGTAAATGATCTCTGCTCCGATCGGGTCATCGGTCGGAGGGGCAGTCATGGAGGTTGTAAGAAATTGTAAAAAGTGCCGTGTACAGGCGGCTGTAGTTCTGTGATTTTGTTCGTTTTTACGAAATTTCGTTCGTTTACCAAATAGGTGAATGACAATTATAGTGATATGTGTTATAATGATTACAAGATAATAAGGATTTTATAACACTGGTTATATCACAACGGGCAAAAGGGAGGTGAGGTCGTGACAGGCGAAACAAGTAATGAAGGCAAGGTGCTGAAGCCTTATCTTTCGGGTCGGGGAGCATGGGCTTTGGCGCTGGGCACAAGTGTGGGCTGGGGCTCTATGGTCATCACGGGCAATACCTACTTAGCACAGGCAGGTACCGCGGGAAGCGTTATAGGTCTGCTTATCGGGACGGTGATAATGCTCGTGATCGCGCGGTGCTACCACTATATGATATGCTGCTACCCCGACGCAGGCGGCGCTTATACCTACGTCAAGGAGGTATTCAGCCATGACTACGGCTTTGTGGCGGCGTGGTTCCTGCTTCTGGCGTACATGGCGGTATTCTGGGCGAACGCGACCTCTCTGCCGCTGTTCATGGAATACTTCGTGGGCGATATGTTCAAGTTCGGCATAAGCTGGTCTGTGCTGGGGTACGAGATGTATCTCGGCGAAGCGCTGTTATCCGTCGGGGCGATACTGCTTGCGGCATTTCTCTGCACGCTCCCCAAGCGCTATATCGCGCGGGTGATGATAATTCTTTCAGCCGCTATAATGATAGGCGTGACCATAGGCTTCATGGGCGGAATGGTCTGCTACGACAACGACGGATTCTCATTTCAGCCTGCCTTTATCCCCGATGGCAAGAGCCCTCTTGCGCAGTCGCTCTATATCGCCTGCATATCTCCGTGGGCATTCATAGGCTTCGAGAACATCTCCCACTCCGCGGAGGAGTTCACGTTCCCGAAAAAGAAGTCCTTCGGCGTGCTGGCTTTGTCGGTCATATGCTCGGCGCTTGTGTATATCTTCGTGATACTGCTCTCGGTGACGGCATACCCGCCCGAGTATGATACATGGCTCGACTACATCAAAGACCTCGGAAATTTAAGCGGCATAAAGGCGCTCCCGCCCTTTTACGCCGTTCATCACTATATGGGGAATGTCGGGCTCGGCATACTCGTGGGGACGCTCCTTGCACTTGTGGTCACGAGCCTTCTTGCGAACATCATAGCTCTCAGCAGGCTCCTCTACGCCCTCGGCAGGGATAAGATGATACCCTCGAAGCTGGCGGAGCTGAACAGGCACGGCGTTCCCGCGCGGGCGGTCGTCCTTATCGGCGCGGTATCGGTGATAATGCCCTTCTTCGGGAGGACGGCTATAGGCTGGATAATCGACGTCACCACCATAAGCGCCACCCTCATTTACGCGCTGGTGGCAGGGGCGGCGGCTTCTATGGCAAAGTCCCGAAGTGACACGAAGGACATGGCATACGGCATCATCGGCGTGGCTCTGATGGCGTTCTTTGCCGCCTATATCCTCATACCGAACCTGTTTTCGCTGGGGTCTATGGCAACGGAATCATATATACTGTTCACGGTATGGTCGGTGCTGGGCTTCGTGATGTTCTACATGATACTCCGCCGCGACACCGCCCACCGCTTCGGACGTTCGGTAGTCGTGTGGATAGTATTGCAGGCGATGATACTCTTTTCGGCGCTGGTGTGGCTCAATCAGTCAACGCTCATAGCCACCGATAAGGTCATTGACGAGATAGAGAAGCACTACATGAACACCTACAGCGAGAAAGTCCCCGAGGTCATACAGCAGACCCTCTCGGGACTGTGGGGCGGACTGGTGCAGCATATGGCGGTGGTAGTGGCGCTGTTCGCGGTGTCTCTGTTCATGATGCTGAACAACTACCGTATCATGAGCAAACGCGCCAGCGAGAGCGAGGATCAGCTCGGCAATATGCGGAACACCGCCTACCGCGACCCCCTCACGGGCGTCAAGAGCAAGATAGCCTTCACCGAGAAGGAGTCGGAGATCAATCAGCTCATCGCAGAGGAGCGCATGGAGCTTTTCTGCGTGGTGGTCTGCGACGTGAACGGCTTGAAGATCGTCAATGACACCAAGGGTCACAAGGCGGGCGACGAGTACCTTCGCGAGGCTTGCATGATGGTCTGCAAGGTATTCGATCACAGCCCCGTATACCGAACGGGCGGTGATGAGTTCGTGGTCATAGCCACGGGAAGCGACTTCGAGGAGCGCTACGAACTGCTTGCGGAGCTGAACAAAAGGGTTGAGGACAATATTGCTTCGGGCGCCGCAGTCATTGCCGCAGGTATCTCCGATTTCGTCGCGGGTCAGGACAAAGACCTGCATTCGGTCATGGAACGCGCCGATGTGCTGATGTACAGCCGCAAAAAGGAGCTCAAAGCGATGGGCTCAAATTCGAGATGATAGACTTCCTCGGAAACTATTGTACTTGACAAACGCAGAGTTATCTGTTATAATATTTGTACACGTTCTCCCCCGCATGATATCAGTCGGCGGCGGTGAGATATCCGTATGACAAATATCAATTGATAAAAGAGGTAGCATTATGTGCGGAATAGTTGGATTTACGGGACATCATCAGGCAGCCCCCATACTGCTTGACGGACTTTCGAGACTTGAATACAGAGGCTACGATTCTGCGGGACTTGCCGTCCGCGACGGCGAGAAGCTTGCGGAGGTCGTAAAGGCTACGGGAAGACTGCGCAATCTTTCGGAAAAGACCGACGATGGCAGGACGCTCCCGGGTACCTGCGGCATAGGTCACACCCGCTGGGCGACCCACGGTGAGCCTTCCCAGACCAACGCTCACCCTCACGTTTCGGGCAACTGCACGGGAAGCGGCTCGGGCGAGGTCGAGAGCGAGGTAGTCGGCGTCCACAACGGCATCATCGAGAACTTCCGTGAGCTCAAAGAAAAGCTCTTAAAGCACGGCTATGAGTTCTACAGTCAGACCGATACCGAGGTCGTTGTCAAGCTCGTTGACTACTACTACAAGAAGTATAAGCTGGGACCCATCGACGCTATCGCAAAGACTATGGTGCGCGTGCGCGGCTCATATGCGCTGGAGCTGATGTTCAAGGACTACCCCGGCGAGATATGGGTAGCCCGCAAGGACAGCCCCATGATAATCGGCATAACCGACGGCGAGACCTACGTGGCTTCCGACGTTCCCGCCATACTCAAATACACCCGCGATGTTTACTACATCGACAACCACGAGTTCGCAAGGCTCGTTCCCGGCGAGGCTCATTTCTACAACCTTGACGGCGACGAGATAGAGAAGCAGAGCACCGAGATAACCTTCTCCGCCGAGGCTGCCGAAAAGGGCGGCTACGAGCACTTCATGATGAAGGAGATACACGAACAGCCCAAGGCTATCGCGGATACCCTTAATTCCGTTATCAAGGACGGCAAGATAGACCTTTCCGACATCGGGCTCACCGATGAGCAGATCGCGGGGGTAAGCTCACTGACTATCGTTGCCTGCGGCTCGGCATGGCATACGGGCATGGCGGCGCAGTACGTCTTTGAGGACTTAGCTCGCATACCCGTCCGCGTGGAGCTTGCGAGCGAGTTCAGATACCGCAGACCCATACTCGACCCCTCACAGCTCGTAGTGGTCATCTCCCAGTCGGGCGAGACTGCCGACACCCTCGAAGCGCTCCGTCTTGCGAAGAACAGCGGCATAAAGACCCTCGCTATCGTGAATGTGGTGGGCTCCTCCATCGCGCGTGAGGCTGACAACGTGTTCTACACCCTTGCGGGTCCCGAGATAGCTGTTGCCACCACAAAGGCTTACAGCGCACAGCTTGCGGCTCTCTACACCCTCGCGGTGCAGTTCGGTCTTGTGCGCGGCAAGATCGGTGAGGAGGACTACGCAAGGTACATCGCAGACCTGCAAACTATCCCTCAGAAGATAGAGAAGATAATCGAGGACAAGGAGCGCATACAGTGGTTCGCCTCCAAGTTCTCCCATATCCACGATGCGTTTTTCATCGGGCGCGGCATAGATTACGCCATCTGCCTTGAGGGAAGCCTCAAGATGAAGGAGATAAGCTATATCCATTCGGAGGCTTACGCGGCAGGCGAGCTGAAGCACGGCACCATCAGCCTTATCGAGGACGGAACTCTCGTCATCGGCGTGCTGACCCAGAAGGCGCTCTACGAAAAGACCGTTAGCAACATGGTAGAGTGCAAGTCCCGCGGAGCTTACCTCATGGCGATAGCTCCCTACGGCAGATACGACGCGGAGGACACCTGCAATTTCGTGACCTACGTGCCCACGATAGACCCCCACTTTGCGGCGAGCCTTGCGGTAGTACCGTTACAGCTGCTGGGCTACTACATCTCTGTAGCCAAGGGTCTTGACGTTGACAAGCCGAGAAACCTTGCAAAGAGCGTTACGGTAGAATAATATTCGGGGCGGGGACTGTTCCCCGCCTTTTGCATAGAAAAACCAAAGGACAGCTTCTTTTGCGGAGCTGTCCTTTTATCATGTGCCTTATGTAATTATATCAAACGAAATCGTCCGTCACGACTATCTGCTGAACGATATCGTTCACTACCGTGACCGACAGGGTAACATCATCGCCGCTGTAGGTGTAGATCATGCCGTCGGTGGAGTAGCCCGTGCCGTAGAGAGCTACCATATCCGAGAAGGTCATGCCCGTAGCAAGACCCGCCTGTGTGGTGGCGGTGCTTCCAATGTTTATCTCAAAGCGTACTATCTCGCCGCTTATCTCTTCCACGGAGATGTTGTCGTAGTGGTGCTCGGTAACGGTCATGCCGTATTCGTCAACGTAGGACATGGCGGGAGCGTTCTCTGCGCCGAAGGCGGACTGCGCCATAGCAAAGCTGTCGCCGATGCCTGCCGCAACGCCGTTTATCGCGGCTTTCGCGCGGTAGGCGAGGGAGCTCTGATCGGGCTGGGTAGGAGTGATGAGTTCTTCACCGTCATCGGGATCGTCGGTAATGATGATCTGCTCGTCATCGGTGAGGTCGAAGCCCTCGTCCTCGTCAACTATCACGGGGGGAGCTATCTGATCTTTGTTAGATGTAGTCGTGGTGGTCGTAGTAGTGGTTGTGGTCGGTGTGGTAGTGGTGGTGGTAGTAGTGGTCGTGGTAGGTGCGGGAGTTGTGGTGGTGGGCTTGGGCGTCGTTGTAGTGGGCCTGGGCGTTGTGGTAGTAGCCCTCGGGGTAGTCGTCGTGGGTATAGCCGTAGTCACCGCCTTGGTGGTGGTGGTCGCCTTTCTCGTGGTGGTGACGGTCTTCTTCTCGTTCTTTGAGCTGGTATCGGTAACAGCGTCGTCGTCAACATCGGGTATAACGATAAGGCTGTCGCGCGATGAGGTATCCGTCACCGCGTCGGTATCGGAGGAAAGGTTCAGGAAATCGTTGATATCGTAGCTGAAAGAACTGCTGTCGCTTATGCGGTCTTTCTTGGGCTGTATATCCACCTTTCCGCAGGCTGCAAGTGCAGTGGCAGCGATGACCAGTGCGGAAGCGGCGGTGATAACTCTGTTTTTATCCATATGTAATTTACACTCTCACTTTCATTAGGAAACGATCATCCGTACTTTACTATTATACGTCATAACTGCGGGTTTGTCAAGGATTTTCGCGGTATTTTCACATATTGTCAAAATTTGTCGAGTCAAAAAACGGTGTTTATACAGACTATAGTGACAAATGTCACTCCGAATAATTACATTCGACATCTTGAAAAGCCGATAGTGATGTGCTATAATGATTATAGTAAGAGGTATATCATTGGACTTATCGGGAAAGGCGGGTGTGGAAAATGTGGACTATTTTGGTGATATTGTGGCTCATTGCTCCTCTGGTGCTTCTGCCCGTCGCTATCTCTGCGACCAATAAGAAAAAGAAGCTGGAGGAGTTCTTGAACGAGCTGCACCGCGCGGGCAGGATAAGCAATGTGGAATATATGTCAAGAGTTGCCGACCGCAAGGGTATGCCGCCAAACACCGCCTACGGCAGGGGAGTGCCCCCCGTACAGCCCTACTACGGCACACCTCCGCAGAGGGTACAGACCGCTCCCATGCAGGGCGTACAGCCCGCACAGACGGCACAGCCCACTCCCGTGCAGGGCGTACAACCCACGCAGGCGGCACAGACCGCTCCCATACAGAGCGTACAGCCCACACAGGCGGCACAGACTGCCCCCGTGCAGAGCTTACAGCCCACACAGGTGGCACAGCCCGCCCCCGCGCAGGGCGTACAGCCCGCACAGCAGGCTTCGGCGCAGAGGGTATACCCGTATCCTCCGCAGCAGGCTTGGCGGCAGCCTAACGCGGCTTGGCATAATGCACCCCGTCCGCAGCCCGCTCCCGTTCCACCGAAGCCCAAGCGCGAGCGCAATCCCGCTTCGGTCATGCTGGTCATAGGCTCGGCACTGGTGGTGCTGGCGGGAATGGTGTTCTCGGTCGCGAACTGGATATCCATGAACGAATGGCAGCGCACGGGCGTCATCGCCCTCACTTCGGCGTTCTTCTTCATCGTCAGCGCCATAGCGGGCAAGAAGCTGAAGCTCGTCAATACGAGCATGGCGTTCTACCTGCTGGGCTCGGTGTTCACCTCCATAACTTTCGTGACGATGGGCTGGTTCGGGCTTCTCGGAGAGAGCCTTTCGCACAACGGCAGCTGCTTCTGGCTGCTCTATTCGGGGGCGGCTCTGCTCGTGACCCTGTTCTCGGCGGCGGCGGTGAAGCTCTACAAGAGGGGAGTGTTCATTCACGCGGCGCTCTACGGCGGGCTTTGCTCCTTCACCCTCATGAGCGTACAGCTCTTTGACGGCAGCCCCGACCTCTGGGGAATGTTCCTCAATATCGTGGCGGCGCTCCCGATATTCATGCTCTACAGGCAGAATGCGAAGGGCGGCAAAGATAACGGCGACCCCTTCCGCATATTCACGGTGATACTCGCCGCTATCTACGGCATTTCGGCTGTTCCGTTTATGGTCAGCCATATTTGGGGCGAATGGACGCCTGCCTGCTTCGTGACCCTCGCGGTCTGGACGGCGCAGGTCATAGCCTACAGCATACTCCTGAAAAACAAGCCCCTCGCGGCAGTTCACCCCTTCATGCTGTTGTTCGGCTTCTCGGAGCTGGCGGCTTCCTCGGGCTCTCTCGGACTGTCCCAAAGAGTGATACTGTTCGGCTGTCTGACGGCAGCGGCAGCGGCGGTCTACAGGTACGTAAAGCCGATACGCACCCTCATTTCCGACCTGCTGTTCCCGATAGCGCTGTGCCTCTCGCTTTTCGCAGGCGACTGGGATTCCTTCACCATGAACGCGGCGCTGATGACGGCGGTCATAGCCATGCACGCGCTGGTGAAGAACAAGAACGATGCCGCCCGTGCTTTCACTACGCTGCTGCCGTTTGCGGTGTCGGTACTGATGTTCGGACTTACCACCCTCGCGGAGGACACGCTCGGCTTCAAGGACCATGAGTGCGTCCTGCTGTTCGCGGGGCTGATATTCCTGACGGCTATGGTATTCACCGCCGCAAAGTCCGTCCGCACCCTCGTGTCGGACGCGCTGTTCCCCGCAGTGCTGATGGTCTGCACATTCGGGACGATAGGCATGACCGAGCGTGACGAGACCCTTGCGATATTCCCCTTCTGCATAAGCCTGCTCTTTACCGCGAACGTTGCGGTACACGCCTTTGAAGATCCGAAGAAGCGCATGGTAAGGCACTTCGCCTATATCCTGCCCTTTACCCTGCCTGTCACCGCTTTCACGGCGGCAGATTTCGCGGGCGCGGAGCTGGGACTTTACGACTGCGAACGCTTCGCCGCTTTTGTGGGAGTAATGTTCCTGTTCGGGCTTGCGATGAGGTACATTCCCCGCATACGCACCGAGGTATCCGACTGGCTGATACTCTCCGTGACGGCTGTTGCTTCGGCGGGCTGCTTCTTCTGCTGCAATGTCGCGGAGGAGTATCTTATCGCGGCGGGAACGGCGGCTGTGTGCCTTGCCCTTGCCGCTCTGCATACCTTTGAGCGCGACCCTCTGCGGGACACAAGACCTTTCGCTTACACAATGCCCTTCGGCACGGCGGGAATGGCGCTCTGTATCGCATATGCAGTCGATCGCATGACAGCTCCCGACTTTGCGGCACCCCTTTGCTTCGCGGGTGTCATCTTCGCGGCGGCTTTCGCTTTCAGGTTCGTTAAGCGCCTGCACACGGGCGTTTCGGATATGGTACTGCCTATGGCGATAATGTGCGCGGGCTTCGGTCTGCCCTTTGCCGACCTGTGGGGAACGCTCATATTCGTGATGATGGCGGCGGTAATGCTCCTCGATATGGCGGGCAAAAACGCCATTCCCCTCACCGCCGATGCAAACAGAGTGTTCCTGTTCGTGCCCGTGCTGTTCACCTCTATGCATATCGCGTGGGGCATTCGTATCACCTCACAGCCCGAAACGGACTTCCGGGCGCTTTTCACGGGAATTACCCTGACGGCGTTCGCGTTCCTGTTCAGATATTCGGGACACTTCCTCAAAACGCTGAAAATACGCACCCTCGTTTCGGACATAGCCTTCACGGGCGTCGGCGTGATACTTGCGGCTTCGGCTTACGATGACAGGTCGGGTTTCGGGCTGATACTCGCGGTGCTCACTTCGGGACTTGTCTTCACCTACGTCATGGAGCGCAAGCCCGCCCACCGCAACTTCGTGCTGATATCGAGATGGGCTTTCCCCTGCCTGCTCATGACCTCGGCGGTATTCGCGGGAAGCACCATTGAGGACATCGACATCAACAGCGCGGCGCTCGGACGCACGGGTGCGGGCGTGATGGTGGTGCTGTTTGCGGTGATTGCATTGTGTTTCCGCAATATCCGCAAGCTGCGCACCGTGTTCTCCGACTTCGCGATACCCGCGGTGCTTGGTCTTATCTGTTTCAGGCTCGCGGATCATGCGGGGCTTTTCCCCGACGGCGACCTCTCGGCGGCGGCTTTTGTGATACTCGCCGCGATGCTCATGATGTACGGCTTCGAGAAGGAGGGCGGCAGTCACCTTATCGCCCACAGGCTGGCGGCTCCCGTTGTACTGCTGGCGGCGGCTTATCCGCTGTCCTGTCAGATCGAGATAGAGTCCATGACCTTCGCGGTCGAAAAGCTCTCCTACATCATCATGACCTCGGTCATCATCATCGGAGCGGGAGTTTTCACCTACCTCGAAAAGAACCCCGAGCACTCCCTGCACCGTGAGATCGTACACTCCGAGTACGCATGGAGCGCAGTCGCGGGCGCGGGCCTGTTCTTCACGGTGCAGAGCATATGCGTTTCGCCTGCGGCACAGATACTTTCGTGGACAGCCTTCGGGCTCTGCGCGGTGCTTTACCTCATCTGCGGTTCGCAGAAAAAGAACCTCGCGGGAGTTCTGCCCGTGATCGCTATATACCCTGCGGCGGCAGAGACCGCACGTCAGATCGCGGGTATGTACGCGCTCAATACTTACACATTCTACATGATAATGTCGGGAGCGGTAACGGCGGTGCTGTTCGGAATGTCCAAGCTCGTTGACCGCGAGAGCGCTTTCGTTAAGGAAAACGACAGGCTCCGCATAGACTTTGCGGCGTTCGCCATGATACCCGCGCCCTTTGTTGCCATTATAAGCGGCGACAGCGCGGGGCTTACGAGGTGGGGATTTTTCACCGCGACCCTTGAAGCGGGACTGTTCTTTCTTAACCTTATCCGCAGGGGACACAGCCGCGACGTGAACCGCGTAATGCTGACCCTCGCGGCGGCGGCGGGCTGTTCGCTCATATACTCGCGCCCGTTCCTGCCGATAGCAGATGTGGTCGTGGCGGTGAAGATAGACCTCCTGCCGCTGATACTGTTCAGCGTGCTCATACGGCTCATATGGCGCGATAAAAAGAAGCTGGCAGGCGACCTGAGCTTCGCGGTACAGCTGACGGCTTTCGGCATACTGCTGATCGACGCGCTGATACATCAATCCCTTGCGAACACGATCATCGTCCTTTGCGCGACCCTTGCGATAATGCTCACGTCCTTTGCGGTCAAGAGCGGACGTTGGTTCGCTATCTCGGCGGCTTCGTTCGTGGGGCTGACTATCTACATCACCCACGGCTTTGTGGGACGTGTAGAGTGGTGGGTATACCTGCTGACGGCAGGGCTTATCCTGATAGCAGTAGCGGCGGCGAACGAGTATTTAAAGAGCCGCGGCGGTTCGCTGAAAGGCGAGGGCAAAAAATTCCTCCGCCGCTGGAAAAGGGCAGAGGTCACGGAAAGCGATACAAATACAGATATAAATATAACGAACACACGGAACTGATGTGCGGAACAAAGACAAATAGCCACGGCACCCTGCGGAAAAGGCGGGGTGCCGTGGTGTGTTATTTGAGCCAAAAGTCGGCGCGCTGGTAGGCGAGCTGTTTTGACGACAGATGTTTTATGACCTCGGAGTTTACGGCGCTTATGGCGGCGTATTTCGCGGCGAGAGCGGCAGTCTTTGCGGTCTGTTGTGCCGTCGCAAGAATGCGGTTATTGGTGTCCTGTATCTCGGCGAGTTGTGCGTTGGTCTGCGCCTGCTGTATTATCTGCGCGGACTGGAGCTGTATCATTTGATCGAGCTTTTGCTTTATGGCTTCAAGATTCGCCTGCATGAGCGCTTCGGAAAGGGTCTGATTCGAGGTGGAGAGGTAGTCGTAGAGGTAATAAACCCCCTCGATAGTGCGGAACTGCATGGGGATAATGTTGGCGGAGTAGGCTTGTTTAAGTATTTCTTCACACTCGTTGATTTCAATTAATAAATCGCTTTTTATTGGTGAAAACTCCTTTCTCCTGTTCGCAATTCTGTTTTCACAGATTTCTTTTAGTTCATTTAATGTCGATAGCTCTTTTTTTTGATCTCTATCAAATTTTTCTAATGATTGCTTGTATTCTTTCTTTAAAATTGTGATTCTAAGTCCTAATGCAACTGCAACTATTAAATTAGGTAATCCAAAACCTACCAAAAAAACTATACCACCTTCTTTATAAGATGGTATGCCTATGAGAGCAAAAAATAAAGTCAAAAAAGCGAAAAATATAAACCCCACATAGTCGCTGGTGGTTTTGGGATTATCAATGAAAGATTCTTTATGTTGTACTTTATTCTGAACTTCTTTAATCTTCTTGTTGTATGATTCCAAAGCAGAATCATCTTCTTTGATACATTCTGATAGTCTATTTGACTTAGAATTAGATTCTTTTATTATTGTTTCAAGTGTCCTTACATTCTCTAAATATATCAGCAAAGCGTCCCTATCCAATTCATTATCATTAGCCGCCTGCGCAGGCGCGGAAACCGCGGGCGCAGTCTGCGTGGGGACGGCATTATTCGCCTGTCCCGCCATAGCCCGTATCGCTTCGATATCGTATTCCATTCCGCAGCCCTGACAAACACCCGTGCGGTTAGCTTGCATTTTAATCGCACCGCCGCAGATGTCACATACAAAATTTGCCATTGGTGTACCTCCTGTATTTTTACCACGTTTCATTGTATACTATCATTATACCATATTTCATTGTGAATGTCAATACCACGATTTGTTGTATGATATAATTATTAAAGGAACGGTTACAATGGGGTGAAGTTGTGTTTTTTAGGCGTTTAAGAGATTTACGTGAGGACAACGACCTCAAACAGAAGGATATAGCCAAGTTGATAAACTGCTCCCAACAGGCTTACAGCAACTATGAGTTGGGTGTGCATGAGATACCTATTGACCTTTTGATAGCCCTTGCCGAGCTTTACAAGACCAACACCGACTACCTCTTAGGTCTCACCGACAACAAGACCTACTACAAGAAACTGTAAAACACGCACCCCCCCGGAGGTGCGTGTTCTCTTTATACCAGCTCGACTTTGTAATGCCGCAGCCAGTGGTTTATCTGTATGATGTACGCCATGATCTGCGGGTCGTTCATCAGCTGACCGTACCAGGCGGTCTGCTGACCGTGATACATTAGCCGCTCGATCTCGCGGCGCTCCAGTATTTGCAGGACGGGACAATCCGCCTGCGAGAGCTCCTCCGCCAGCCGCTCACGCACCGCCGCCTCGTAGGAGGGGTTGTGGGTCTTGGGATAGGGCGACTTCTTGCGCCGCACCACAGCCTCGGGCAGCAAGCCGCGCACAGCCGCAGCCTCACGCAGCAAGCCCTTCTCGCGCCCCATGTAGTCCTTGTACTCCCACGGCACACGGTACATATACTCCACGATACGGCAGTCACAGAACGGCACACGCACTTCCAGCCCCCAGTGCATACTCATGCGGTCTTTGCGGTCGAGCAGCGTCTGCATGAACCAGTCCGTATTGAGCCGCATCATTTCCCTCATGCGCTTTTCGAGGGGCGAAAGACCGCCCTCGGTCACTTTCGAGCAGGTGGCGAGGTACTTGTTCGTGACGTAGCGCTCAGGGGAGAAGTCCGCAAGGTATTCGGGTCTTAACAGCGAGGCGCGGTAGGCGGTGGACTGCGACCAGGGGAAGCCGTAGATCTGCCTGATGTCGGGGTCGCGGTACCAGGGATAGCCCCCGAAGATCTCGTCGGCGCATTCGCCCGAAAGCGCCACCGTCGAGAACTCCCTCACCGCCTTGCAGAACAGCAGCAGTGAGCTGTCAACGTCCGCCATGCCGGGCAGGTCGCGGGCTTCTGCGGCGGTGTAGAGCGCCTCCACCAGCTCGGGGGTGTCGATGACGACGCGATGATGTTCCGTCCCCAAAAACTTCACCATCATCTCGATGTACTCATCATCGGCGTTGGGCTGGAACTTGCCCGCCTTGAAATACTTCTTGTTGTCGCGATACTCCACCGAAAAGGTGTGGAGCTTCCTGCCTTCCTCGGCAAAGCGCCGCGCCGTCACCGATGAGATAAGGCTCGAATCAAGCCCGCCCGAAAGGAAGGTACACAGCGGCACGTCCGAGACTGTCTGACGGGTGATGGCGTCGGTCACAAGGTCGATGATGTGGTCGCGGACTGTCTCGAAGCTGTCGGTGATGAGCTCCGTCCCGCCGTCAGCCATGTCGCGGTAAATGCGGCGGGTCAGCCCGTTTCGGTCGAATACCGCGCACTCGGCGGGGAGAAGCTCCTCGACGCCCTCAAAGACCCCGAAGCCGCTCGTTCGGGCGGGACCCACGAGCATTATCTCCCGCACGC
Organism: uncultured Ruminococcus sp.; assembly: GCA_902781565.1. GTDB lineage: Bacteria > Bacillota > Clostridia > Oscillospirales > Ruminococcaceae > YE71. The sequence goes on from CACZJT010000010.1 coordinate 31,721, forward strand.
CCTCCGCGCCCAGCCGCGCGGGGACGCCCGCCGCGAAAAGTCCCTTTATCTCCGAAGCGAAGTACAGCACCCCGCCCCTCAGCGTGAAGAACAGCGGCTTTACGCCCATAGGGTCGCGGGCGAGGAAAAGGCTCTCCCGTCGCTCGTCGTAGACCGCGAAGGCGAATATGCCGTTGAAGCGCCTAACGCAGTCCTCGCCCCACTCGGCGAAGGAACGCAGTACCACCTCCGTGTCGCTCGATGTCTCAAAGCAGTGTCCGCGTGAGCGCAGTTCTGTCCGAAGCTCCTCGGTGTTGTACAGCTCGCCGTTGTAGACGAGGACGAGCTTTGCGCCCTCCTCCCCGTAAAGCATGGGCTGAGCCCCGTTCTCGGGGTCGATGACTGCAAGACGGGTATGTATCATCAGCGCATTGTCATGCTCGTAAACGCCGTCCGAATCGGGACCGCGGCGTTTGAGCGCCCGTATCATGGCTTCGGCGCGGCGGCGCTTGTCGCCTATGACCTCCGCGTAATTCTCCCCGAAGCCTATAATTCCTCCTATAGCACACATAGAAATCACCTCGGTACATATTATGCACCGAGGTGAAAGAATGTTATTATTTCCCCAGCTTAACGTCCCATTTAGCCAGATACTGCTGAAGCAGCGCCAGGTCCTGCATTTCGATAGTGCCGCTCAGGTCAACATCGGAAGCCTTTGGTGACGTCCCATTTGGCGAGGTACTGCTGTAGCAGCGCCAGATCCTGCATATCGACTTTTTTGTCCATGTTGACATCGCCGTAATTTACAGTCGTCCCGTCAAGAAGCACATAGTTTATGCCGTTGCTTATGGCATAAGTCTGCGCTGCGGAGCCTTTGTAGCAATAGAGAGTGAATCCTTCGATCTTATTTTTTCCATTGTAGCCTATAGCACTGTCACCTATGGTCGTTACACTCTTTGGTACTGTCAGGCTTTTAAGGCTCGTACAATTGATAAAAGCATCTCGTTCGATAGTTGTGACACTGCTTGGGATATTTATGCTTTGGAGGCTCGTACATTCGCGAAAAGCTCTGTTCTCAATGGTCGTGACACTGCTTGGGATATTTACGCTTTGGAGGCTCTTACAACTGGAAAAAGCACCCGATCCGATGCTTGTAACACTGCTTGGGATATTTATGCTTTGGAGAGATTTACAATAATTAAACACGCCTTCACTTATAGTGGTTATCCCCGCATTTAGTTTCACGGTCTTAAGACTATCACAATGATCGAAAGCGCGTTTTTCAATTACAGTAACACTTGATGGAATGGTGATACTTGTCAGGTTTCGGCAATCTTCAAAAGCATAAGCTGCAATACTTTTTACCGAACTCGGGATAGTTATTGCGGAGAGTTTCTCATTGTATACGAAAGCCCTTTCGCCTATTGCAGTAACGGTGTTCGGGAGAGTAACGCTGTCTATACCGCCGCCGCAGGCGATGACGCCCGTTTTGTTTTTGTTATAAAGGATACCGTTAGCAGAGGAGAACGATGTGCTTTTTGTATCAACATCAAATACTTTAAGATTTGAGGATCTAGAAAAAGAATCCCCGTAGATCTTTGTGACGCTGGCGGGAATGTGGACCTTATTCACATTCGTCATATAAAATGCCCTGGAGCCGATCTCGGCGGTTCCGTTTTTGATCACGGCTTCCGAGATACCCGGGGCGCATAGGATAACTTTGTTAGAGTCTTTTTCATATACTATATTGTCAACTGCTGTATATATTGTATTCCCCGAGTTTATCGTTATTTTGCTAAGATCATTACTACCGCTAAAGGCTGAAAGAGTGATCTTGTTCACGCTTGCAGGGATAGTTATGCTTTTAAGAAATTCTTTTTTTTGGAAAGCACTGCCGATCGAGGTCACAGGATTCCCGCCGAGCTCTGACGGAACGATCACATTTTCATCAGTGCCGTTGTATTTCGTCAGTTCAAGTCTATTGTCTGCATAAAGTCTGTATACATAATCTCCGGAGGTAAGAGTCGTTGACGAACTCGTCGAAGCACCCGACGCGCTCCCCGTGCTTCCCGCCGTATTGCTTGACGAGCTGCTCGAATCGGCAGCCGCTCCCGAGATCTGTCCGCCGAAGGCGACCATGCCCGAGATCACTATAACACCCGCCGCGAGAACATTTAATATTCGTTTGTTCATAGTAAACTTGTCCTTTCATATCATTTTTTTAATTATAACATTTATTTATATAATTATCAATATACAAAAATTACAATTGCAATTATAAATATAATAATTTTTTAGCAGAAAAGTCACAGCCCCGAGAGACTGTGACTTCCCAAAATCACTCTATTCTTCTTATTTCCCCAGCTTAACGTCCCATTTAGCCAGATACTGCTGAAGCAGCGCCAGGTCCTGCATTTCGATAGTGCCGCTCAGGTCAACATCGGAAGCCTT
>CACZJT010000011.1 GCA_902781565.1 uncultured Ruminococcus sp.
AAACCCCAGACCCGCCGTCAGGCGGGCAAAAACGCCACTGACCTGCAAACGCCCCCGCCTGCCTTGCGGCAGGTTTGGTGGTTGTGCAAAAATCGCGTTTGCTCTTTTGCACAATTAAATCGGCGATACGTGCGGTTCTCGGGACTTTGTGCAGAATCGGAAGATAGTCCCCTACTACACATTTTATTTGAAATCGCCGATTTAAACGGACGGGTCGTGCGCGCGTCTTTTATTGCTTTGCGGTGTCGGTACGCTCGCTTTCTTGCGCCTGCGGCGCAATGGGGGCTCTGCCCCCAGCGCGAACTGCGTTCGCGCTCCCCTGCAAGGGAAAACCCTTCTGAAGAAGGGTTATTCCCTTGACTCTTTCCTAAGACTTTTGGTCGCTCCGCGTTCGTTAGGTACGACTTGCGTTATCTTTACAAATTATGATTTGTCTATATGTCCTAAACGGAAACGATTACATTTGTGCAAAACGTGCATTTCAAAAAAGTCGGATTTGTGATATAATAAAGATGATATTTTCAGCCGAAAGGAAACGAAAAACCAATGAGTGCAACGATAAAGGACGTGGCAAACGAATGCGGACTGTCGGTGGCGACTGTCTCTCGGGTGCTGAATAACAGCGCGAATGTCTCCGAGGACTCCGCAAGACGGGTCAATGAAGCTATAGAGAAATTGGGCTATTCCCCAAATTTCCTCGGACGTAATCTGCGTAAAAGAGAGACTAACGTTATCCTCGTCATCATGCCTACCTCGGAGCATTCCTTCTATATGAAGATAGTCGCGGGGATACAGGCTTACGCTCAGCCCCGCGGGTATGACATAATCTGCGCTTCCTCAAACTCTACCTCGGAGATAGAGGTGCGTCAGATGAATATGCTCTTTAACCGCACAGTTGACGGCGTTATCCTGCTGGGGACTTCCTACGACGCCGAGACTCTCAACAGACTCTCAAAGACCTATGATATCGCGCTCTGCTGCGAAGGCGTTGACGGCGCCGAACTGCTGACCGTCGTTGTGGACGACGAACAGGCGGCTTATGACGCTGTGCGGGAACTGATCCGCCTCGGACACAGGCGCATAGGCTTCTTGGGGGCGAACGACCGCGCGGTATCGAGCAATTTCCGCAGAAAAGGCTATATCCGCGCCCTTAAAGAAAGCGGCATAGAGGTTCGGAACGACCTCATCTACAAGGGGAATTTTGAGTACGAGCACGGCGCTCTCGGCTTCGATAAGCTGATGTCGGCGGCTGAACCTCCGACCGCGATATTCTGCGTTTCCGACCTGCTGGCGATCGCGGCTATTCATCGGGCGGTGGACAGGGGACTTCGCGTGGGCGATGATATCTCGATAATGGGATTTGATAACATAACCATGTGCGAGATGATGCTCCCGACCGTTTCCACCGTGGAACAGCCCTGCTCGAAGCTGGGCGAGATGGTGGTGAGGAAGCTGATGTCGAACATCGGGCTCCCCGCCGCGAGCAAGGATAACGGCTTCTACACCGTACCCCACAGGGTAATCATACGCGAATCGGTGAAGCCGTATAAGAACAGAACATGATATACGATAATTATGTTTTACGGTTTAATATTTTCATGGTACTAATCAATAAATCACGAATGTTCTTATTGTTCAACTTGCCAAAAATGATTACACGCTGTTATCGGTTTATGTAATAGTTTGACTTTTTGAGAAAAACGTGGTATAATATTTTTACATTGAAACTGTTTTCGGAGGTATTTTTATGCTAAAGACCAAGAGAATTCTCGCGGGCGTTTTCGCCGCGTCGTTCGTTATGGCGGCAGTCGGCTGCGGAAGCAGCGCAGGCAGCGGCAGCACCTCTTCCGTCAGCGAAGAGGATGAGCTTGCAAGCTACGTGGATCAGGTAGAGGTCGAGGACACCGATACCATAGAGACTCTCCCGGGCGGCGAGGAATCTACTCTCGACTGGCTCTCGTATTTCGATCTGAACCCCGCCAAGGGCTCCAAGGAAAAGAGCGTTGAGCTCGATCTGTTCGAGAAAAAGGGCGGTAAGATACACTACAGCCCCACCACCTCGCTGACCAAGTTCGACAGCCTTGCCACAAGACTTCTCGCCAACGACCCGCCCGATATCTTCTGGTTCGAGGGTATGTGCTATCCGCTCTACTGTATGCAGGAGAGATTCCAGCCCATCGACGATATCGTTGACTTCGACAGCGACCTTTGGTCGGACGTCAAGGACACCGCGGATAAGTATACCTTGAAGGGTCAGCACTACGTTGCACCCGTAAGATACGTTGCTAACTCCATTCTTACATACGATAAGGATATGATAGAGGCTGCGGCTCTCGACGATCCCTATGAGCTGTACCTGAACGGTGAGTGGGACTGGGACACATGGTACACCATGATGGACGAGTACGTTAAGGGCGCCTCGGGCGATGAGGAACGCTACGGCGTAAACGGCTGGTTTGCGAACTTCATCTTCTATTCCACGGGTCACACCCTCATCGAGTATGACAAGGAGAAGGATATCTACTTCTCGAACATTGACGACCCCAACTTCGACCGCGCTTCCACTTTCCTTTACAACCTCAAGAAGAACGACCTCTACTACGCCGACTGGATAGGTCAGGCAAGCGACTGCTTCAAGGAGAATATCCTGTTCTACGCTATGGGACCCTGGGCTTCGTGGGATTCTCATACGCCCAAGGACGGCAGCAACTGGGGCAACGTTCCCATGCCCAAGGATCCTCAGTCCGATACCTCGAACATCACCATTGAGGTCAACGCTTATATGTGGATAAAGGGCTCTCAGAAGGCTGACGCCGTAAAGACATGGATGGAGTGCGCTCACACCGCTTATACCGACCCTGTCTACAAGGAAGCCTCCAAGGAGAAGTTCTTTGTCAAGAACCCCAACTGGACAGAGGATATGTACCACGTTGCGTATGACGAGTACGCCGAGAACTGGAACATCATCGTTGACCCCGGCTACGGTATCTCGCCCACACTTTCCAGCAACGACGCGGCACAGAACGATACCAAGGAGTGCGTAGTTTCCTATATGTACACCTCGGTAATGAAGACCGACGATGCGGGCGCTCAGTATACCTGGACACAGCTCCGCGAAATGTTCAAGGGTACCATCGACTCCGACCTGAAGGTATTCAACGACGAGTACAAGAAGTTCGTAGAGTCCTGATAAATATGTCTTTTCACGGATGATCTATCCATAGGGGAGCAGCCTTCGGGCTGCTTCTTTTTTTGCATGGGGGCGTTTGCGCTTATGTTATGTGATTTGAGAAAATCAATAAAATATACATTTTTTTCGGACGCCGCAGGAACATCTGCACCTTTACAGAGTTTTTGCGGTCATTTTTGCTTATTGATATCCCCGTCACCGCACTATTTTTATACGTTTTAACGGCAGGAAACAGGTCGGATAGTTTGAAAATAAAGTTTAATGTTATCACGAATTTAACACAATATTCATAAAAATATGTTATCATATTATTATAATGTAGAATCGGAGGGCAGATAAGTGGAACAACATGGTATCAGCAAACTCGACTTAAAGCGACGTAACCGTATGCAGGTGCTGAAGATACTGAAGCAGCGGGGTCCTACCTCGCGTATAGATATCGCGGGGGCTCTCGAACTCACCCGCGCGGCTGTGACCATTATCACCAACGAGATGATAGATCAGGGGATAATCACCGAGATCGGCGAGTATAAGCACGTTTCCGAGAAGGCTCCCCGCGGAAGAAAGAAGATCCTGATAGACATAAACAACCATTACCGCTTCGCTCTCGGCATAACCGTCGAGGAGGAGTTTGTAAGCGTCGGGCTCTCGACCCTCTCCGGTGATGTGCTGGATAAGCGCAACATGAAGGTGACAGACAATACCGACCGAAAGAGTATTTATTCATTCTTCATAAAGTCTATGAACGATGTTCTGGCAGATAACTGCCTTGAACAGTCGGCGCTGCTGGGTATCGGTTTTGCTATCTATCCCACTATGTTCTCGAAAATGGACATAGGCATCAAGGACGGTTCGCCCGATTTCTCCCACCTTCGGAGGTTCATGAGCAGCTATACCGAGCTTCCTATGGTCTTCGACAACTCGGTCAAGGGCACCGCCATGGCGAACATAGACTTCCGCAAGGACAGAACGCCCGATTCCCGCAATATCGCTTTTCTGCAATACGGCAGAAAGCTGAACTTTGTCTTTACGAATCTTAACGAGCCTATCGTTGCTTACGATAACCGTACCGACTTCGTAAATAAAATGATAATCGACCCGGGTTCCGACAGAGTATGTCAGTGCGGACGCCGCGGCTGCGTCGAAAATGAGATCAGTCCCGAATCCGTAAAGCGCAAGATCGTCAGAGCCTTCTCGCGTGAGAAGACCCCGTTCCTGTGGCAGTCTGCAAAGGGCGACTCCGACTTCATCACCCCTGAGCTGATATCTACCGCTTACTCCAAGCGCGACCCTGCCGTGGTGACGATAATGGACAACGTTTTCACGTTGCTGGCGGTGCTGATAAACAACCTCTACTTCTCCACCAACCCTCAGAAGATTGTCCTGCACAAGTTCGGTTTCTTAGGCGATCTGAGTTTTGAAAAGCTGAAAGATACCGTTCTTCGGATAGGCGGGGACAGGGTAGCCGATTCGGTGACGCTCTCGTTTGTGGAGGATAAGCATCACTTCCTTTCGGGCTGTGCGCTGGCGATACGTGAGCTTTTCTACAACTGCGGAGGCTACAGCGGCGAGACGACCGATCAGTCGGAGCGTGAGAAAGAATAACAAATCATGATCGCGGCATTCCCGAGACTATCGGGAATGCTTTTTTTTCGAGTGATCGGCGTATATCACAGCAAAAAGGCTCACCGTCCGCTGAACTTCGGTGAGCCTTGATCCTTATTCTGTCAAGCCGACTGTGAGCCGACCTTGCCGCTCTGTTCGGCGGTCTTCATTATTATGAGCGGGTATACCGCTACCGCAAGAGCAATGTAGAGGAATGAGGAGATGAACCTGCCCCAGTGGTCGCCGAACCATACATTGAAGGTGATAGCAGTCAGGAACTCTCTCCATATATACAGCACCGCCGTCCCCACGCATACCGTGACGGGGAGCGTTTCCGAGCCCTTGGGTATCTCGTACTTTACATAGTGCCTTTCGATGAAGCTCCCTGTCATGAGTCCGATGAATCCGCCCGCGCCCGTAAAAGTGTCGTTCATCATCTTCTGCGGGTCTACCAGCAGAACGCCGTCTGCATAGTCCATAGGATATGATTTGAGCTGGATGTACACCAGCGCACCTATGGCGAAGACCACGCCGCATACGGACAGCTTGTCCGCAAGAGCGCCGTTATCCGTCAGTTTTTTCTGCATGAAACCCGCTATGATGATGATAACGGTAGTCTCGCAGAATCCTACTATGACGTCCTGCGGCGTATGCACACCGAGGAAGTTTCTCGAAAAGCCCGTCAGCAGTATCATGACACCGCACCCGACCGCGAGCCATCTGCGCTTCTTTCTCTGCCATACAGCCGTTGTGCCGTAGCCTGCGGTGGCGCACATGGTATGTCCGCTTGGGAATGAGTATCCCGTTGCGGCGACCTTTGAATCTCCCGCGGGGACTATGCGGGAGTCTCTTATCCACGGTCTGTAGGCACAGACGGAGAGCTTGACTATGCCGTTGACCAGTTCACCGCCCCAGAAAGTCCCCAGGAAGCGGTAGCCCCAGTTTTTGTCCACCGCCCAGTATACGAGAAAGGGCAGTATGGGTATGATATCCACCGCGACCTTCGAGATCATGTTGAAGAACTCATCGAAAGCGCCGTTGGTCGATTCTCTGAGTCCTTGCAGGAAAAACAAGTAATCCATATCCATAGTGTTATCCTCCTTGTCACTTAGACACGTTCTCCACGAAGGCGAAGCTCTCGAAATCTTCCGCCGACATGGGCTTTGCGAAGTAGTAGCCCTGGAACATCTTGCAGCCCATGCTGTGGAGCCGGTCGTACTGTTCCTCGGTCTCAACGCCCTCGGTGAGGGAAGTGATGTTCAGCTCCTCGCTAAGGCGAATGATGTTCTTCATTATAGTCCTGCCCTTTTCCTCGCTTCCCGAGAGGGACAGGAATTTCATGTCTATCTTCAGCACGTCAACGGGCATATCCTTCAGCATATTGAGCGAGGAGTAGCCGCTCCCGAAGTCGTCCATCTCCACGACGAAGCCCGAGCTGCGGAAGTTTTCCAGTATGCGCACCCTCTCCGCCGCGTCGTTCATCATGACCGTTTCGGTGATCTCTATGCGCAGTTTCTGCGGCTCGATGCCGTATTCCTTTACGAGGGCTTTGATCTCCGACACCACGTCGATGAAGTAGAAATCCTTGGGGGAAATGTTCACCGAGATGAACACATCGTCATGCACGCCCTTCCACTTCGCGAGCAGCTTGCAGGCGCAGCGCCACATATGCTTGTCCACTTCGACTATCATGCCGTTTTTCTCGAATACGGGAATGAATGCCGAGGGCGGCAGGAAGCCCTGCTCGGGGTGTATCCACCTTGCGAGAGCCTCAGCGCCGACTATCTTCCCGCTGTTGTCGGTGATGGGCTGTAGGTAGGGACGGAGCTGCATGGTATCGACAGCCTCCCTTAGGGAAGCGGTTATCTTCTGATCGTACAGCACCTTTTCCCGCAGTTTGTCGTCGTAGTAGGCGATGTGGGTCTTGTAATCATCGTTGATGGTGGTGAGGGCAAGGTGAGCCCTGTCAAACATCACCGAAACGTCAATATCCTTGTCAGTCACGATGTACACGCCCAGATGCAGGAGCAAATGATGCACCCTGTCACCGTCGGATACGATGAAGCTGTCGAGCTTTTCGGCTATCATCTCTTTATCGGCGCTGAACTTTGCGGAGGGTATGAACACCCCGAAAGTATCTCCCGCGAGCCTTCCGTAGACGCAGTTGCTGTCCATGTTCTGCCTTATCAAGTCGGCGATCTGAATGAGAGCCTTGTCGCCGAATTCGGTGCTGAAAACGTCGTTTACTATCTTGAAGTTCTTGACGTCTACGAAGATAGCCGCATATTCCGTCCTGCTGTCAGAGTCAACGATCTTTCTGATACATTCGTAAAGGTACTGTTTCGTGAAAAGCCCTGTTAGGCTGTCATGGGTGGAGTTGTAAAGCTCTTCGCGGATACGGCGCTGTTCCTCTGTGTTGTCGCGGATAACTATGTAGAAGCCCGCAAGGTGCTTGCTGTCGGCGCTGACGGAGTGCTTTTCTATGGTGTAGTACCGTGCGGAGCCTCCCGCGCTGATGATCTTGTTATCCGCCCAGTCGTGCTTGTCCATTTTCGGTTTTCCGAATATATCTGTCAGAACGTCGGGGACTTTCTCCCACTCGCCGTACTTTATGTCGGTGAACTTCATGCCCTCGTCGTTTGCCCATAAGCAGTTCTCGGCGGGGTCGAAAACGAACAGCGATTCCGACATTCCCGACACGATATTCGATAGCATTCTATCGAGCAGCCGCATGGGTCGGTACAGAAGCGAGAAGTAGAACACCAGCAGACCACACACCCCGTAGCCTATCATGGAGCTGTCAATAGGGGTCTTTGAGATGATGTAGAAGGTCTGCCATATGCCGACGACTATCATCGAGCCGAGAATGACCGTGAATTTCTCGCGGTATATCTTGGCGGTCTTGACCGAAGCCAGCAGGAAAATGATTATAACGCAGAAGAACTCGAAATATACGACAATGCGGTGAACGGTCTGTCCGAAATGAGCGTTCACGGTGAAGTACGCTTTGCCCTCAACGTTCACCGCTTCAAGCCCGAAGGCGTGACCGGTAAATGGATTGAGGAGCATTTGTATCGTATCGGCGGCGAGCAGCAGGTACATTATAGTAGGTTTCTGCTGACCGTTTCCGAGCCCCGTACAGTATTCATTGGTAAAGTTAACGAGCATGAACATGACAAGGTCCATGCCGAGGAAGTAGATATAACACCCCACCGCCGAGCGCACCTCGACGCCGGAACCGATGATTATGAGATTGCCGACGATGGGCGGAATAAGGCTCAGTTCGAGGAAGCCCACCGATCTTCCGATGGTCTTGCCCGAGCGGAAAGCTCTGACAGCGCAAAAGATAAGCAGCGCGGCTATAGCCGTAAGCAGCGCCGAAAATAACACTCGTATATCCAACAGTCCCCCCACCTCCTTTATGCTCGGCGTATTATGATTACAAACAAATCATTTGTATATATTATACATTATTTTATTTAAAATGTCAAGAGAAAACAGAGATCATTTTCGGGAAACAGATAAATAATGCCACAGTTTTATATTTATGTAAAGATATGGAATCTCACTTTTTTGTGACGGTTATTAGGAAGGAATACAGCGCGGAAGTTTACGAGGAAGTCCGACGATGAGAAACAGGTCATGTTCGGTAAAATGTACAAAAACCGGGCGACGTATTCATTATATTGTATAATCATTTTCCGTACTGCTTTACTTTTTATAAAAAGTGTGATATAATATGAAAAATCAAATGAGTACGGAGGCGATATATATGTCGATAGACCTTACCAAAATGCCGAAGCTCGGGTTCGGACTCATGAGACTTCCCACCAAGGACGAAAAGCCCGATATAGAGCGCGTCTGTAAGATGGTCGATGAGTACATGGCGGCGGGGCTGAATTACTTCGACACCGCGTATGTGTACCACGGCGGCGAATCCGAGGTCGCCGCAAGGGAAGCCGTAGTCAGGCGCTATCCCCGCGACAGCTTCTTCCTTGCCACCAAGCTCCCCGCATGGTGTATCAGAACTCCCGAGGACAGGGACAGGATATTCGAGGAGCAGTGCGAACGCGCGGGCGTGGACTACTTCGATTTCTACCTGCTCCACTCCATAGAGGAGGGCGGCAACTATGACACCTATGAGAAGTTCGACTGCTTCAAATGGGGCATGGAGAAAAAGCGCGAGGGCAGGATAAAGCACTTCGGCTTCTCCTTCCACGGTACGCCCGCTCTGCTGGAGCGGCTTCTGGACGATCACCCCGAGGTGGAGTTCGTGCAGATACAGCTCAATTACATAGACTGGGATAATCCCGTGGTCGCTTCGGGAAGGCTCTACGAGATACTTCACGAGCGAAATATCCCCATGATCATCATGGAGCCCGTAAAGGGCGGCACTCTCGCTTCACCCCCTCCCGAGGCTTTGGAGAAGTTCGAAAGCGCAAGACCCGCGGCTTCCGCGGCTTCGTGGGCACTCAGGTTCGTGGCTTCTCTCCCCGGGGTGATGACCATACTTTCGGGAATGTCCACCGAGGAGCAGATGAAGGACAACATCGGCACATTCACGCACTTCGAGCCTCTTTCCGACGAGGAAAAGAAGATAGTCGCCGAGGTCACGGAGATCATGCGGGGCAAGCCCACCATAGGCTGTACCTCCTGCCGCTACTGCTGTGACGGCTGTCCGCAGGGGATAAAGATACCCGACATCTTCTCGCTGATAAACTCCATGCGCGTTTACGGAGAGGGCTGGAGGGCTAAGAATTTCTACAACGCTCACATAGCGCCGATAGCCAAGGCTTCCGACTGTATCGCCTGCGGTCAGTGCGAGGGAGTCTGTCCCCAGCACCTGCCTATAATCGAACTGCTGAAACAGGCGGCTTCGGAGCTTGAAAACTGAAACCAAATATCGGAGGTATATATAATGGCTTGTTTTACTGCAACTTTAGTTGAAGCCGTGGCGGTGACTATCGCCAAGACGGTCGTTAAAAAGAAGGAAAAGGAGCGCGAGACCGCCCTCATGCAGAGCGGGAAGACCATAGAGGAAAAGACCGCCGCTCCCCGCATAAAGCTCTCGGAGAAACTGAGCTGGCTCAATATGATGCTCTGGGGCGGCTCTGTACTCCTGCTGTTCGAGCACGTATGGCACGGCGAGGTCGTGCCGTGGTTCCCGTTCCTCACAGCCGCTTCCTCGCCCGAGAGCACGCAGACCATGCTGCACGAGATAATGACCGTGGGCGTGGGAATGACTGTGCTCGTTACCGCAGTGTGGGCTGTAATGGTGCTTGCGGCAGACCTCATAGCGGGGCGCTCCGAGGAGCCGTCGGAGGAGGTAACGGCATGACCCTTTTGCTCACTGTTTTCGCGGCGGTGATAACTACCGCTGTTTGGTACTTCAAGGCTCACGATAAAAAGCTCATGGTCGGAAGGCTGTGTCTTATGTACTGGGGCGCTTCGCTCATGTGGACGGTGGACGCGGTCGCGGAGTACATGGAGCTGAAAGAGGAGTTTTTCACCCCTGCGGCAGCCGATATGCTCAATGACGCATTTCTGGGCGCGGCAGTGGTGGCGCTGGGGCTTGTGATATGGCTCGCCATGCTTCTTATCAAAGACCCTAAGCACGTACTTAGAAATACATTCATAAGAAACTGAATCAAAACGGCTTCGTTTTCGCGGAGCCGTTTTTACAACCACGGAGAGTGAAATGGAAACACAGACAAGACAGATACTCGAAGGCGTGAGGAACGGGAGCATTTCCGTTGATGAAGCGCTCATGAAGATGAAATCCGAGCCCTTTGAGGAACTGGGCTACGCGAAGCCCGACCTTCACAGGGCGGTGAGACAGGGCTATCCGGAGGTCATCTACGGCGAGGGCAAGACCCCCGAACAGATCGTCGGCATAACCCGTTCGCTCACGAAAAACGGCTGTGAGCGTGTCATCATCACAAGGCTCTCAAAGCAGGCGGCGGGCGAGGTGGCGGAGAGCCTGTCGATAAGCTACGACGAGGTGTCCCGCATAGCATACACGGGAAATATCCCCGAGCCCGACGGTATCGGGCAGATAGTCATAGCCACGGGCGGGACGAGCGATATCCCCGCCGCCGAGGAAGCCGCCATCACCGCCGAGCTTCTCGGCAACCGCGTCCTGCGGCTCTATGATGTGGGAGTGTCGGGCATTCACAGGCTGCTTGCTCACAGGGAGCTTATCATGTCCGCTTCGGTGATAATAGCCGCGGCGGGAATGGAGGGTGCGCTCGCAAGCGTCATAGGCGGACTTGCGGACTGTCCCGTTATCGCTCTGCCAACCAGCGTGGGCTACGGCGCGAGCTTCGGAGGGCTTGCGGCTCTGCTGTCCATGCTCAATTCCTGCGCCAACGGGGTCTGTACGGTCAATATCGACAACGGCTTCGGGGCGGGGTATTTAGCCGCGATGATAAATCACATGGAGGTGCGAAAATGAAGGTCCTGTATCTTGACTGCGGAATGGGCGCGGCGGGGGATATGCTGACGGCGGCGCTCTTAGAGCTGACAGCCGACTCCGAGGAGTTCGTCGGACGGCTCAACTCGGCGGGTATACCCGGGGTAAGGTTCATCGCCGAGAAGTCCGAGAAATGCGGTATCGTCGGCACTCATATGCGGGTGATAACGGACGGCGGCGAGGAGGGTGAAACAGAGCATATGCATTCCCGCCATCACCACCACCATGAGCACGAGCATGAACATCATCACGGACACCACCATCATCATTCGAGCCTGCATGACATCGAGCATATCGTGTCGGGACTTAACGTTTCGGAGAGTGTGAAGCGGGACGTCACTGCCGTGTATACCCTCATAGCCGAAGCGGAGAGCGCCGCTCACGGCAAGCCCGTCCCCGAGATACATTTCCATGAGGTCGGCACTATGGACGCGGTGGCGGACGTGACGGCGGTCTGTATGCTCATGGAGGAGCTTGCCCCCGACAGGGTGACGGCTTCGCCCGTTCATGTGGGGAGCGGGAGCGTGCGCTGTGCTCACGGCATTCTCCCCGTACCCGCCCCTGCGACACTGCATATCCTGCGGGGAGTTCCCATATACGGCGGGAGCATTGACGGGGAACTGTGTACCCCCACGGGTGCGGCGCTCCTGAAGCACTTCGTCGGCGGGTTCGGGGATATGCCCCTCATGGCGCCCTTGGGGACGGGCTATGGTATGGGGAAGAAGGACTTCCCCCGCGCTAACTGCGTGAGGGCGGTCATAGGCGAGACCGCAGGAGCCCCCGAGCAGATGTTTGAGCTTTCCTGCAACATCGACGACATGACCGCCGAGGACATAGCCTTCGCCTGCGAACGGCTCTTTGAGGGCGGTGCGCGGGAGGTGTTCACAGTTCCCGCGGGAATGAAGAAGTCCCGCGCGGGTACGCTCATCACGGTCATCTGCACCGGGGACAAGCGTTCGGAGCTGACGGGGCTGATGTTCCGCCATACCACGACCCTTGGGGTGCGGGAAATGCCTTTCGGGCGCCATGTGCTTGAAAGGCGCATAGTCATCGAGGAAACAGCCCTCGGGAGCGTGAGGAAGAAGATATCCTCGGGGTACGGCGTGACCCGCGAAAAGTACGAGCATGACGACCTTGCGCGTATCGCCTGTGAGCGGGGTATAAGCATAGAGCAGGTAAGAAAGCTCATATCGGAGGGGCAGTGACATGGAACAGCTTGCCGCAAAAGCCGCAAGGCTCACGGAGATACTAAAGACCTTGGGGAGCGCGGCGGTGGCGTTCTCGGCGGGGGTGGATTCGGCGTATCTTGCGTACACCGCGCATGAGGTCTTGGGGGAGCGAATGACTGCCGTAACGGTTGACGTGCCCTCGTTCCCTAAGAGGGAACTCGAACAGTCGCGGGAGTTCTGCGGGAGATACGGGATAAGGCAGACCGTTATCGCCGTCGATCAGCTCTCGGTCGCGGGCTTTGCGGAGAATCCTCCCGACAGGTGCTATCACTGCAAGCGTGCGCTGTTCTCGGCGATAAAACAGACCGCCGACGATCTCGGTCTCGCTCATGTTATCGAGGGCTCTAACCTCGACGATATGTCAGCCTACCGCCCGGGGCTCAGAGCCGTTTCGGAGCTCGGCATAACAAGCCCGCTGAAAGAAGCGGGGCTCACAAAGAGCGATATCCGCGCTCTCTCGAAGGCGGCGGGGCTCCCGACATGGGACAAGCCCTCATTCGCCTGCCTTGCGACCCGCATACCCTACGGCGACAGGATAACACCCGAAAAGCTCCGCATGACGGAGCTTGCCGAGGATAAGCTCGCGGAGCTGGGGTTCACACAGTACCGCGTGAGGGTGCATGGAGACATCGGGCGGATAGAACTTCCCGAGGAGGATATCCCGCGGCTGACAGACCCCGCCCTCCGAAGCGAGGTGATCGCTTGTTTCTCGCGGCTGGGATTCTCATACACCGCCCTCGACCTTGCGGGCTACAGGACGGGGAGCATGGATATACGCCTTACGGAAAAGGCACATACATAATTGATTTCCTCGGAAATCAGAAAATTGTACACGGGAAACGTTTACTATTTTCGGACATATATTGAATCCTACGAAATACGGCGAAAACCCCGTAAAACGGCGGGAAAACTGTTGACATTTGCTGTCCTTTATGATAAACTGATAAGCGAAATAATACCGAAAGGACAGATGACAGATGAAGTTGCAGAATTTTTCATTTGACGAAGCTCTCGCCAAAGCGCAAAAGGAATATGAGGAGCTTATCGCCCGCAGGAACCGCCCCGCCGACTTTACCAACGGCGTTTATCGGCGCTATGAGTACCCCGTGCTGACTCCCGCGCATACTCCGCTTTTCTGGCGCTACGATATGGACCCCGCGGCAAATCCGTTTTTCATGGAGCGGCTCGGGATAAACGCGGTGCTCAACAGCGGTGCGCTTTACATGGACGGAAAGTATTACCTCGTGGCGAGGGTCGAGGGCAATGACCGCAAGTCCTTCTTCGCCGTTGCGGAGAGCGAAAGCCCCGTGGACGGTTTCCGCTTCCGCGATTATCCCGTCCGCCTGCCCGACACCTGTCCCGAGGAGACCAACGTTTACGATATGCGCCTGACCCGTCACGAGGACGGCTGGATATACGGCGTGTTCTGCTCCGAGAGCCACGATGATACATCGAACGACCTCTCCGCAGCCACCGCGCAGGCGGGCATAGTCCGCACCAAGGACTTAGAGAACTGGGAGCGCCTTCCGAACCTTATCTCAAAGTCGCCCCAGCAGAGGAATGTTGTCCTGCACCCCGAATTCGTTGACGGCAAGTATGCATTCTACACCCGCCCCCAGGACGATTTCATCAGCACAGGCTCGGGCGGGGGAGTGTGCATAGGGCTTGTTGAGGACATCACGGATCCCGTGATCTGCACCGAAGAGAAGGTCATCTCCCCCCGCCGCTACCACACCATAACCGAGGTGAAGAACGGCGCGGGCGCAGTGCCGATAAAGACCGAGAGGGGCTGGATACACATAGCCCACGGCGTAAGGAACACCGCCGCGGGGCTGAGGTACGTGCTGTACGTTTTTGCCACCGCCCTCGACGACCCCTCGAAGCTGATAGCGGAGCCCTCGGGACTTTTCCTCGCCCCCCACGGAGCTGAGCGCGTCGGCGACGTGTCGAACGTGGTGTTCACCAACGGTGCGGTGGTGAACGAGGATAACGAGGTCTACATCTACTACGCTTCCTCGGACACGCGGCTCCACGTTGCTTCCACCACCGTCGAAAGGCTCATCGACTATACCTTCGGCACACCCTCCGACCCGCTCAGGAGCGCCGACTGCGTAAAACAGCGCTGTGACCTGATAGCGAAGAACCTCAAATACATGAAGCGATAAGACCAAGGCTGACGTGTGAAAACGTCAGCCTTTTTTCGTGAAAGATATTGAAGTTTTCGGGAGAGTGTGTTATAATGTATAAAAAATACCATTTTTACTTTTGTGTTGTAAATAATTTAAATCGGAATTTGGAGGAGGACATAATGGATAAATTTGATTTATTTTGGAAAACTATGGAGCTTTGTGATTGGGATAACGAAGGCGATGACGAACTTGTTTTAACACCTGTTATTAACTTTCTTGCCTCAAAAGAAGATAGTGACATTTTTATGTTTGAAGATTTAATGTCAGAATTACTATATAATCTTGATACAAAAAAACTTGCTGAACAGTGCAAAAAAATTGACGGTTGTATGAGCGATGATAGTTTTCTATATTCAAGATGCGTTGCTTTAATAAATGGAGTCGATTATTACAAAAAAGCCAAAATGGGCAGATGTAAAGAGATGTGGAAAATGGAATTTGAATCATTACTCTATGTACCTGAATCTGCATGGGCAAAAAAGCATAACAAACCTGAAAGTGAGTACCCTCATGTTTCATCTTTTAGCTACGAAACAGGTTCAAATACTGATGGGTGGAAATAATATAAATTCTGATTTATCGCAATAAGCAATTGTCAGCCACGAGCCAAACAAAACAACGAACTTGCTTATTCGCCCGCGGATAACGCAAAAGTTTTCGGGCGGGTGCACACATAGGTGTGCGCCTGCAAGATGATGTTATACTAATTCCTAAAAGGTTAGTATAAACCAAATAGCTTTATTTCATCTATGGTGAGCAAAAGGGATACCAATAAAATATATACGCAAAGCGAGGAGATAAATATGACTTTTGATAACGAAAAGACGCTCTCGGAGATATTTTCGGTAAGCGAGGAGATATACAAGGATATGTCCGATGATATCAGCGACACGGATCACGGCAAGCTCTACGACGCGATAACTCATCTCGGCAAGACCCTTTCGGGCTCGGAGCGTACCTGCTTCTGGAAATGGGATAAGCGCACGCATACCCTCCGCACAAGGAGCGCGGCAGAGGATAACTGGACGGTGATACCCGACAACAGCGGGCTCGTGGGGAAGGCTCTCTCGGAGAGAATGGTCATAATCACGAACCACCCCTACAGCGACCCCGATTTCGACCCCGACGAGGACAGGCGGACGGGCATTGTCACAAATTCCATGCTGGTGCTTCCCGTTTCGGACATCAACGGGGAATTCATCGGGGCTTTTCAGGCGATAAACAAGCTGGACGGCGGGAGCTTCACGGGAGAGGACTGCCGAAGGCTTTCCCTTGCGGCGGTGATATGCGGGGTCGCGCTGGAGTCGGAGATGTTCCTTGACGAATCCCACCACGATAAGCTGACGGGGCTGAAAAACCGCATGGGATTCTACCACGATTTCGTCAGGTATCTGAAGCAGGTCGAAGCGGGCGAGACCGTCAGCCTGTTCATCTGTGACATCGACAAGTTCAAGAGCATAAATGATACCTACGGTCACAACGCGGGCGATGAGGTGCTGAAACAGACCGCGGCAATACTTACCGAATGCTGCCGCGAGGGCGACAGCATATACCGCTGGGGCGGTGAGGAATTCGTGATGATAATGTCTGCCGACAAGCAGACCTGCGCCGACAAAGCCGAGGAGATACGTATAAAGATAAAGACTGCGACCTGTCACGCGGAGGGTCACGAGATCGGTATGACGCTGAGTTTCGGAGTGACGGAATACGACCCCGCAAAGAACATAGAGGAAAATATAAGCACCGCCGACCGAAAGCTGTACACCGCCAAGGAGAGCGGGAGAGACCGCGTAGTATCGGAATGACACAGGAACCGCCGCGAAAACGGCGGTCCTTTTTTTTGGAAAGAAGTTGACTTTAGGGGGAATGTCGATCGGCGCGGAAAAAGTTCATAATTTGACTATTGACAAATCAAAGTCTGTTTGCTATAATTCATATCAGTCCGATATGGATATGGTAAATAGGTGGTGATCTTATGTCATTGAAAGAAATATCCGAGCTGACGGGAGTATCTGTCTCGACAGTTGGGAGGATACTCCGCGACCCGAAGCATAAATGTCCCGAGGAGGTGCGAAAGAGAGTCCTCGAAGCTGCGCGTTCGACCGGTTATGTGCCCAACAGCGCCGCAAAGAGCCTGAGATCGGGGAAAAGTACGGCAGAAAAGCTGCTTTCGGCAGATATTTTTCTCTCCCGTTCCGAGAGCGAGTCTGCCGATCCCTTCTATGATGAGCTGCTAATGCTCACAGAAAAGGAGCTTCGAGCCGCGGGCTGCGTCATCGCGGGCGTGCGGCAATTCTCGGAGCTTTCGTCCGAGGGCGGTTCGGATATCGAAAAGCAGCTCATTTCGTATTTTTCGGGGAAGGAGGTCGGCGCGGACGGTCTTGTGCTTATCGGGAAATGCAGTCAGAGGGCTGTCAGGGTGTTGAAAAAGTATCGCAGGAATATCGTTGTCATCAGCCGTGAATCCTCACTTCATGAGTTTGACGAAGTGCTCTGCGACGGGAAAAAGCTCGCCGAGACTGCTGTGGAGCATCTTGCGCGGCTGGGTCACTCAAAGATCGGTTATGTGGGAAGCTGTCATAAGGAAGCGCGTTTCGCGGGTTTTCAGTCGGCAATGCTTCGAGCAGGGTATGTGCCCGATATCGACTACATCTTTGATACCTCGCCCAATGAACAGAACGGCATACTTGCCGCCGAATATTTCACCAAGCTCTCCGACCCGCCCACGGCGATCTACTGTGCCAATGATGTGATCGCGGTGGGGCTTCTGCGATTCCTGCAAAAAAGGCGCATAAAGCTCTGGGAACCATCGGTCATCTCATGCGACGATATCGAGCAGGCGCAGTTCACAACGCCCATGCTCACGACCTTGGCGCTCCCAAAGGAGGAAATGGCTCACTTCGCGATAATGCTCCTTCTCGACAGGATAAACGGCGGTCACAAGCTCATCTCGCGGCTCGAATTGCAGGGTACTCTTATGGTTCGCGGGAGCTGCCGCCCGTTCAACGAGCTCAATGAGCCCGAATACTATATTTGATACGTGATAACGTTGTCAGCCAAACTCACGGAGTAGCTTTTGCGTAACATTTTTTTAACAGACCTCGGAATTTTGCGTTAAGTTCGCGATGGTTTACAAGCGTCAGATCGTAAGGCGTGATAACGTTGTCACAGTTCGGAGTTGACTTATTCCTATCGATGAGGTATAATATTAGCATAAAGCATACCAATCCGATATGCTAACTATATATAGCGTGAAAGGGAATGATGAAATGAGCTATAAAAGCATTGATACAGCGCTGATACACGGCGGTATATCAATAGATGAACGCACGGGCGCGGTGAATGTGCCGATATATCAGACCTCCACCTTTAAACAGGACGGGCTCGGGAAAATGCGCGGCTATGAATATTCGCGGACGGGCAATCCCACGAGGGAAGCCCTCGAAGCCCTGATAGCCGAGCTGGAGGGCGGCGAAGCAGGCTTCGCCTTTGCGAGCGGTCTTGCGGCTGAAACGGCGGTACTGAGCCTGCTCCATACGGGGGACAGGGTGCTTATCTCCTCGAACGTCTACGGCGGAACGTTCAGACTGCTGAACGATGTGTTCGATCACTTCGGGATAAACTACACTATCTCCGACACCGAGGACATCGCTTCCTTTGAGAAAGACATCACCCCCGATGTGAAGGCAGTTCTCATAGAAAGCCCCGCGAACCCGCTCATGACGGTAACGGATATACGCGCAGTTGCCGAAAAAGCCCACGAGCATGGGCTGCTCGTGATAGTCGATAACACCTTCATGACGCCCTATCTGCAAAGACCTCTGACCCTCGGGGCTGACATAGTAGTTCACAGCGCGACGAAATACCTCGGCGGTCACAGCGACGTGGTGGCGGGTCTTGCGGTAGTAAAGACTAAGGAACTCGCCGAAAAGCTGGCGTTCATTCAGAACTCCACGGGCGGAGTTCTCCCGCCCTTTGACAGCTTCCTGCTGACCCGCGGCATAAAGACCCTCGGCGTGCGGCTCGACCGACACGTTTCAAACGCCGAGACTGCCGCCCGCGTCCTTGCGGGACACCCCGCTGTCAAGAGCGTTCACTATCCCGGACTCGAAAGCGACAAGGGCTATGAGGTCAACAGCAGGCAGGCGAAAAACGGCGGCGTGATGATATCCTTTGAGCTTAAAGACAATTACGACATCAACGTATTTTTCGAGAGCTTAAAGCTCGTGACCCTTGCGGAGAGCCTGGGCGGCGTGGAGTCGCTGGTATGCCACCCTTCGAGCATGACCCACGCCTCTATCCCCGAGGAGATACGCAGGCAGGTCGGCATAACAGACGGGCTGATAAGGCTGTCTATAGGCATTGAGGACATAAACGACATTCTCGACGATCTTGAACAGGCGATCGCCGCAAGCGAGATAAAGAGGTAAGAGCCATGATCTACGATAATATGCATGAGCTGATAGGGCATACGCCCCTCGTTCGGCTCGGGAATATGGGGGTCTCCCCCGAAGTACAGATATATGCGAAATTAGAGATGTATAACCCCTCGGGAAGCGTCAAGGACAGGATAGGCGGCTACATGATAGCAGCCGCCGAGCGGGAGGGGCGTTTAAAGGCAGGCGGCACGATAATCGAAGCTACCGCAGGAAATACGGGGCTCGGGATAGCATTCGCGGCACTTGAAAAAGGCTACAGAGTGATATTCACCGTCCCGACGAAATTCTCCGCCGAAAAGCAGGCGCTCATGAGGGCGCTGGGTGCGGAGATAGTGAACACCCCACGCTCCGAGGGAATGCTCGGGGCGGTGAGAAAAGCCGACGAGCTGCGGGCGCAGATAGAGGGTTCGGTATCGCTGGAGCAGTTCAAGAACCCTGCAAACCCTCTCGCCCACTACGAGACCACGGGTCGGGAGATATGGGAGGACATCGGCGGCAGGGTCACGCACCTCATAGCGGGCGCGGGCAGCGGCGGCACTTTTACGGGTATCGTTCGGTATCTCAAAGAGCATGACCCGAACGTTAAGGGCGTCCTTGCCGACCCCGAAGGCTCGACCATTGGCGGCGGCGAGCACTTCGATTACAACATAGAGGGCATAGGAAACGACTTTATCCCCGACACTATGGATATGGAGCTTGTGGACGAGGTGATAAAGGTGAACGACGGCGAAGCCGTTAAGAACGTCCGCGAGCTTGCACGGCGTGAGGGGCTTATCGTGGGTTCGTCCTCGGGAGCGGCTATGGCGGCGGCTTACAAGCTGGCAAGCCGACTCGAAAAGGGCGTGATCGTGGCAGTGTTCCCCGACAGGGGCGACAGATATTTCAGTACGGGTCTGTTTGAATGATGGAGAGATAATATGAGATTCAGACTTGCATTCGCAAGCAGTGACGGGGAGAGAGTTGACAGCCATTTCGGGGCTGCGGAGAGCTTTCGCATAGCTGATATAGACACAGAGAGCGATGATTACGAGCTGCTTGAAATGCGTCGGGTGAAGCCCTCCTGTCACGGCGGAGAGCATGAGCTTTCGGGCTTTGCGGCGGCTCTCGAAACGCTCTCGGACGTTTCGGCTATAGTCGCGCAGAGGGCGGGTCCCGGGGCGAGAAAATATATTGAAGAGCGCGGTATCAGGGTATATCAGATACCGCTTGACATAGAGCAGGCGCTGTGCCTGCTGATGGAGGAAAAACAGTGGGAGGCTGACAAATGGCGATCTCATACGAAGAACTGACCGAAAAGCACCCATGCTTTGCAAGGGGTGCGAACAGCGGGAACGGGCGCATACATCTGCCCATAAGCCCGAGCTGCAACATAGAATGCCGCTTCTGCGAGAGGAGCTTCAACACCTACGAAAAGCGCCCCGGCGTGACCTCTACGGTGATAACCCCCGTGGAAGCCCTGGAAGCGATACGAAAGGCGCTGGAGGTATGTCCCGCCATTCACGTTGCGGGCATAGCGGGTCCCGGGGACACGCTTGCGAGCCCTTATGCGCTCGAAACGTTCAGGCTGATAAAGAAAGAGTTCCCGCAGCTCATAAAGTGCATGAGCACCAACGGACTTCTGCTTGCGGAGAAAGCAGATGAGATCATCGAGGTGGGGATAGATTCCCTGACCGTAACGGTGAACGCGGTAGACCCCGCGATAGAAGCGCGGCTCAATGACGGTATTGTGTGGCACGGTAAGCATTACACGGGTATCGAAGCCGCGGAGATACTGATAGAACAGCAGCTTGCGGGCATACGCCGTGTTGCGGGCTCGGGGATAACGCTAAAGGTCAACACGGTGTTCGTCCCCGAGATAAACGGAGAACACATAGAGGAAGTTGCGCGGACGGTCGCGGAAGCGGGGGCTGATATCTACAACATTATCCCCCTTATCCCGAACCACAAGCTGAAAAACTGCCGCGAGCCCGACTGCATGGAGCTCGAACGGGCGATACTTCGGGCGTCGAAGTACATAGACGTTTTCAGGCATTGTCAGCGCTGCCGCGCGGACGCGGTGGGTATCCCGGGCGGCGAGGACTACGGCAGTGTGATATATCTGAACCTGCAAAGACTGTCCCGCAAGGACACGTTCTCGCACGGGTGAAAAATAATAAGTGAGGTAAAGAAAAATGGCTAAGGAATTAAGACAGATAGCGATATACGGAAAGGGCGGTATCGGAAAATCCACGACCACGCAGAATCTTACTGCGGGACTTGTGGAGCGCGGGAACCACGTCATGGTGGTGGGCTGCGACCCGAAAGCCGACTCCACAAGACTTCTCCTCGGGGGACTTCATCAGAAGACCGTCCTCGACACTCTGCGCGATCAGGGCGAGGACGAGATAGAGCTTGACGCGATACTCAAAGAAGGCTTCATGGGTACGAAGTGCGTTGAGTCGGGCGGTCCCGAGCCGGGCGTGGGCTGCGCGGGACGCGGTATCATCACATCTATAGGACTGCTCGAAAGGCTTGGCGCCTATACGGAAGACCTCGATTACGTGTTCTATGACGTTCTCGGCGACGTTGTCTGCGGCGGCTTTGCAATGCCTATCCGCGAGGGCAAGGCTAAGGAGATATACATAGTGGCTTCGGGGGAGATGATGGCGCTTTACGCGGCGAACAACATCTCAAAGGGTATCGCAAGATATGCCCGTCAGGGCGGCGTTCGGCTCGGAGGTATCATCTGCAACAGCCGCAACGTTGACCGCGAAGCGGAGCTTGTCCGCGCCTTTGCGAAGGAGCTGGGAACACAGA
This sequence comes from uncultured Ruminococcus sp., assembly GCA_902781565.1. Lineage (GTDB taxonomy): Bacteria > Bacillota > Clostridia > Oscillospirales > Ruminococcaceae > YE71. The sequence continues at coordinate 21,921 of CACZJT010000011.1, forward strand.
TGATTCACTTCGTTCCCCGCGACAACGATGTTCAGCGTGCCGAGATACGCAAGAAAACGGTCATTCAGCACTTTCCGAAGTCAAGACAGGCGGACGAATACCGCAGCCTCGCCGAGAAGATAGAGCAGAACGATATGTTCGTTATCCCCAAGCCCATGACGCAGGAGCGCCTTGAAGAGATACTCTTTGAGTACGGCTTGATGGAGAACGTCGAGGACGACTACAAGATCTGAGGGGGATAGAAATGAGTAAGGTCAATTTGGATATTCCCGAGGTGGAGATACGCGAGATACGGCTGGGCTCGATAACGGGCTTTCAGGGTACGGCAAAGGAGCTCGTATCTGCCTGTTCGGGCTGCGGCAAGCTGAAAGACAAAAACCGCTCTTTCAGCCAGTGTCTCGGCTGCGGCACGTCAAACGCCGCCTGCACGCTTACGCTGATACAGGACGCGGCGATCATCTCCCACGGTCCCGTGGGCTGTTCCACCTGTTTACATGAGTTCGCCTTCACCTACCGCGTGAACGCCTATTTAAGACAGCTCGACCACCCCACACAGCGCAAGATATTCTCCACCAACTTAGAGGAAAAGGACACCATCTACGGCGGCGGCAAGAAGCTCGATGCGGCGATACATGAGGTCTATAAACGTGCGAAGCCAAAGGCGATATTCGTCATCACCACCTGCGCGGCGGGCATCATCGGCGACGATGTTGAGAGCGTGACGAACGCCGCCGAGAAGGAGCTTGGCATTCCCGTGGTGGCAGTGTTCTGCGAGGGCTTCCGCTCGAAGATGTGGACTTCGGGCTTTGACGCGGGCTATCACGGCATCGCCCGAAAGATAATAAAGCCCGCAAGACAGAAACGCAATATCATAAACGTCATAAACTTCTGGGGAAGCGACATTTTCCGCGAGTGGTTCGCGGAATTCGGTTATGAGCCGAATTACATCACGCCATTTGCGACCGTGGATTCGCTCAGCTATTCGAGCGAAGCGGCGCTTACGATACAGGCTTGCTCGACCCTCGGGAGCTATCTCGGTGCCGCGCTGGAGCAGTCCTTCGGCGTGCCCGAGATACGCAATTCTCCCCCCTACGGCATAGCCCAGACCGACCGCTGGTTCAGGGAGCTGGGACAGATACTCGGCAAGGAGAAGGAAGTTGAGGACTTTCTCGCCCGCAAGAAAGCGGAGTACCTGCCGAAGATAGAGGCTCTGCGCGAAAAGCTCAGGGGCAAGACCGCCTATGTAACTGCGGGCGCTTCCCACGGACATTCGCTGCTTGCACTTTTAAAGGAGCTTGGCATGGAGACGCAGGGCGCGGCGATATTCCACCACGACCCCGAGTATGACAACGAGGACGAGCGTGCGGACACTCTCCGACACACCGTCGAGGATTACGGAGATGTGCCGAATTACAACGTCTGCAACAAGCAGGAGTTCGAGCTTGTGAACGTGCTCAACCGCATAAAGCCCGACATTCTTCTCGCCCGTCACGGCGGCATGACCCTCTGGGGCGCGAAGCTTGGCATTCCCTCGCTTCTGATAGGCGACGAGCATTTCGGCATGGGCTATGAGGGACTTGTGGCTTACGGCGAGCGTATTCTTGAAACGATAGAGAACGATGAGTTCGTCAAGAACCTTGCTAAGCATTCCGTCAACCCCTATACGAAATGGTGGCTCGAACAGGAGCCCTACACATTCTTGGGCAAGTAAAAGGAGATAGATAATATGTCAGGACTAATAGAGCAGGAGCGCTACACCTGTGCTATCGGCGCATTGCAGACGGTGGTGGCTATCCCGCGTGCGGTGCCGATACTTCATTCGGGACCCGGGTGCGGAGTTATGATAAAGGGCTTCTTCGAGCGCTCTGCGGGCTACGCGGGCGGCGAGACCGCGCCGTGTACGAATTTCAGCGAGAAAGAAGTTGTGTTCGGCGGCACCGACAGGCTCCGCAATATAATCAAGAACACCTACAAGGTGCTTGACACCGACTTGCAGGTGGTGGTCACGGGCTGTACCGCGGGCATCGTGGGCGACGACGTGGCAAGCGTCACGGACGAATTCCTCTACGAGGAGGACAGACCCATAGTCCATGTGGAGACCTCGGGCTTCAAGTCGAACAACTACGTTTCGCATTCGGCAGTGGTCAACGCGATAATAGACCAGTACGTGAGCCGCTTCGAGGAGGAGAACCCCTCCCGCTCGGACAAGAACCTCGTGAATGTCATAGCCTCCATACCATATCAGGATCAGTTCTGGAAAGGCAACCTGAAAGAATACAAGCGGCTCATAGAGGGCTTGGGGCTGAAAGCAAATATCCTGTTCGGACCTCATTCGGGCGGCGTAAAGGAATGGCAGACCATTCCCCGCGCGAACTTCAACGTTTTCATCTCCCCCTGGTACGGCGAGCCTATAGTAAAGAATTTACAGCGCCGCTACGGTCAGCCTTTTTACAGCTTCGGATATATGCCGATAGGCGCTAACGAAACTACGCGCTTCTTGAACGGCTTGGTCGATTTCGCGCTGGAACAGGGCGCGGAGATAGACGAGAAGAAAGCCCGCGACTTCATCGCCGAGGAGGAAAAGGCGTACTACGAGGAGCTTGACAACCTCGCGACCTTCCTGCTGGAATTCCGCTACGGTCTGCCAAGCTATGTGCATATCCTGCACGATTCGGGGTATGTCACGGGGCTGACGAAGTTTTTACTGCACGAAACGGGTCTTGTGCCGAAGGAACAGTTCATCGTGGACAACGTTCCGAAGAAGTATCAGGAGAAGATAGCCGCCGACATCAAAGCGGCGTCTGACAAGCGTGAGATACCCGTCTATTTCGACCCCGACGCGGGCGCTATGCAGGACGTTATACGCGGGCTCTCCCACAAGGGCAGGGGGCTCATCATGGGGAGCGGCTGGGACAAGGAACTTGCCGCCGAGATAAACGCGGACTTCCTGTCCATCGCCTGTCCCACCCCCTACCGCATAGTGCTTACCACGAATTACGTGGGCTACACGGGCGGGCTTCGGGTCATAGAGGACATCTACAACACGGCGCTTGCTTCGTATAAATAAGGGAGTGATGATATGTCAATGGCAGCGGTCGCGACCTCGGACGGGTCCACGGTGAACGAGCATTTCGGACACGCAAAGTTCTTCCGCATTTACGAGCTTGGCGAGGAGACCTACACCTTTAAGGAGGTGCGTGACGCGGTGGCGGTATGTCAGCATTCCTTGGGGCACGATACCACCCGATTCGACAAGATAATAGAGCTTCTCTCGGACTGCGACGCGGTGCTTGTGAATAAGATCGGCGAGGGCGCGGCGGCGTACCTGATCGGACGGGGAGTGCGGGTCTTTGAAGTCAGCGGGAGCATAGACGCGGTGCTGAACAGCTTCATCGCCCGAAAGCTCATTTGATATCGCTTTGGCTAATTCAGACAAAATGCGTTATTTTGCAATTTGCGTTTATGTGAATTGCAGAAAATATGTCCGACGGGTATTGACATACACGCTTTGAAGTGGTATAATAATACTCGAACAAAGGCGTTCGTACAGGGGATAGCTGTCCCTGTGCGGGCGCCTTTTCTTATTTCCGTACATGGGAAAGGCGTGAAGAAAAATGAATAATGAAAACACGAAAAATGCATTTTCCCCCAAGGGGTTATATCGTCCGCAGTTCGAGCACGACGCCTGCGGTATAGGGGCTATCGTCAACATTAAGGGCGAGAAGTCCCGCTATGTGGTGGACGGAGCGCTCACCATAGTCGAGAAGCTGGAGCACCGCGCGGGCAAGGACGCCGAGGGCAAGACGGGCGACGGCGTGGGAATACTCTCCCAGATACCCTGCGATTATTTCCGTAAGCAGACCGCAGAGCTGGGCTTCGACATCGGCGAGGACGGCGACTTCGGCGTGGGAATGTTCTTCCTGCCGCAGAACGACCTGAAACGCGGCAGGGCTAAGAAGCTCTTTGAGATAATCGCGGGCAAGAACGGGCTCGATGTGATCGGCTGGCGCGATGTGCCCTCCGACCCCGATATACTCGGTCAGAAGGCGCGGGAAAGTATGCCTTACATAATGCAGTGCTTCGTGAAGCGTCCCGAGGGCTGTCCCCGCGGGCTCGACTTCGACAGAAAGCTCTACGTCACAAGGCGCATTTTCGAGCAGTCGGCGGAGGATACCTACGTCTGCTCGCTTTCGAGCCGCACCGTGGTATACAAGGGAATGTTCCTCGTCCACGAGCTGAGGCGCTTCTACCCCGACCTGCAAAGCGATGACTTCATCTCGGCTATCGCTATGGTGCATTCCCGCTTTTCCACCAACACTACCCCGAGCTGGCGCAAGGCGCACCCCAACAGGCTCATAGTCCACAACGGCGAGATCAACACCATAACGGGCAACGCCGACAAGATGCTCGCCCGCGAGGAAACGATGTCCTGCGAAGCCCTCAAGGACGATATGTACAAGATACTCCCCGCCATAGACGCCGACGGCTCTGATTCCGCGCGGCTGGATAATGCCCTCGAATTCATGGTGATGTCGGGAATGCCCCTCCCGCTGGCGGTCATGATAACCATACCCGAGCCCTGGAGCAACGACCGCACCGTTTCGCAGGAGAAGCATGATTTCTACCAGTATTACGCCACGATGATGGAGCCCTGGGACGGTCCCGCTTCCATCATATACTCCGACGGCGAGATCATGGGCGCGGTGCTCGACCGCAACGGTCTGCGCCCCTCCCGCTATTGTGTCACATCCGACGGATTCCTTGTGCTCTCGTCGGAAACGGGCTGTATAGATATCCCCGCCGAAAAGATAGTCCGCAAGGACAGGCTCCGCCCGGGTAAAATGCTTCTCGTGGACACCCGCGAGGGAAGGCTCATCGAGGACGAGGAGCTGAAAGAGACCTACTCCCGCCGTCAGCCCTACGGCGAGTGGCTGGATTCACAGCTCGTCGAGCTACACGATCTGCATATCCCCAACAAGCACGTCATCACCTATTCCCCCGAGGAGCTCTCGCGCCTGCAAAAGGCTTTCGGTTACAGCTATGAGGAGATAAAGAACAGCATACTCCCGATGGCTGAGAACGGCGCGGAGCCTATCGCTTCAATGGGTTCGGATATCCCTCTCCCGCCCCTCGACGATACCGATCCGCCGCTGTTCAACTACTTCCGCCAGTATTTCGCACAGGTCACGAATCCGCCATTTGACGCTATCCGCGAGGAGGTAGTCACCGATACGGGCGTTTACATCGGCGAGGACGGAAATCTTTTAGAGGAGAAGCCGCAGAACTGCCACGTCCTGAAAATACAGCACCCGATACTCACCGAGACCGATATGCTGAAGATCAAGAGCATGAACGTCCCGGGCTTGAAGCCTGCGGTTATCCCGATCACCTACTATATCGGCACGCCACTCGAAAAGGCGATAGAGCGGCTCTACATCGAAGCCGATAAGGCATACCGCAGCGGCGCGAGCATACTGATACTCTCCGACCGCGAGGTGGACGAGTATCACTGCGCTATACCCTCATTGCTTGCGGTGGCGGCGTTGCAGCAGCACCTGGTATCCACCAAAAAGCGCACCGCCGTTGCTATAATCCTCGAAAGCGCCGAGCCCCGCGAGGTACATCATTTCGCGGCGCTGTTGGGCTACGGAGCCTGCGCGGTGAATCCCTACCTCGCCCACGAGACTATCCGCGACCTCATCGACACCGGTATGCTCGACAAGGACTTCTACGCCGCCGAGGACGACTACAACAGCGCGGTGCTCCACGGTATAGTCAAGATCGCGTCGAAAATGGGTATCTCGGCTCTGCAATCCTATCAGGGCAGCAAGCTGTTTGAAGCAGTGGGCATTTCTCATGAGATGATACACCGCTACTTCCGCGGGACTGTCAGCCGTATCGGAGGGATAACCCTCGCCGATATCAGCCGCCGCACCGAAAAGCTCCACACCGCCGCATTCGACCCGCTGGGACTTGCGGTGTCGGGGGAGATCGCAAGCGCGGGAAGCCACAAGCTCCGCAGCGGAAAGAGCCGCCACCTCTACACCCCCGAAACGATACACCTCTTGCAGCAGGCGGCATGGACTAACAGCTACGAGACCTACAAGAAATACGCCGCCTGTCTCGAACGCGAGGACGAAAGGCTCACCCTCCGCAGCCTGCTCGGTATACGCTTCGACGAGTGCAGCGAGATACCCCTCGATGAAGTCGAGAGCGTTGAGAGCATCTGCACCCGCTTCAAGACGGGCGCCATGTCCTACGGCTCTATCTCGCAGGAAGCCCACGAATGTCTTGCCCTTGCCATGAACTCCATAGGCGGCAGGTCGAACTCGGGCGAGGGCGGCGAGAGCCCCGAAAGGCTGCGCTCCGACCGCTGCTCCGCGATAAAGCAGGTGGCTTCGGGACGTTTCGGCGTTACGAGCGAATACCTCGTTTCCGCAAGCGAGATACAGATAAAAATGGCACAGGGAGCAAAGCCCGGCGAGGGCGGACACCTGCCCTCGGGCAAGGTATATCCTTGGATAGCCAAGACCCGCCACTCCACCGCGGGAGTGGGGCTCATCTCTCCTCCGCCCCACCACGACATCTACTCCATAGAGGACCTGGCGGAGCTTATCTACGACCTCAAAAACGCAAACCGCCGCGCACGTATCTCGGTGAAACTGGTCTCGGAAGCGGGCGTGGGAACGGTCGCAGCAGGCGTCGCAAAGGCGGGTGCGGAGGTCATACTCGTGTCGGGATATGACGGCGGAACGGGCGCCGCTCCCCGAAGCTCCATCTATAACGCGGGTCTGCCCTGGGAGCTGGGGCTTGCGGAGGTACATCAGACCCTCATCATGAACGGTCTGCGCTCCCGCGTAAGGCTCGAAACGGACGGCAAGCTGATGACCGCCCGCGATGTTCTGATAGCGGCGCTGCTCGGCGCGGAAGAATTCGGCTTCGCCACCGCTCCGCTGGTGACTATGGGCTGTGTGATGATGCGCGTCTGCGACAAGGACACCTGCCCTATGGGTATAGCGACCCAGAATCCCGAGCTGAGAAAGCGCTTTAAGGGCAAGCCCGAATACGTGGTGAACTTCATGCACTTCATCGCCGAGGAGCTTCGTGAGTACATGGCAAAGCTCGGCATACGCACCTTAGATGAGCTTGTCGGCAGGACAGATTTGCTGTACCAGCGTGAGCATGACGGCAACATCGACCTCTCTCAGCTCCTTGACGGGAGCGCGGGCGGCGCGGAGCATTTCGACGCCAAAAAGGTCTACGATTTCGGGCTCGAAAACACAGCAGATGAAAAGGTGCTCGCAAAGAAGCTGGGCGGCGTGCTGAATGCTAAGAGCAGGAACAAAAAGACTATCTCCATGAGCGTCACCAACACCGACCGCGCCTTTGGAACTCTGTTCGGTTCGGAGGTGACGGCTCAAAAGGGAGAGCAGGCGCTCGAAGACGATACCCTCACCGTAAAGTGTCAGGGAAGCGGCGGTCAGAGCTTCGGAGCCTTTATTCCCAAGGGCTTGACCCTCGAGCTTTGCGGCGACGCTAACGACTACTTCGGTAAGGGGCTTTCGGGCGGCAGACTGGTGCTTTATCCCCCTGCCAATGCGGGCTTCAAAGCCGAGGATAACATCATAGTCGGCAACGTTGCCCTCTACGGCGCGACCTCGGGAAGCGCATTCATAAACGGTATCGCGGGAGAGCGCTTCTGCGTGAGAAATTCGGGCGCCGTTGCGGTCTGCGAGGGCGTGGGCGATCACGGCTGTGAGTATATGACGGGCGGCAGAGCGGTAATACTCGGTCGGACGGGCAAGAACTTCGCCGCGGGAATGTCGGGCGGAATAGCCTACGTTCTCGACGAGGAGCGCGACCTCTACACGCGGCTAAACAAGTCGCTGGTGTCGCTGGAAACGGTCAGCGAGAAGTACGATGTCGCCGAGCTTAGAACGCTCATCGAGCAGCATTTCGCGGCAACGGGCTCGCCCAAGGCGCGGCGCATACTTGACAGCTTCGAGGAATACGTGCCGCTGTTCAAGAAGATAATCCCTCACGATTACGCGAGGATAAGAGCCGCCGTATCGTCCTTCGAGGAAAAGGGCATGACCCCCGAACAGGCGGAGATTGAAGCATTTTACGCCGTGACGAGCGGCAAGGAGGAATGAGCTATGGGAAAGGCAACGGGATTTCTTGAATACGCGAGGGCGGAGCAGACGGCGCTCCCGCCCGGGGAGCGTATAAAGAGCTTTGAGGAGTTCCACATTCCTCTCGGCGAGGAGCAAAGGCGCTGTCAGGCGGCGCGGTGCATGGACTGCGGCGTGCCATTCTGTCAGAACGGCAGAATGCTCGGGGGCATGGTCTCGGGCTGTCCGCTGAATAATCTGATACCCGAGTGGAACGACCTTCTGTTCCGCGGTAAGAAGGATCAGGCGCTGAAACGTCTGCTGATGACTAACAACTTCCCCGAATTCACGTCGAGGGTATGTCCCGCCCTCTGCGAAAAGGCTTGTATCTGCGGGGTACACGATTCTCCCGTTACAGTGAAAGAGAATGAACATTCGATAATCGAATACGGCTTCGCGGAGGGGCTGATGAGACCCCGCATACCCGCCGTCCGAAGCGGTAAGCGTGTGGCAGTCATAGGTTCGGGGCCTGCGGGACTTGCGGCGGCAGACTGTCTGAACCGCCGCGGTCACAGCGTTACGGTATTCGAGCGCGAGGACAGAGCGGGGGGACTGCTGATGTACGGTATACCAAACATGAAGCTGGACAAGAGCGTTGTCGCCCGCCGCACAGACCTCATGGCGGCGGAGGGCGTTGAGTTCCGAACGGGCTGTGACGTGGGCAACGACATCACGGCGGAGGAGATCACGGACGGTTTTGACGCAGTTATCCTCGCCTGCGGTTCGTCAAAGCCGAGGGACATACAAGCTGCGGGGCGCGGGGCTTCGGGCATACATTTCGCGGTGGATTACCTGACAGCGGCGACAAAGAGCCTGCTTTCGGGCAGCGCTCCCGCCGTTACTGCGGAGGGGAAAAACGTGGTAGTCATAGGCGGCGGCGACACGGGAAATGACTGTGTGGGGACTGCCGTCCGTCAGGGCTGTGCTTCGGTGACTCAGCTTGAGATGATGCCGAAGCTCCCCGATGAGCGCGGGGAGGACAATCCCTTCCCCGAGTACCCGCGTGTCTGCAAGACCGATTACGGTCAGGAGGAAGCGGCGGCGGTATTCGGTCACGACCCCCGCGTTTATGAGACCACGGTCAAGGAGTTCATTTCGGACGGCGAAGGCAGGCTCACGGCGGTAAAGACGGTGCGGCTCGCCTTCGGCACCGACCCCGAAACGGGCAGGCGCACCATGAACGAGATCGAGGGAAGCGAGCAGACCGTCCCCTGCGAGCTGTGTCTTATCGCGGCGGGCTTCACGGGCTGTCAGAGCTACATCGCGGAAGCCTTCGGTGCGGAGGTCGATGAGCGGGGCAGGATAAAGACTGCGGGCTTTGCGGCAAGTGTCCCGAAGGTCTTTGCCGCGGGAGATATGCACATCGGGCAGTCGCTGGTAGTCCGTGCTATCCGCGAGGGCAGAGACTGTGCCGCAGCGGTGGACGAATACCTGATGGGCTATACGAATCTATGATAGATCATAATTTGGCAAGGCAGAAAAAATGTAATATACGCACGTTTCGCAAAGTGAAAGAAAGCGGCACTCTGTAGCACAAACACGCCGGATGCAAGGGGCGGCGTTAGCCCCTTGCCGAGGTCAAGGGCGAGGAGCCCTTGCAGG